>NZ_AYZC01000057.1 GCF_001436775.1 Lactobacillus acetotolerans DSM 20749 = JCM 3825
AAAGAAAATTGTGTAAATTTGTAATAAACTAACGTCCAGTTTTAGGGGTTAGCTTCAGCCTTTTTTCATTCTATAAATTATTTTATTTCTTTTGGCACTTTTTGTGACCTGGTAAGAAGTAACAGATCAAATCTACTACAGCTTCAGCAAGCATACCGCCTGACATCCAGTACATAGCCGGCATCATTTGACCAGTAAAACTGAAGTAAGCAGTAATAGCATAAATAATAACCCATAAAATCTTCATATAAACGTTATCGCACATCATCTTAAAAAACCTCTTTTTTCTTTAATCCTTTACTTAAATTATAATGATAATTTTAAAAAATGTAAGCGTTTTTTACGTTTTTTAATTATTGTACGATAACTTATTAAAAATGGTTATTTCAGAAGCCAGTGTTATCAAATGTTTACAGCTGTCAGCGTAAAAAATATTTTTATTACAGCAATTTATAACATAACAAAAATTAATAAATAAATTATAGCTGTAATTTAATCCTTATTTGTTGCTCTCTCAAGCTTAAACATAGTCCAATAACAAAGCAAAATAATAACACTTGCTACTACCAACACAAGAAAAGCAATTCTGCTTCCGTGCGCGGTCAACTGTGCATAACTACCCTGCTTCTTTTGCCAGGTCGAGATAATAGTTGCCATAACAGTGGTCCCAATTGAACCAGCATATTGCTGACCAGTTTCAAACACAGCTGTGGCATCAGTATGAAGATTATCAGATTGGATTTTCATTCCTTCCGCCATCGTATTATTGAACGCCATCTGCCTACCGATCATCATTAAAGCAAAGAAAATGACGACCATCATAGTTGATAAACTTAAGCCAAAAACAGTTAATAATAGACAGCCAACTAAACAAATCCACGTACCTGTATAAAGTGGTAATTTTGCACCCTTAAAATCATAAAGGTGGCCAAACCATGGATTAAGAATTGCCGCAATAATACTGCCTGGAAGTAGAATTAATCCACCAATAAGAGAAGATGAATGATTTACAATTTGGACATAATTAGGCAAAACAAAACTAGTTCCTAAATTAATAAATTGAAGAAGTAAATATGCGATCACAGCACAAGCAAATGCTTTATTCTTAAAGACATCTAAATTGATCAGTTTTTTCTTGCTAACTTTAGAAAGTTTAATGAATACGTAAATTAACAAAGCCACTGCCAGCATACTTACCCAGAACCAGATATTGTTTAAGCCATTGCTAATTTGATCAAAGCCAATACTAAAGATCACCATAGCTGCCGCAATAACAAAGTAGCTGAGCCAGTCAAAACTAGGATGTTTCTTTTCATGGTATTGACCAATTACAAAGAGGCCAACAATCAGCACAATTGCTGCCAATCCAACCACAATATGGAAAATCAAACGCCAATTAAAGAAGTAAATAATACTGCCGCCAAAGTTGGGCCTAATGTGGGAGCAAGTACTATTACCAAACCGGCAATTCCCATATAAAAGCCCCATTTAGCACGGGGCATTAACTCAACTACCAAATTAAACAAAAGCGGAATAGATAATCCCGCACCAAACGAGGATATCAACCGTCCGATCAGTAAAACTGGAAAAGAATTAGCAATTCCAGCAGTTAACGAACCGATGATAAATGCAATTGCTGCCGTCAAAAATAATTGTCTAGCAGAAAACCGCTCATTCAAATAAGAGCTGGAAACCATAATAATAGCAATCATCAGCAGATAACCAGTTGTTGTCCATTGAACCGTACCCAAACCAACATGAAATTGCTTCATCAATGTTGGAAAAGTTACATTTAAACTCGTTTCAGTCAGAATCGAAACAAATGCCATGAAAGCACAGTTGATAATAGCTAAAACATGTTTTAATGTTACCTTTTTCTCTTTCACAAAAATTCTCCTTTCAAATGAAAAAGAGTAAAAGCTATTTGCTTCTACTCTTTCTTTAATTGGTTAAGCACCAATTATATTAAACGTACACTATCAAATGTACTGAGTTATTTTGCTTCATTAAAGCGCTTAGTTAAGTCATCATGTAAGTCTTCATAACCCGGCTTGTTAAGTAAGCCAAACATATTACGCTTGTATTCTTCAACACCTGGCTGGTTGAATGGGTTAATTCCATTCAAGTAGCCAGAAATAGCAATAGCTAATTCGAAGAAGTAAATAAGGTAGCCTAACGTATGCTCAGTTTGATCTGGAATGTTAACAGTCATAACTGGAACACCACCATCAGTGTGAGCCAAAACAACACCTTCATAGGCATGCTCATTTACGTAATTCAAACTCTTGCCCTTTAAGAAATCAAGTTGATCTAAGTTTCTTGCATCTTCAGGAATCTTAACGTCATGAGTTGGATTTTCAACTCGGATAACCGTTTCAAATAAGTTACGAAGTCCTTCTTGAATGTATTGACCAACTGAGTGTAAATCAGTAGTAAAGTTGGCACTTGCTGGGAAGATACCCTTTTGATCTTTACCTTCAGACTCACCCATTAATTGTTTGCACCATTCGCTAAACATTCTTAATGTTGGTTCATAGTTTTCAACGATTTCAGTAGTAAAGCCTTTGCGGTACAAAATATTACGCAATGCGGCGTATTGATAAGGTGTTGACTTCTTTAAGTCAGTGTCAGTGTAATCGGCACGAGCATCAGCTGCACCCTTCATTAACTGATCAATGTCAGCACCTGAAGCTGCTATTGGAAGTAAGCCGACTGGTGTCAGAACACTATAACGACCACCAACGTCATCTGGAACTACAAATTCTTCATATCCTTCTGCATCAGCTTCAGTCTTTAAAGCACCCTTCTTACGGTCAGTGGTTGCATAAATCCGCTTAGAAGCTTCATCTTTACCATACTTCTTAACTAATTTATCTTTGAAAATTCTAAATGCAACGGATGGCTCAGTGGTAGTACCGGACTTGGAAATTACGTTAACACTAAAGTCCTTATCACCTAACCAGTTGATTAAATCATAAAGATAAGAACCTGATAATGAGTTACCACAAAAGACAACTATTGGGTACTTACCTTTTTCTTTACCATAAAATGCACCGTTCAAAAATTCAATTGCAGCTTGTGCACCTAAGTAAGAACCGCCAATACCGATACAGATTAAAACATCTGAATCGCCTTGGATTTTCTTTGCGGCTTTCTTAATTCGATTAAACTCATCTTTATCATAATCTACTGGCAAATCTAACCAACCACGAAAGTCGTTACCGGCTCCGGTACCATCTCGAAGTTCAGTATTAGCAGCGTTAACTAAAGCTTGCATTTCACCTAATTCGTTCTTATGTACAAATGGCGTTAGTTTACTACTATCAAATTTAATTAAACTCATAAATCTGCTCCCTAACTAGATAAATTTATATATTACATAAATCTATTTTAGCAATCTTATTTAGTAAATACCAGTATCCTCCATTATTTAGAAGTTTTTCCTAATTCGTTTATACACTAAATAAAGAAGATACCCTAAAATAGTACCACAAGTATTAAAGAAAACATCATCAATATCACTTACGCCGGTTTCTAAAAGGAATTGCATCCCCTCGATAATAACTGAGAAAATGATCCCAAATAAAATAACCCGCCAAAATGTCTGCTTTTTTGAGAAAACAATTGGTGTTAAAAGTCCAATAGGAATAAAGCATAAAACGTTCCCAAATGAATTATAAATAAAGTCGACCCTACTTTGTGCATAAAACATTTTCCATGTTTCCTTCATAAAGACAAGGTTAATATCACTTAAGGGCCTGTCGAAATGAAATGTGAGTTGCCACGGAAAGTATGTATCCCGAAAGGTAGTTAACATTAAAACTAAAATAATGTAAAAAGCAAATAACCACAACATAGCTTCCGATCTAATCGTCCTACGCCTGCGGACAAAAAGAAGCCAAATCAGGCGCAAAACCACGAAGATTAAAAAATATAAAATCGTTTTATCAATTGCTAATAAACTTAATTTTATCAATGCAAAATGATTAATTCGCGTAGCGTAAAGACGTGCTAATAAATTATAAAGTGGTCCTAAAAAAAGCATATGACTAATCAATTCCCTATATAAGTAAGTTTCAATATAAATTATACTCATTTTTTTAGTGATAATTCTTAAAAAATGTGTAACTCTTACGAAAAGATTGTCTAAATACCTTTTAACCTTTAAAATTAGGGTAATTAAAGGAGACCTTTATGGTGAAAAAGAGAGATTTTACAAATTTTATTCAAACTCGCACTGGCTTTTTCACGCTCTTAGTAGTGCTTTTTTGGATTAAATATCTTTTTGTAGCTTATTTTGATTTTAATTTAGGACTTTCTGACCCATACCAACACATTATTATGTGGACAAGTCCTTTAGGTACAGCAATTTTACTTATTGGTATCGGTTTCTATTTTCCTAAACCAATTATTTCTTATATTGCTATGCTGTTCATGGATTTCCTAAATACGGTGCTTTTGTTCGCAAATGTTCTGTATTACCGGCAATTTTCTGACTTCCTAACCGTTAAAACCATGACAAATGCTGGCAAAGTAGCTCCAGGACTGGGTAAAAGTGCAGTAGCACTACTTCATCCAACAGATTTTATAATTTGGCTAGATCTAATTATTATCATCATTTTACTTGCAATTAAAGAAATTAAAATTGACCCTAAATCATACGGGCTCTTAACACCCTTTGCAATTACATCTATTGGAGCCTTTTTGCTTGGTTTAAATATGTTTCTAGCCGAATCCTCTCGTCCCCGGCTTTTGCGTAATACCTTTGACCGCTCATACGTTGTTAAATATCTGGGTATTGATACTTATACTGTTTATGATGGCATTAAAAGTGCGCAAACGGTTCAGGTAACTAAAAATGCAAATGCGTCGGATTTGAATAATATTTTAACCTTTACTAAACAAAATCAAATTCCCGCAAGCAGCAGCTACTTTGGTAAGGAAAAAGGTAAAAATGTCATTATTATCCACCTGGAAAGTTTCCAACAATTTTTAATTAATTTAAAGGTCAACGACAAAGAAGTAACCCCATTTTTAAATTCAATTTATAAAAACCAACATACCATCAGTTTTGACAACTTTTATCATCAAGTTGGGCTTGGACGAACCAGTGATGCCGAAAACATGTTGGAAACTGGTACTTACGGTATTTCTGATGGCTCGCTTTTTACCTCATTGGGTTCAGAAAACACCTTTCAGGCTGCCCCGCAGATATTGCGTAATCAAGGCTATACGTCCGCTGTTTTTCATGGGAACGTAGGCACCTTTTGGAACAGAAATGATGTTTATAAGAATCTAGGCTACAATTATTTCTTCGACCAAAATTATTATAGCCGGGCTAGCAACGATAAAATTGGTTACGGATTAAAAGATAAGTTATTGTTTGCCGAAAGCATTAAATATCTGGAGCAAATGCAACAACCGTTCTATACGAAATTTATCACTGTCACTAACCACATTCCATTTTCAATGGATCAAGAAGACCTAGATCCAAAGTTTAAGACTACCGACACCCAAGACGAGACAATCAATAATTACTTTCAAACTGCTCATTACTTAGATGAAGCGGTCCATGAATTCTTTAACTACTTAAAGAGTTCCGGTCTTTACAAAAATACGACGGTAATCATTTATGGTGATCACTATGGTCTAACTAACTCTGAAAATAAAACCTTGGCCCCAATTATTGGGGAGAGTTCTGATACCTGGAACACCTATAATAATGTACAAATGCAACGAGTACCGTTTATGATCCACGCTCCTAACCTAAAAGGTAAAATTAACCATGAGGTTTCTGGTGAAATTGATGTTCTGCCTACTTTGCTTCATCTTTTAGGAGTTTCAAACAAGAATTATATTCAATTTGGCAATGACCTACTTTCACCTCAATATAAACCGTGGGTAGTCTTCCGTAATGGGACTATTGTCAGTCAAAAGTATGTTATTGTTGGTGGTAAAGGTATAAAAGGCACGGTTTATGATCGTAAAAATGGTAAAGAAATCATCAATTTCACGCCAGAGGAAAAAGTAGAAATTAGCCAGTTAGCCAAAATTGGTAAAAAGTCACTTAAATATTCTGATCTGCTCAATAATCATAACTTGCTTAGATACTACACACCAATAGGTTTTATCCCAACCAATCCATCCCAATTTGATTACTCAACTAACTTCCAGCAAATGGAAAAATTACAAAGTGAATTAGGTTCTAAATCCACCTCTTTGTACACCCACCATCATGGTTCAACCACTGGTTTATATAAAACCGATGCACCTGAATTGGAAAATCGCCAAGAAGAAATTAATCAAATTCCAGAAAACGTCCGGGATAATCAATTAATTGAGGATGAAAATAAATCTAACAAAAAATCTAGTAAATCCAATAATTAAAAGGAGGAAATTATTATGAATACATTTTTCATTTTATTACTAGTTATCGTCATTTTATTAGTCATATACGTAGCAGCAGGATTTCGCGTTGTACCCCAAAATAATGAAGGTTTAGTTGAAACTCTAGGTAAATATACACGAACCGTCAAAGCTGGATTTGTTTTCATCTGGCCATTTTTTCAACGAATTCGCCGGGTTTCATTAGCCTTACAGCCTTTAGAGATTTCTAAATATTCAATTATTACCAAGGATAATGCTGAAATTACTACCAGTTTAACTTTAAACTATTTAGTAACCAATTCTTACAAATATTTCTACAACAATACTGATTCCGTTGAATCAATGGTTCAACTTATCCGCGGTCATTTACGAGATATTATCGGACGAATTGATTTAAATGAAGCATTAGGTTCTACTAGCCGAATTAATTCTCAGTTATCTAAGGCTATCGGAGATTTAACCGATATCTATGGTATCCGGGTTGTTCGGGTCAACGTCGATGAGTTGCTACCTAGCCCAGAAATTCAACGAGCAATGGACAAACAGTTAACCGCTGACCGTGAGAAAGTTGCCACTATTAAAAAAGCTGAAGGTGCCGCTAAGAACATTGAATTAACTACTAAAGCTAAAAATGAAGCCTTAATCGCCACTGCTAAAGCCAAGGCCGAAGCAGTTAAGACCCAAGCTAATGCAGATGCATACCGAATTGATCAGTTACAAGCTAGCTTAGCCAAAGCAAGCGATGGTTACTTTAGAAACCAAAGCTTAGATAGCTTTAATCATTTGGCAGAAGGCCCGGATAACTTGGTCGTAGTTGGAAAAGATGAAATGAGTAATCTAGGTGCAGTCCCAGCGATCAAAAAAGTTTGGGATAAATCTGATGATAAAAAATAAACTTTAAATTTACATACTAAAAGGACCATTTCTACTGTAATAGGCCCAAAAAGTTGGACACTTTTGGGGCTTTTACTATGTCTAAATTAAAT
>NZ_AYZC01000058.1 GCF_001436775.1 Lactobacillus acetotolerans DSM 20749 = JCM 3825
CCAATGGAATGGCACCTTCCGGTGTACAACTTCTTGCGGCCTATCCGCAATTGAAGGACCTAAACGTTTATGGTACGGGGCATGGCCATTACCGTGGTGTTTCCTGCGCTGCCGGCGCAGTTTCATGGGCAAGTCAACATTCTTAATCCGTAATAGCCCCTGATCAATATAACGGTAAACCGTTGGTGTGCTGGGGCAATGAAAATGCGGATGGATTAACTTAAAGCGGCCTACGAATTCATCAATACTGGTGGCACTGAAACCAGCTTTAAAATGCCGGTTAAGCATGCGAAAGAAAGTGGCATCTTTGTCTAGCAGGTTATGGTTATAGCACCTGGCCCGGCTTTTTTCATGATAAATCTGGGCTGTATATGAGCTAAATAGCAGTAATAAAACAAATAATTACTATCCCGCTGTCTAACGCGGCCCCGCTTTAATTCCCGACAAATCGTAGAACGGTTATAGCCCAGTTTGCGGGCAATTGCAGCTTGCAAGTAGCCTTGATCATGTAAAGCCTGGATTTGCCCGCGATCTTCGCTGGTTAATTGATGATATGGTGTTTGCATGCTAAAATTTGCTTGGGTCATGAAGATTCCTTTCTTAACTAGTTCGTTAATTTAAGTTTAGGACTTCATGACCTTTTTGTTTAAGTTCTATTTGTGTTGCACTTCAATTTTAAATCAGGGTTTTTAATAAAAAGACAAAATAAGCCTGTTTTTTAGTTTATTCTTACAAAATTGGTTAAAATATTAGGCGCAAGGTCTGATAAACTATACGCAGACTGATAATAAAGATTAAAATAAACGATTAAAAAATAGGAAGAGAGGGGGTTTTCCTCGTGAAAATCTTAGTTGTTGATGACGATAAAGAAATCGTTGAGTTATTAAGTATTTACTTGAAAAATGAAGGTTACGAGCCAATTGCTGCCTATAGTGGTAAAGAAGCTATTACTAAATTAATCACTACACCTGACATTGCACTCATGATTTTAGACGTGATGATGCCAAATATGAGCGGGATCGATGTAATCAAAGAAGTTAGAAAAGATTCCGATATTCCGATTATCATTGTTTCCGCTAAAACGGGCGATATGGATAAGATTCAAGGTTTAATTACCGGTGCAGACGATTACGTTTCAAAGCCGTTTAATCCGTTAGAAGTGATGGCTCGTGTCCGTTCGCTTTTACGCAGAAGTCAAAAGCAGGTTAAGGATGAAAAGCCGGATGTCTTAGAAGTCGGTCCACTTGTAATTAACCGTGATTCACACGAAGTTAAGACGATTGATGGTAAAAATATTCAATTGACTGCTTTAGAGTTCGGTATTTTATACCTTCTAGCAAGTCACCCTAACCGGGTATTTTCGGCTGATGAAATTTTCGAGCGGGTATGGCAACAAGAATCCGTTGTCTCAGCCAAAACCGTTATGGTGCATGTATCACATTTACGGGATAAAATTCAGAAGGCCACCGGCGGTGAAGATGTTATTCAAACCGTTTGGGGTGTAGGCTATAAGGTTGAGGCTTGATTAAATGAAAAAGAAGCGTGTAAAGTTAACTGCCGCTGAAAAAAGTGAGTTGTTCGCCGAAGGAGTTATAACGGTCGTACTTTTGCTTCTGTTGAATTTGTCAGTTATTATTCTGATTAACCTGACAATTTTGCAAAATAAAAATTTAGTTAATGGGATCTTTTTCTTAAAGAAAACGGTCGCTTTTGCTGGTGGCCAGCATATCTGGTCCTGGCAAAATATTTTTATTGTAATGATGGGGATTGGCGATTTAATCGTACTTTATTGGCGTTTAATTCGGCGTTACCACCAAATGCAATTGCGGCACGTTATTTCAGAATTACACTATATTGCAAATGGGCACTTTGATCACCGCATTTCTTTTAAAGTGAAGACCGACCTGCAAAAAGTGATTGATTCCATTAATTCTTTAGTTGACAGTACGGTTAATTCTATTAATGAAGAAAAGGCAATTGAAAAATCTAAGGATGAACTGATCAGCAATGTTTCGCATGATATTCGGACACCGTTAACCTCTATTATTGGTTATCTTGGTTTACTTAAGTCAGGCTTGGCTAAGCCGGAAGATGAACAAAAATATGTTAATATTGCGTATACTAAAGCTGAACAAATGAAATCATTGGCGCATGATTTGTTGGAATATACGACTCTGAAATCAACCAAAACTAAACTAAATTTATCGCCTCTGCATATTTATTCGATGCTTGAACAGGTAGCAGCTGGATTTGAATTAGAAGCTGAGAAGAAGGGTATTGGTTTTGTTGTAGAAACTCGTCCTAAAAACTTAACTATTCAAGCAGATCCAGAAAAATTGGGAAGAGTTTATAATAACCTGATTACCAACGCTTTGAAATATGGAGCAGGTGCGACTAAGATTAAGTTGATCGCTAACTTGGTTAACAATGATCAAGTTGAATTACGTGTTGAAAATAATGGTGCTAAAATTCCGGAAGCTTCTTTAAAGAAAATTTTTGAGCGTTTTTACCGGGTAGAAACATCGCGTAATGTCAAAACGGGTGGAACCGGTTTGGGATTATCGATTACAAAGAGTATTATAGATTTACATCACGGTACTATTCGTTGTACATCTAACGATAAGTGGACGAGCTTTATTATTCGTTTACCGTTAGATCCAAAGAAGGCGCAGAACGCTAAGTAGCTGTGTTATAATTTTGACTGAAACAATATTATCTATTCGAGGGGTTTAGCATGAGTATTTCTTTAAATACCTGTATTTTAATTTTAAAAGAGCACCACTTGCTTAAATCAAGTGCTGTTCAAGAAACTGTCGCGACTAAGATGGAATATGTATCTTATGATTCCCGCGACATCCAAACCAATACTTTGTTTTTCTGCAAAGGTAAGGGTTTTAGGCCAACATATTTATCGATGGCTAAGAATAATGGGGCTAATTGTTACGTCGCTGAACAGCCATATCCTGAGGGTAAAGGGATGCACGCTCTGATTGTTCGGAATGTATCTAAAGCAATGGCACTTTTGTCAGCAGCTTTCTTCCGCTTCCCCCAAGATGACTTGTTCGTTGTGGCTATTACCGGTACTAAAGGTAAAACCACGACGGCGTATTTCTTAAAAGGAATGCTGGATCAAGTTGATGGCGGGCGAACAGCGTTAATTTCTTCAGTTAACGATGTTGTTGGGATGAGACCTGAAGATAGCTTTAAGTCCAGTTTGACCACACCAGAATCCCTGGATTTATTCAGAGATATGCGTCGTGCCGTTGATAATGGGATGACCCATTTGGTAATGGAAGTTTCCAGCCAAGCCTACAAGAAAAACCGGGTCTTTGGTTTAACTTATGATTTAGGTTTCTTCCTAAACATTACACCTGATCATATTGGGCCAAATGAACACCCTAACTTTGCGGATTATTTGCACTGTAAGCTGCAACTTTTGGTTAATTCACGTAAGTGTATCATCAATGCTGAAAGTGATCACTTTGATGAAATTTATGCCGCTGCAACAACAACTACTAATCCAGATAGTATTTACCTGTTTGCAAATGAAAGTTTTGAAAATCCAAATCTGAAGCAACCAATTGACTTTAGGTTTGCCTCACAAGAAACTGATATGAAGGAAACTCGTTTCAAGTTATCTTGTGTTAGCGATAAGGTTAAGGACTTAAAGATTAGCGGAGATTACACCCTGCAAATGATCGGTGATTTTAATGAGTCTAACGGAACCGCCGCAATTATTGGTGCCGGTTTAGCTGGTATGAGCCATGATGATTGTGCGAAGGGTATCCGCCACGTCACAATTCCTGGTAGAATGCAAACCGAAATGACTAAGAATCACGGGATGGTCGTTGTTGATTATGCTCACAATAAGGCTTCAATGATGGCTTTAATGAGTTTTATTCGGCGGGAATTTAATGATCCGAAGATTATCGTTGTTGTCGGAGCACCGGGAGATAAGGGTGTTTCTCGGCGTCCAGGTTTTAGTCAAAGTTTAACTGCTTATGCAAATAAGGCTTTCTTAACAACTGATGATCCAGGTTTTGAAGATCCAAAGAGTATTGCTGAAGAAATTGATTCAGGGATTGATCATTCTAAGTGTGACGTTACGATTGAATTAGACCGTAAGAAGGCCATTTACGATGCAGTCGCGATGTCCAATAAAGATGATGTCGTCTTAATTTGCGGTAAGGGTGCCGATGCCTTCCAAAAGATTCGTGGCGTTAATACTCCGTATCCATCTGATATTGTCGTTGCCCAACGTGTGATCGATAAGTTAGAAAATCAGAAGGAGCACTTTAAAAAGTAGAAAAAGTGAAAAACAATGAAGCACTTCTTTAGTATTATTGGTGGTATGGGTACCATAGCCACCGAAAGTTATATCCGTTTGATTAATCACCGGGTTAAAATTACGAGGGATCAGGATTATTTAAATTATATCTTGGTTAATGACGCCGAGATTCCCGATAGAACTGCGTATCTGAAAGATCATACTAAACCAAATTTCTATTATGATTTGCGGGATGATGTTTTGGGTCAAGCCAAATTACACCCTGACTTCTTTGTAATGCCGTGTAATACCGCACACTACTTTTATGATGATTTAGCTAAGTTAACGGATATTCCATTTCTACATATGATGCGAATTGCGGTTCATAAGTTTATTGAAGAATATCCAAATGAAAAAAAGATTGGCCTCATTGCAACTGAAGGTTCGATTTACGATCATTTGTATGAAAATGAGATTAAGTCAGTTCATAGAGATGTTGAATTTGGTGGGCCTGAAATTCAGCCGATGGTAACCAAATTAATTTATTCCGATATTAAGGAAAAAGGTACGGTCGATGGTAAACTTTATCATCAAATCTTACAAAAGATGCATGATGACTATGGTTGTAATGTCATTTTGCTTGGTTGTACAGAATTATCTTTGGCGCAAGAAAAGGCACCGGATCATCCGTATAACGTAATTGATCCACAATCAATTATTGCGGACGTATCAATCGAGCTATCTTTGAAGATTCGAAATGGTATGGATCCAAAAGAAGCCACACAAAAGTATATGTATAAAAAGTAATAAAATCAATTTACTCCAGAAGCAATTTAGCTTTTGGAGTTTTTTTCTTGAAAAAAGATTGACAATTTTAACATTATTCTATAGTGTATTAAGTAAGTAATACAGAGGTACAATTATTAAATATTTTTACTTGGAGGTAAAGGGAATGCTTTATGTTTTATATATTGTTTTAGGGGTATTAATTATTTTGTCCGTAAATCTTGCTGTCACTGCTTGTTTAGCATTGAAAGATGTTTACCAACATAAAAACGAAAACAAATTGGGTTTTGCTCAAGCCTTTAGAAAGTATTTTGCAAAGAATAATAACCTGTCACTTAAAATATCTGATTTCTTTAATTAATCCGGTATTGATATTCCAAGAAAGCTGATTACATTGAAAAAGAAAGTAATTTCTGTAGACAACATCACAAAAGAAGTTGCTCTCAGCACGAATAAAACAATTAAAATTTTAAATAATGTGTCGCTTGCTGCTTATGCAAATGAATTTTTAAGTATTGTTGGTCCATCTGGCAGTGGTAAATCGACTTTATTAAAGAGTATGTCTGGATTAATGCAGCCTACTACTGGCAAAGTCACAATTAATGCAATTGATCCGTATCGTTTACGCCCTTCGCAAACAGCTAAAATGCGCAGGCATGAAATTGGTTTTATCTTCCAATCTTATAACTTAGTACCGGCTTTGCCCGTTTTTGAAAATATCGTACTTCCTTTACGTTTATCTGGACAGAAAATTGATAGGCAAGCAGTTGTTCAATTAATGGATAAGATGAACTTTGCTGCCGATTTGAATAGTTTTGTTGCAAATTTATCAGGTGGGGAAAAGCAGAAAGTTGCGATTGCCCGTGTGCTGTTAACAAAGGCTAAGATTATTTTTGCTGATGAGCCGACCGGTGCTGTTGATTCTGCTTCTAAAGAAATTATTTTTAACTTGCTGCGCTCGCTTGTAGATCAAGGAGCCTGCGTTATCATGGTTACCCATGATATTGAATTAGCAACTAAAACCGATCGGACGCTTACTTTAAAAGATGGGAAGATTGAACAAATTTTTACCAAACCCAAAGTTGAAGATTTGCTAGCTTCCATTGAGAAGGGGTGAGCACCTTGTTTAAGTTAATGTTATGGCAATTTAAGTATTCTTGGAAAAAGTGGTTAGGCACGTTATTCGTTTTTACTGCTGCAGGAATAGTTTTAGGTTTTACTTTTATTGGCTCTTTTTCAACTATAAATGCACATTTAAATAATGGACGTTTTAATCCAGTACAATTTTTTGCTATTCCAGCAATTTTTGGTGTGATCACTATTATTTTGATTATTAATGGTGTTACCCGTTTATTAATCAATAGTTTTAGTAAAGACTATCAATTATGGGCAGTGCTTGGTGCAAATCCTAATCAACTTTCTGAATTAGTTAGCGGACAAATGATGTTGATTAGCTTAATAGGAGGTACAATAGGTTATTTATTATCATACCCACTAACAAGTAGTTTGTATTCTTGGTCATGTTCAACTCCAGGTATGAAAAGTTTTCCTCATGTAACTATGTATTTATCGCCGCAGTCATTTGTATTTACTATTTTATCTGTGGGTATTCTTACTGTTATTGTAAGTTTTGGGGATGCCAGAAGAATATTTGTTGGAAAACAAAAACATTTTTTCAAATTCCGAAAAATAAGAAAACAGGGTATGTCTCCGGTAAGATACTTATTTAGTTTTGCTGGTCTGCTTGGTTTAATTTATTTATATAGTTTATTCTTTCAAAATCCTGTACAAGTTCAATCTATGTTTTCAGGTAAGGATGATTCTTTAGTTGGAACGTATTCGAATCTTTTCTTGTTACTGACTATTGTGGCTATTATAGCTTTTAGTTTGTTGGCTCCGCTTATTTTGCCGTTTATTGTTCGGCTATTATTTAAAATTACGTCGCATAATCATTTAAAGACCTTTACTACTGCTTACTATAATGTTTTAAGTAAAAGAAGTTTTTTAAAATCAGTAATTGTACCATTGTTTATACTTATTTTATTTACTTCTTATGTTACTTATTTATCCATTGATTTAGCCAATGTTTCTTCAAGACGGAAACTGTCAAATCTTTTGTGTAAATAAATCTTTCTCGTAGATTGATTTTTTTAATT
>NZ_AYZC01000059.1 GCF_001436775.1 Lactobacillus acetotolerans DSM 20749 = JCM 3825
GTGCCAGATCATGAATCCGTCGATTCATAATCCAACACTAGGTTAGTCTGTTTTATTGCATAAAAAATTAGTTGTGAAAACTTACGTGAGATAATAAATATTAATGGTAAACTTTTACTATGGAGACTAAAAAATAATTTGTGTAAGGAGCTTAATTTATGACTACTTGTCCAAATTGTGGGCGACCAATTACAGATGATGATAAAGTTTGCCCGAATTGTAAATTTAATTTAGAAAAATATCGTGAAACTTTTTTCACTGACCAACATCAAAAAGCTAAAAAAGAAGATCCGGATATGGCTGCTAAGATTGCGAGTCGCGCAGCTTATCGACAAGAGTTTTATCCTAAAAAGCAAAATTCAACTGTTCAAAAGATGATTAAATGGATTCGTAGTAATGCAACCATCGTTTTCTTATTAGGTGTTTTATTATTGATCATTATGAGCTTTTCGAGGTCCTTAGGATGGATTGGTTTCTTGATCTTAATGGTTTGGCTGTTTATTCTTTGTGATCGCAGAGATCATATTGAAGAATATACGTCTGATAGACGGTTAACTGAGAAGATTAACCAACTTGCTTCTAATACTTTTAATGCTGTAGAAAATCATGGACAAAAAGCTCGTGCGAAGGGTAAGAAGTTTGATGAAAATCATCCTCATGTAGAAGAAAGTAAAAAGAGAAAAAAGCATCATTTCTCTTATATTCAAATTTCAGTTGTCCTGACTTCTTTTATTAGCTTAATTGTACTTTTTACTGGTTCTGGTGCGTCTGTGGCGGATATTACTTATACGGAACGAGTATCAGTTTCTAAAGTATTATTAAGTTTAGCTGGTAGATTATTATCGTCGGGGCAAACTTCTACATACGCATTTTTACTTTATGCAATTTGGTTGTTACTTATTTTGTTTCCAATTTTTATAATTTATAATGTTTTAAAAAATACTAAAGGGAATCAAGTAGTAGCGTTTATTCTATCTTTAATTGAATCTGTTTTTTTGATTTATATTATATTTAGATTATCAAGTGTAACCCGTGCTAATACTGGATTATTTAGCAAGCTAACCAGTCAACTTTTAACTTATGCCGTATCAGTTGGAGCATCAACCTACTTTTTGATTTTAGCAAGTGTTATGACTACTGGTTTATCAGGATTTAACTTGTTTAGAAAACAGCATGATCCATTGGAAAATGATGATAAGTAAAAAAACTCTGGATTTTATCCAGAGTTTTTATTATATCTTAATTTAGTTTTTAATTATTTTTACTTACATCAATTACTAAGTGCTCGTTAACAAATGCCATAAGACCGAGACTGCTTAATTCTCGACCGTAGCCAGATTTCTTAACGCCACCGAATGGTAATTCACCAGCAGTGATCCAACTGCCATTAATAACCGTCATACCAGTTTCAATTTGGGCAGCTACATCTTGAGCATGTTTGATATTTTTGCTGATAACAGATGAGCCTAAACCGTAACTTGAATTGTTTGCAAGTTCGATTGCAGCATCGTCATCATCAACTTCGAATACTTCTGCAACTGGACCAAATAATTCTTTGTCAAAAGCAGGATTCTTAGAATCAATATTTGTCAGAATTAATGGTCTAAAGAAGGCACCGTTTGAATTGATTTCAGGATATTGATAAAAGATTTTGGCTCCAGCATCTATTGCTTCTTTAACTTGTGCGCTTAATTTTTCTTTGGCACGTTCAGAATTCATTGGCGCTAAGGTAGTGTCGGCCTTCAACGGATCACCAGCTTTTAAACCGGAAAAGATGGTTTTTAATTCATGTAAAACTTCGTCGTAACGAGATTTGGTGACAATAATTCGTTTAGAAGAAGTACATACTTGACCGGCATTATAAGTTCTAGCTCCAGCTAATACCTTTCGTAAAACTTCTGAATCAGCGTCATCTAAAACGATAAATGCATCGTTTCCACCAAGTTCCATCGTTGATTTTTTCAGGTTCTTACCAGCTGCTTCGGCGACAGAAGAACCGCCACGTTCTGACCCGGTCAGGGCAACTCCTTGAATTCTTGGATCAGCAATAACATCTGCTAATTGACCATAGCTTAAGTAGAGATTAATTAAACTGCCCTCGGGTGCACCTGCACGCTTAATGATTTTAGCGGCGAGAGCGGCGCAACCTGGAACGTTGTGGGCATGTTTAAGTAGCATTGGGTTCCCTACGATAAAATTAGGAGCAAAAACTCTAATTATTTGATAAAGTGGGAAATTCCAAGGCTCACAAGCCATAACCACACCGGTTGCTTGTTTTAAGTAGTATGCATTACCTAATTTAGTTTTTAATGGTTCAGGTTTTAATAATTCTACACCGTGTTCAGCATAGTAATCGCAGATTGATGCAGAAATTTCAACTTCACCTTTCGCTTCACCGAATAATTTTCCCATTTCTAAGGTCATCATTTTAGCCATTTTGTCTTCATTTTTACGAAATGCATTGGCAATATTATGCAAAATTGGAGTACGTGTTTCTGGCTTTTCGTGTCGCCATTTTTTATATAGCGCATGTGCTAAATTGATCGCGTCATCTATTTGCTTTGTGGTTGGATTATTATAGTTGGCGAATTCCTTATTAGTATAAGGATTAATTGATTGGTATCTAGACATATTTCTTACCTCTTAAATTTTAAATTTATTTTCTAAAAGAACTCTCTATGAATCGTTATAAAGCGCTTTCTAAATAAATGCTTAATAATAGTTTCTAGTATACCAATTTACTTTTGCTGTTATTTTGGCGCTTAATAGTTTGGTATAGAAAGTCTAGTGACTCATCAAGATAGTCTGGACCATAGTCCATTGCATGGCGCTTGCCTTTGATCACTAATAATTCAACCTCATGGTTTTGATCGGCAAGGGTTTGAATGAAGTTTAAAACGGTTGGAAGTGGCGTTAATTCATCGGCAGAATTGATCATCATTAGTTGCTGTAAATTCTTATAATCATATGAAGCCGCATCCAGTTTCTGTAAAATCTTTTGATCAGAACTACCAGCATAAGTTAGTGCAAAATATTTATAAAATGAATTATTGATATCATGTCTGTTATTTAGTCCCAATTCTTCTTTAGCTTCGTAAGACGGTTTAACCTTCTCGTGTTTTTTCATCCACTCAGAATAATCAACAGGAGAAGACCAGGTTACTGTTGGGAATCCATATTTGCCAGCGATGTAAAGCGCCATTGTGCCACCACTGCTGGAACCGATTTGAACGATGTTCTTTTGGTCATCTTTGTCGGTAAATTTTGAATCTAAGAGCCACTTTACGAAATTAAGAGCATCTTTATGAGCTGCGGGGAAGATATTTTTCGGTGCTAAGCGATAATTAGGAACAAAAGTCATGAAACCTGCATTGGCTAATCTAACGCCTATTGCTTTTGCACTGCTTTTATCGCCACGAAACCAACCGCCACCATGCCAAAAAATCAAAATTTTTGTTTCAGATGACGTATCGTTTGGGAAATAGATGTCTGCTGCTAAATTATTCTCTTTATCAAATATAATGTTGTTTTTAATTACAGCCATTTGTTTAACCTCTTTAATAAATATTTATCATTCTATTCATATTATATATTAGAACCATTGAATGGTTATGTTTCTTAAATTTAGTGATTTTTTTAAGTATTTTCTGTGATAGATAAAAAAAGCCTCAATTAGATAGATTTTTTGTTAAAATTAAGCTACTGATATTTGGAGGTAAAGTTATGCACTTATCAGCTAAAGCTAGTCGTAAATTAATTAATATCATGACTGTAGTCTGTGGTATTATCATCATTTTCTTGGTCATTTATTGGTACCGACTCGGGATTTTTACTAGTCAAACGAAAATGAAGGCATACTTAGCCAATAAAAAAGTTATTGGGCCAGTGATTTTTGTTTTGATCCAAATCGTTCAAGTTGTTATTCCAATTATCCCTGGTGGTGTATCGTTATTGGCTGGGGTAGTTTTCTTTGGCCCAATTGCTGGATTTATCTATAATTATGTTGGTATTTGTATTGGTTCGATTATTGATTTTTTCTTAGCTAGATATTATGGTCGACCGTTTATTTTGCATATTGTGTCTGAAAAAACTCTTAATAAATATATGAAGTGGACAAAGAATCAAAAAAAGTATAATTGGTTCTTTGCAATTTGTATTTTTGCGCCGGCGGCGCCGGACGATGTTCTTTGCCTTTTATCTGGGTTAACAGATATGAAATTCTGGACTTATTTTTGGATCATTATTTTGTGTAAACCATGGACTATTGCAGCTTATAGTTTTGCATTAGCTTTTGGTGCTAAGTGGCTTTTAAAGATCGTAGGCAAATGATGTTAGAATCCGACCAAATTTATTTAAGGCGTTTTCAAGTTGGAGATGCCCCTGTTTTATTAAAGTGGGGTAAAGATAGTTATTACCATAAATCGGCTGGATTTGAGCAGTATCAAAATCTTGAGCAGGCACAAAAGGGTGCAAAACAATACGCCATGCGGCCCAATAGTTATGTGATCTGTTTAAAGAAAAATAAACAAGTAATTGGTTTGGTGGAATTGTATGAACGGGGAATGGATAAACAAAGCGGCCTTCTTAAAACCAAAGAAATTGGTTTTTTATTAGATAAAAACTTTGAGGGTCATGGTTATATGACGCAAGCTTTGTTAGTGATTTTCGATTATGCTTTTAAGAAATTAAAGCAAACTGAATTATGGGCAGGAACCTTTGCAGACAATATCCATTCACAAAAATTCTTAAGTAAGTTAGGTTTTAAGTATGTTTATACGGTAGATTATAGACAAATCAGTCATCTCTTTTCGTATAAAGAAAAATATTATTTGCTCCAAAAAGAAGATTGGCTTAAAATAAATGAAAACACGAGGTCTTAAGACTGTTTCAGAGAGTTCGCGACTGGTGTGAGCGAATAGATGTCGTTTCCAGATCTCATTAAGTGGGCAATTAATAATTGCACGGTAAGGCACCGTTATAGCTAATCAATGAAGAGCAGCTGTTTACAGCTGAAGATGGGTGGTACCGCGAAACCGTGTATAGAGTCAGTTCGTCCCAGTAGAAGGGATGAACTGACTCTTTTTTGATGGAGGTTTTTTTATCAAATGCTAGATATTAAAGTAATTCGTGAGAATCTTGATTGGGCCAAGAAGAAATTAGCAACCCGTGGCATTAAGCCCAAGGAATTAGATGACTTAGTTGCGATAGATGCAAAAAGACGAGATGCTCTAAATCAAAGTGAGCAATTGAAGGCTAAGCGTAACGATGTTTCTAAGCAAATTGCACAAGCTAAGCGTAATAAGGAGGATGCAGGTCCAGCTATTAAGTCTATGCGTGAAGTGGGTAAGCAAATTAAAGACTTAGATAAAACGGTTGACGATTTAACTGAAAAGCAAAGATATATTTTACTTAGATTACCTAATTTTCCCGCTGATTCAGATCCAGTTGGTCCAGACGATAGCTACAATGAAGAAGTTCGTAAATGGAATGATCCGACCAAGTTCAGTTTCAAGCCTAAAGCTCATTGGGATATTGGTACTGACTTAGATATTCTTGACTGGGACAGGGCCGCTAAAGTTTCAGGTGCGCGTTTTGTTTACTATAAAGGAGCGGGTGCACTTCTAGAACGAGCAGTCTCCAACTTTTTCTTAGATGAAAATACTAAAGATGGTTATACTGAAATAATTCCACCATATTTGGTAAATGATGCTTCAATGCAAGGAACTGGCCAATTTCCTAAATTCCATGAGGCTGTTTATACAATTGTGGATAATGACAATCCAGATAAGCCACGTGATCTGACTCTGATTCCAACTGCTGAAGTACCATTAGTTAACTATTTCCGTAATAATATTATTCATGAAAATAAATTACCTATTAATGTAACTGCATTTTCACCTGCATTCAGAAGTGAGGCAGGCTCTGCAGGTCGTGATACTCGTGGCTTGATTAGAATGCATGAATTCAGAAAAGTTGAAATGGTTAAAGTATGTAAGCCAGAAGATTCGTGGGATCAACTAGAAAAATTAACTCATAATGCTGAGCATTTGCTGCAGAAATTGGGATTACCATATCACGTAGTTGCTTTATCTACAGGGGATGCAAGCTTTACCAGTGCGAAAACTTATGATCTTGAAGTTTGGATGCCATACCAGGACAAGTACCGTGAAATCTCAAGTTGTTCTAATTGTACTGATTTTCAAGCTCGTCGTGCTAAGATCCGTTATCGTGATGAAAATGGTAAACTTCATTTGGCTCATACTCTAAATGGTTCTGGATTAGCCGTAGGAAGAACAGTTGCTGCTATTTTGGAAAATTATCAAAATGAAGATGAGTCGGTAACAGTTCCGGATGTACTTGTTCCGTATATGAATGGTATGAAGAAGATTACTAAGCAATCAAGTTTAATTTAATTAGATACAGTTTATAAAGAGCTCTATTATGAGCCCTTTTTTATTTATTTAAAAAATAAAATAAATTTTGACGAATTTAAAGACTAAAAGTGGTCAAATTACGAATAATTTAACTAACCTAAAATGGAATACTTAAGAAAAGGATGGTTGGTAATTAAAAAATAAGAATTATTAATAGTTAATGAGCTGTTAATACCGAACGAATCACAAAATTTGACGAAAATGTCAATAGAAGGTAAAGTAATAAGTGTCGTTTGGAGAGGCGTGGCGCTGATTTAAACGACAAAACAATTTAAATTGTTTGTTGACAATGAGTTAACAAACGAGTATCATTGTTTATGTTGTCTGTTAAAGGGGCAACGAGGTAGTACCTTGAAAACTGAACAAAGTTTCGCTA
>NZ_AYZC01000006.1 GCF_001436775.1 Lactobacillus acetotolerans DSM 20749 = JCM 3825
CCTGCTAACAGCTTATCATATATAAACTATCAACAGGGAATATCATAGACCCAAAATAATTTCCAGATCCCTTTTACTGTGTAAATTAATAGCTTTAATTAGCACCCAAGGGGAGCATAAAACATCGCAAATAATGCAAAACCATTACTTGTTCCTCTGCTTCGTATATCATCTACATATGAAATTGAATTAAAAATCTGTATTACTCCCATAATAATTAATAGGACTGCAAAGCCCCGAACAAATTCATTACTACCAAGAAAACTCTTCATTATTTCACCTTTTTTATAAAAACATAAATAAGCTTATAACATTATGTTATTACTTCTAAGCCAAAAGAAAAAGGATCCAAAAAATTATTTTAGACCCTTCTTCTTTATAAAATTAATTTTTCATTCTACCTAAATCCACCTACAAGGACGTAAATACCACTAAAAATCAACACCATACCAAATATTGGAGCAAAAAACATTGGAATCAATGCAAAGCCATTGTTTGTTCCTCGATGCAATATTCCTTTTATATAGGGAATTGAATTTATAATTTGAATTATTCCTAAAATAATTATTACGATACCAAAACCAGTATTAAATGCATTACTACTAAGAAATTTTTCCATCGTTACTCACCATTTTCTGTAAAAATATAAATAGTTCTTACCAATATATTATTACTTTTATTTAGAAATACAATAAAAAAATCAAAAATTCATTATTTTGATTTTAACTGCTTTAATTGTTTAGAAATATTTTGAATTTCTTTGATCGAAACATTCGGATCAGCCATTAATTTATCTAATTTGAACTTTAATAATTCTATTTGATTTTCTTTATCAATATTTTTATTTTGATGCACATAAGAAGGCGTGAGCAGTTGCTGGTGGACAATTTCCCATTTTTTAACATTAATATCAGAAATAAATTTCTTATCATGAGAAACAATAATAATAGCAAAAGGATAATCGTTAATAAAATTTTCTAAAGCTTCAATGGAACTTATATCCAGGAAATTGGTTGGTTCATCCAACAAGATCAAGTTATATTTGCCAAGCAAAGTTTCAGCTAGATTAAAGCAGACTAATTGTCCGCCACTCAAAGTAGCAATTTTATCATTTATATGTTCCTTTAGATTCAAATCTCCTAAAGCCTGCATAGTTGAACTTCTATCAAACATTGTTGTTTTCATTATTGAAGAAATAACTGTGCCTTCAGAAATTGAAGAAGCAACATTTTGATCAAAATAGCCAACCCGCAATTTTTTATTAAATATTCCTTCTATTTTTTGCTTATATAATTTTTTAAGAAAAACTGATTTTCCAACACCATTGTTACCAGTTAACAAAATTTTATCAGTGGCCTTAATTCCAAGTTCACGCGGAATCGTAAACAATTTTTTCTTAGCAATAGTTATTTCTTGTGCTGCAATTTTAACAAGACTACTATTTTTAGGAATTGTAATACTCGTTAAATTAGTAGTTATATTTTTTAAGGTTATTTTCTTATGCGTTATCGGCTTAACTACTTTTTCGTTACTTATCCTTTTGGCCAAAATGTGACTTGTCTTTAACAAATTCTTTTCGGCGCGCTCACCATTCTTGGTTTTCCAATCAGAATATGACTTATGTTTACTCTTATTATGAGTTAACTTTTTAGCTGCTTTTCCCTGTTGAAGTTTTTGCGTACTTGCCTTTTTTAAACGAGCAATTCTATGTTGGTGCACATTAAAAGCAGCCTCTTCTTTTTGCTTTTTAGTTTGTTCAAACTTCTCATAATCAGAATATTTACCATTAAATTGGGTTACTTTTTTATCTTTTATACACCAAATAGTATTCACAACAGAATTTAAAAAATCCCGATCATGACTTACTACTAAAAGTGAGATATCACGTGCGTTTAAAATATTAATTAACCATTTTTGCTGATTTATATCTAAATTCGAGGTTGGCTCATCTAATAAAAGCAAACTGTTGGGTTCGCGCTTTAAATTATAAATTGCCTTATCAATGGCTTGTCTTTCCCTTTCACCACCACTAATCCCTCCATAATCTAAAAGTTGGGGAACAAAAATAGTAGAACAATTTTTAACTATCTTGCCATGAGTCACATTTAAATTATTATTCTGATCAATAGCTTTCAGCAGAGTAGTTTTACCAACACCATTATTCCCAATTAAACCAATTTTTTCGTTAGTATTAATATTTAGTTCCGGAATATTAAATAGATCCCGATTACCAAAACTAATTTTAAAATTTATTATTTTAATGAGTTCCATACTAATCACTCTCCTAATTCTAAGTGATTCAATATTTGCTCATTTGATTTTTCACCTTAAGTGGTACTTATGATTAAAACCATGAGCAATGAAAACAACTTTTCCATTTATCTGCAGTAATTTTTGTAAAGTCTTCATCATTGCCTCCTGATTAACTAAATTTTTTTAAATATCTATAAAATTCATTATTCACCTTTTAACTACGCAATTCAATTTTATATACAAATTTTGATTTATATTCTATCCACGGTCAGATATTATATTTTTTTATAAAAATTTTGATTGCATTATGCAAGATACATACTTCTGTAAATCTCATCGTGTGTTCTAGACCAAATGAGAATCCTATTCTATCAATACTCTATCTTGTATGTTGCTTTTGACAGTACCACTAAATATTGTTAATCTCAGATCTGTTAAAGGAATTTTATGGAGGAGTTCAAGTCAATGAATACAAAAATAAAAAAGATATTATCAATTGGTGCAATTGCACTTAGTGTCGGGATAATGCTCACTGCATGTTCTGGGAAAAAGCAAGGTGGGAGTGGTAACAGTAGCAGCAATGCTAAACACTCAGTAGCTTTAATTACTGACGTTAGCGGAATTAATGATCACTCCTTTAACCAATCTGCCTGGACAGGTTTTAAAGCTTATGGTAAACAACACGATTTAAATCAGGGCCGCAATGGTTACCAATATTTCCAATCAAGTAGTGCCGCTGATTTTCAGCCTAACTTAGATGAAGCAGCCAAAGCCGGTTACCAGACAATTTTCGGCGTCGGCTATTCACTAAAGGATGCTGTCAGTGCTGCAGCTAAAAAGTACCCTAAGAAAAATTTTGCCATTATTGATGACAAAATTGACGGACAAAAGAATGTTGTTTCAGCTAATTTCAAAAGTGAACAGGCCGCATATTTAGCCGGAGTAGTAGCCACAAAAGAAACTAAAACTAATACGGTTGGTTTTATCGGTGGTACACACGGTGATATTATCGACCTTTTTGACGCTGGTTTTACTAAAGGTGTTAAAGATGAATCCAAAAAGTTACATAAGAAAGTAACCATCCTAAATCAATATGTAGGTAATTTCACCAGCGCTGATAAAGCTAAATCAATCGCCCAATCAATGTACACTAAGAAAGCCGATATCATCTTCCATGCAGCTGGTGGTGCCGGTGATGGGCTCTTCCAAGAAGCCAAATCAATCAACCAAACTCGTCCTGCCAATAAAAAGGTTTGGGTAATCGGCGTCGACGTTGATCAATCTAATCTTGGTAATTATTCCGCAAAAGGCGGACAAAAATCGAACTTTGTTTTAACTTCCGTAATTACTGGTGTAAATGTCGCAACGCAAGATATCGCCAACCGTGCTTATAAAGGAAAGTTTCCGGGTGGTGAGCACCTCGTTTACGGCTTAAGAGGCAATGGCGTTTCTATTAAACACGGACAAATTACCCCTGCCGCTTGGAAAGATGCACAAACAGCTAGAGACCAAATTTTAAGTAATAGAATTAAAATTCCAACCCACCCTAATAAATAGTTCGTAATATACTTAACTAATTATCTTTTATTTCATATAAAAATAATATTATTGGATTTACACGTATATTAATGATAATATTTGTATTGATTATTCGTATTATTTGTGTGGAGGATAAAAGATAATGAACAAAAAGTTCAAGAAGTTATTGTCTTTAGGTATTGTTTTAGCGTCTCTCGGGTTGATCCTAACTGCTTGTTCAGGCAAAAAAGAGGGCAATGCTGGAAGTAAAAATAGTAAACATGATATTGCCTTAATTACTGATTCTAACGGTGTTGATGACCACTCGTTTAATCAAGCTGCTTGGGAAGGATTTAAATCATACGGTCAAGAACATGATCTGAAAAAGGGTAAGGATTACCAATACTTTCAATCAAGCAGTGCCGCTGATTACACCCCAAACTTTGATCAGGCTGCCAAAGCCGGCTACCAAACTATTTTTGGTGTTGGTTACATGCTGACTGATTCAGTTAAAGCCGCTGCGAAGAAAAATCCTAAGAAAAACTTCGTAATTGTTGATGATGTAATCAAAGGACAAAAGAATGTTGCTTCCGCAACCTTCATGAGTAACCAAGCCTCCTACCTTGCCGGTTTAGCTGCTGCTTATACTACCAAAACTAACAAAGTTGGTTTTGTCGGTGGTGCCAAATCTTCAATCATTAACTTATTCGAGGCCGGATTTAAACAAGGTGTCCGTGATGGCGCTAAAGCATTACATAAGAAAGTTTCCGTTTCTACCCAATATATTGGCAACTTCACCTCAACTGATAAAGCTAAGTCAATTGCACAATCAATGTACGCTGACAAAGCCGATATCATTTATCAGGCTGCCGGTAATGCAGGAAATGGTATTTTCCAAGAAGCTAAAGACTATAACCAAACCCGTCTTGCTAACAAAAAAGTTTGGGTAATTGGTGTTGACGTTGACCAACAAAGCTTGGGTAACTATAAAGCTAAGAATGGTAAGAAATCTAACTTTACTTTGACCTCTGTTCTAAAAGGTTTAAATGTTGCTACCAAATCAATTTCTGACAAAGCTTACGACAATAAATTCCCTGGTGGTAAACACATCGTTTACACCTTAAAGGATAACGGTGTATCTGTTACCAAAGGTAATCTAGATTCTAGGACCTGGTCAGCTATTCAAAAAGCCCGTAAACAAATTATTGCAGGCAAGATTAAGGTTGCTACTACACCATCCAAATAGTGCAAGTAACATTTCAAGAACTCTTCGTTTTACACGAA
This sequence comes from Lactobacillus acetotolerans DSM 20749 = JCM 3825, assembly GCF_001436775.1. GTDB lineage: Bacteria > Bacillota > Bacilli > Lactobacillales > Lactobacillaceae > Lactobacillus > Lactobacillus acetotolerans. Next base: position 5,056 of record NZ_AYZC01000006.1, read on the forward strand.
GAGTTCTTTTATCAAAAGGAAGATCATGATCAATTATGGAAAAAGAGACTAAAAATATAATTGAGATGCGCCATATTGTTAAAGACTTTAACGGTTTTAAAGCCAATAACAATATCAACCTCACGCTCCAAAAGGGTGAAATCCTGGCGCTTCTCGGTGAAAATGGCGCGGGGAAATCGACTTTAATGCGCATATTATCCGGGCTACTCGAGCCAACTGCCGGAGAGATTTATGTCCGCGGTAAAAAAGTCGACATTAAAGATCCTACAGTGGCTAAAAATTTAGGAATTGGTATGGTCCACCAGCATTTTATGTTAATGGAATCATTTACCGTGTTAGAAAATATTATTTTGGGCCATGAGAGTACGAAGGGACCAATATTAGACTTAAAAAAGGCAGCAAAACAAGTGTCTGCCTTAGCTAAGCGTTACGGATTAACCCTTGACCTCAACGCAAGAGTTGCGGATATTACGGTAGCACAACAACAAAAAGTAGAAATTTTAAAAGTATTATACCGTGGGGCAGATATTCTTATCTTTGATGAACCAACTGCCGTATTAACCCCGCAGGAAGTTACTGAATTCATTAAAATCTTGAAAGGTTTAGCAAAAGAAGGCAAATCTATCATCTTAATTACCCACAAATTAGAAGAAATTAAAGAGGCAGCCGATCGGGTAATAGTCATTCGTGCCGGTAAAAGTGTCGGCACCTTTGATGTGGCAGCAGTTAGTGATGATCGGTTAGCTGAATTAATGGTTGGCCGCCATGTTAATATGACCCTCACCAAACCCCAAGTTAAGGCAGGTAAAGAAATCTTAAACGTAAAAGATTTACACGTTAAAGATAACCGCGGCATCATGGCAGTCAAAGGATTATCTTTTGCTATTCACGCCGGTGAAATATTAGGGTTAGCCGGAATTGACGGTAATGGTCAAGATGAATTGGTGGAAGCAATTACCGGTTTACGGCACGTTACTTCTGGTTCGGTAATAATTAATAATAAAGATATGACTAACCAAAAGGTACGTAAAATTACTGAGGCTGGTGTTGCCCACATCCCTGCCGACCGGCAAAAGTATGGTTTGATTTTACAATTCCCCTTAGCCGATAATTTGGCCTTGCAAACATATTACAGGCCACCACTTTCTAAACACGCAATTATTAACCATAAGGCTATTCATGAACACGCTGAAAAATTAATTAAACAATTTGATATCAGAACAACTAGTGCCACACTTCTTGCAAGTGATTTATCTGGAGGTAACCAACAAAAAGCGATTATCGCTCGCGAATTAGACCTCAAGAGTGATTTAATCATCGCTTTTCAACCAACTCGTGGCCTCGATGTCGGTGCGATCGAATATATCCATAAACAGCTACTTGCTCAGCGCTCTGCTGGAAAAGCCATTCTGCTTATTTCTTATGAATTAGACGAAATTATGCAATTATCTGACCGCATCGTTGTTCTTCATGATGGGCAAGCCTCTGGCGAGGTTAAGCCTGAAGAAACAAGCAACAAAGAATTAGGCCTGCTAATGACCGGAGCAAAGACAGAAGGTACAAATCATGATTAAAGTTAGTCCAAAAATAAAACGGATCCTGGTACCAATTATTTCTATTATTGCTGGATTCTTAGTTGGTGCGATCATTATGCTTATCTGGAATTACAACCCAATCCAGGCTTATTCATCCATGTTTGCGAGTGCCTTAGGAAACATGAACGGAATTGGTGAAACTATTCGGGAAGCCAGTCCACTTATTTTTACAGCAATTGGCTTTGCCATCGCTTCAAAAGCTGGTTTCTTTAATATTGGCCTGCCGGGGCAAGCACAAGCTGGCTGGTTAACTTCAATTTGGATTGTTTTAGCTTATCCTAATATGCCTAAAATAATCTTATTGCCCTTGGCAATTATTGTGGGGACCATTGCCGGTGCTTTAGTTGCAGGAGTTGCAGGTTACTTGCGAGCACAATTTGGTACAAATGAGGTAATCACAACCATCATGCTCAACTACATCGTGCTTTATACCTGCCAATACCTTATGCAGCAGGTTATGTCACCTAATTTGCGAATCGATACAGACACAACCAAAAATATCTCGAGTAATGGCAGTTTAAAAATTAACTGGTTAACCAATATGTTTGGCGGATCTCGAATCAATGCCGGTATTTTCTTAGCTTTGGTTGCTATCATTATTTACTGGTTTTTGATGAAGAAAACAACAATGGGTTTTGAAATCAAATCCGTTGGTGCAAACCCATTTGCCAGCCGTTACGCCGGAATGTCCTCCAAGAAAAATATTATTCTTTCAATGTTACTATCCGGGAGTTTTGCCGGATTAGGCGGTGTTGTGCAAGGATTAGGAACTTACCAAAACTACTTCACGCAAACTACGAGCTTAGACATAGGCTGGGATGGTTTATCCGTTGCTTTACTTGGCGGTAGTACCACTATCGGCATTTTACTGGCTGCCATTTTATTCTCCATTTTAAAAATCGGTGGGTTAGGGATGCAGACAATTGCCGGTATTCCCTATGAAATTGTTTCCATAGTTATCGCCGCAATTATCTTCTTTGTCGCAATTAGTTACGTCATCGGCTTGTTATTTAAGACGAAAGATAAGAAAAATAATTACCAACAACCGCAAAGAAAAGAACGTGGGCCCAATAATGGCATAGATGGCTCTAATATCGAAGTTGGTAAGAAAGGACAAATTTAATGAATATTGTTACTACGTTGGCACTGATTGTGTCATCAACTTTTGTCTACTCTGCACCGCTAATTCTTACTGCACTTGGCGGCGTATACAGTGAAAATTCTGGGATTGTTAACATCGGTCTTGAAGGGATCATGACCATGGGTGCTTTCTCATCCATCGTCTTCAACTTAACCTTCGCTTCTACATTTGGTAAAGCTACCCCATGGATCGGAGCATTGGTTGGCGGTATTTGTGGACTAACCTTCTCGCTTTTGCACGCTGTAGCTACGATTAACTTTCATGCTAACCACGTTATCAGTGGTACCGTGCTCAACTTAATGGCCCCACCACTCGGCGTCTTCTTAATTAAGGCAATTTATGATAAGGGCCAAACTGAAAATATTACCCAAAACTTTGGCTACTTTACCATTCCTGGTTTAGCCAACATCCCTATAATTGGGCCAATTTTCTTTAAAAATACGTCGGCTCCTGCCTGGTGCGCAATCCTTATTTCCATCCTATTATGGTGGGTTTTATATAAGACCCGTTTCGGCCTACGCCTAAGATCCTGTGGTGAAAATCCACAGGCAGCCGATACGATGGGCATCCACGTTTACGCTATGCGTTACGCAGGTATACTTATCTCCGGCTTCATGGGTGGCCTTGGAGGCGCAGTCTTTGCGGAAGCAATTTCTGGCAACTTCTCAGTTTCTACCATCGTAGGGCAAGGATTCATGGCATTAGCCGCCGTTATCTTCGGCAAGTGGAACCCGTTAGGTGCAATGTGGGCCTCCTTATTCTTTGGTTTTGCTCAAAGTCTAAGTATTATTGGAAACCAACTGCCTCTTATTTCTAAAATTCCATCTGTTTATATGCAGATTGCACCATACGTGATCACAGTTGTTGTCTTGGTTCTTTTCTTCGGTAAATCTGTAGCTCCTGCTGCCGATGGGGTTAACTACATTAAATCCAAATAACTTATTTCAAAGCAAAATAAAATTGCCTCTTCTTTTCACGAAGAGGCGATTTTTTATCTAAAAAAGTTACACACATATCAACATATTTATCCACAACATATTGATAATATTTAAAATTATTTTCTATATCTTGTATTACGGCTAAATCGTATCCAATGATTGTTTCTCAGTTGGTTGTGGGAAGTCCGCATTAATCAACCGCAATTCATCTTCTGTCAATTTAATGTCCTGTGCCGCGATATTGTCCTTCATATGGCTAACCTTACCTGCTTTAGAAAGAACCAAAATACGGCCGCTTCTCATTGCCCATGCAAGCATTATTTGGTGAACTGTAGCATCATGATCACGAGCAACCACCTTTAAATTCTGGGTAACTCGAATAGAATCACCATTGCCAGAATTAAATGGAGAATAACCAATAAAACGGACACCGTGTTTTTGTTGCCATGGAAAAAGATCATACTCGACACCACGGTGATCTAGGTTATACAAATCCTCATTGACAAAACATTCTTTGCCGCCCGGCACCGTAAACAATTCTTTCATATCCGGTGTGTCAAAGTTAGAAACACCCCATTTACGAATCAGGCCTTCTTTTTGCAAAGCTTGCAAGCCTCTAACCGTATCTGATAAACGGTGATTACCACGCCAGTGCAATAAGTATAGATCTAGATAATCAATTCCTAACCTTTTAAGGCTGGCTTCTAGGCTCTTACGCTCAAGTTCTGGTGTTGCATGATAAGGATAAAATTTTGAAATTAAGTATATCTTACTTCGATCATAACCCTTCATGGCTTCGCCAACGAGCTTCTCACTCTTACCTTCACCATACATTTCTGCGGTATCAATCACGTTAATCCCGTTATCTAAGCCATAGTGAAGTGCCGCGATCTCATCATTTTTTTTCTTAGGATCTTCACCAATATTCCAAGTTCCAATCCCGAGTCCAGTTAATTTAGCAAAACTCATATCTATTTCACACTCCTACCTAAATTTTAGCGCATAAATACAATAATTTCTTTTTTTATTAGTTGACAAATTGGAATATACCAATTTATAATATGCTTAACAAGTAAATGAGGAGGAGTCATTCATTATGAAAATCATTGTTAAAGAAAACGATATCGAAGGCGGCGCAGCTGCATTCAAAATTTTTGAAAAAGGCATCAAGAATGGTGCTAAAGTTTTAGGTTTAGCTACCGGTTCAACCCCTGTTACACTTTACCAAAACTGGGTAAAGAGTGACCTTAATTGCGATAATCTTACTAGTATCAACCTTGATGAATATGTAGGTTTAAAACCAGATAATCCTCAAAGTTACCACTACTTTATGCAAAAGCACTTGTTTGACAAGAAGCCATTCAAGAAGTCATATGTTCCCGATGGTCTTGAAGCTGCCAAAGATCCACAAGCAGCAGCTGATCACTATAACCAAATTATCAAAGACAACCCAATCGATATCCAACTTTTAGGTATCGGAAGAAATGGTCATATTGCCTTTAACGAACCTGGTTCATCATTTGACACTGTTACCCGTGAAGTTAAGTTAACTGACAACACCATTAAGGCTAACTCACGTTTCTTCGACAACATTGATGAAGTTCCAAAATCAGCAATTTGTATGGGAATTGCCAACATTATGTCAGCAAAGAAGGTTGTTTTGATGGCATTCGGCAAGAACAAAGCTCATGCTATTAAAGAAATGATCGAAGGTCCAGTTACTGAACAAGTACCTGCTTCAATCCTACAAAAGCATTTAGATGTAGTTGTAATCATTGATAAGGCTGCCGCATCAGAATTAGACGACAAATATAAGAAATAAAATAAACTTAAGACAGATTAATGAATCCAAAAAACTGAGGTGAACCACGTATTCACCTCAGTTTTATTTTTGCCTTAAATTAAAATTATTTACTTACATATTATTTTTTAGAAGCTGAATAAAGCTTCTTGCTACGAACACTAGGCTTTACATCAGCGGCTCTCACAGCATAACCATCGGTATCAGCAAATATGCTCCTCAAAGTTTCTGCAAAATAATACCTACCATTCACTTTAACTATCTTGGGATCACCTATAGACATAACCTGACCCTTCTTAAATTTAGAGTCTGGGTGCAGGTTGATTTCTCCATACGGATCTTCAAGGTAATCATATGTGTTAACTTTAGCAGTTACATCCATAGCCCTTGAATTCTTAGTGAAGCTCTTAGAAATTCGATCAAGTTCTGCTTTATATTTCTTATATCTTGGACTCTTTGCAAAGTTATCTCGTTTAACGTTTTGAGCCGGAACGTAGTAAACCTTTTTCTCGGCAACTAAGAAATAATACTTACCTTTTATCTTTACTACCGGGTTTACATAGTATCCGATATTATCGCCCTTCTTCAAAGTTGTCTTAGACGGGGCAAGTTTAACTTTATTAACATTCATATAAATATTAGGATTTTGCTTGGTGACATCTCTGTATACTTTAGTATTACGTTTTGCCACTAAAACGGTCTTACTTTGATCGTAATTAATCAGCTTATTGTATTTACGTAAAGTTGCATCCTTCTTTAGGTCTTCCGGATATAAAGAACTCTCGTTGTCGGTTTTTGACTTTTTTCTAGCTGGCTCAGGAGCCTGCGTTGCATAATCTGCAATATTTAAAGTGTGTTGAACATTGTCATCATCAAAACTAATTAGCTTAGTATTATGGTTGACGAAGGTTGCCCAATCACCGGTGGCAGCACTGACTAGCTCTTCAATTTTGGTAGCTTCCCGATTAGTTATCTTATTTAAATAAGTTACCTGAACCTTAGCTCCATTTAATGATTTTGCGGCTTTATCCAAAAGCCAAGCGGCCTGCTTAACCTCTGCAATACTTGCTTTACTTGAGGCATTAGTCTGCTTAGCGGCATCCAAGGCCTGATCGTAACTCACCCTTAAATACGATTCAGAAAGTTTATAAGGATCGCCTGCTTTAACCGTTTGTTCATCATTAATTAAAGACTGCAATTCTTTTTTATCATCTGAACTAGCGGTAATAGCACCTGCTTCAGCTTCTTTTTCAGTATTTACCGGTTTTAATTTTACATCGTTATCAACGTCAACATCAGAGGCTTTAACAAAACCTTCACCGATATATTCATCTTTTTTAATAGAATTAACGTAACTCTTCACGTTCGGCAGATGGTAGAATAATTCAGATTTTTGCTCATCCGGTAACCAAATATAGAGCAGCTCATCGGCAGTGGCCTCTGCACCCTTTGTGGTGGTCCTATAAGGATGATCCTTCTTTGTGCCGTTAATAGTATAAACATCGGCATCCTTATTAAAAATCAGTTGCGCCTTTGTTGGAGACTTAAAATCAGTGACTTCAAGATTTTGTCTGGGTGTGACATTATACTCATAATCGGCTTCACCGCCATAAATATATTCGTCTTTGCCAGCAATTTTATAATAAAACTGCGTGTCGATATCTTCTTCTTCGACCGATACAAGCTTATCAACCGCAACTTTTTGCCCTTTTTTGACAACATCATCATTTTCATTCATATCAGAATCATAGGTATGAGAGTCATTCTTACCGGTAACATAAGTCGTTCCCCGATAATACATTGTTTCACCATCAATCGAGCCAATATTATCTGCTCTAATATAAGCATTCTTACCCACGCGATAGTAATCATGACCATTAATGTTCTTATACGGCAACCAATAGTAGGTGTTCCCACTTTGGGGAGTATATTTAGCAAAATAATGCTTCTTCAATTCGGTTGTTTGCTCCGGATTACCCATGTACTTAACCTTTTTGCCTTTGGCAACAAAGGTATTTCTCTTGCTTCCTTTGTAAGTTTTCAGCCGCTTGCCATTCTTACCATAAAAATAAGAATTGTAATTCAAGGTAAGCATCCCTTTAGAGGAAGTTTTTGCAGCCTGAACAGTTGCATTAGAGCTTCCCATAAAAGCCACTGTCGGAATAATTAGTAACAGCATAGCAATCATGGTTATAACTGTTTTTTTACTTGATTTCATCCTTCTACACCTCAAAAAATAAAACTATATACTTATACCACTATTTTACTACAAGCACTAACGTTGTCTAATCGTTAAAATACGATAAAAAAGCAATTCTTTGTTTCTAATCATATTTAAAAAGCTACCTGTATCATACAAATTGCCTTGACTTTTACCGAAAAAGCTTAACTAAACTTCCTCTTGTTAGCCCCCACATATCGTATTAAACTAGTTAGGTATCTATATCTTGTATTTAGAAAGAACGTGATCCAAGTTATTGTTTTAAGTGGCCCAATTGGAGCCGGTAAATCCAGTTTAACCAGTATTTTAGCTGAACATTTAGGTACTCAGGCTTTTTATGAAGGGGTCGATAATAACCCTGTTCTTCCTTTGTATTATAAAGATATGAAACGCTACACTTTTTTACTTAACATTTACTTGCTTAACCACCGGTTAGCACAAATCGATCAAGCAATTAAAGAGAAAAACAGTGTTTCAGACCGTTCAATTTACGAAGACGCATTATTTTTCAAAATGAACGTTGATAGTAAGGTTGCTGACCCAACAGAATTTAAAATCTATGACGACTTACTCGAGAATATGATGGAAGACACTCCTGGTAATCCCAGTAAAAAGCCAGATTTATTGATTTATATCCATGTATCACTTGATACGATGCTTAAGCGCATAAAAAAGCGTGGACGTTCATTTGAACAAATTTCTAATGATCCAAGCCTGAAAGATTATTATGCTAGGCTTCTTCGCTATTACGAACCATGGTATAGAAACTATGATGCATCACCAAAAATGAAGATCAACGGTGACTCATTAGACTTTATGATCAATGAAGATGCTAAAAAAGAAGTTTTAAGTGAAATTGATAATAAGTTACGCGCTATAGGTAACTTATAGAGTAACGAAAAAGAAGGAACGTGATGACAGTTATTGTTTTAAGCGGGCCAATTGGAGCCGGTAAATCCAGTTTAACAGGTATTTTAGCAGACTATTTAGGAACTAAGCCGTTCTACGAAAGTGTCGATGACAACCCCGTCTTGCCACTTTTCTACGCTGATCCGAAAAAGTATGCTTTCTTATTGCAAGTATATTTCTTAAATACGCGTTTCCACAGTATCAAAGACGCGTTGACAGAAGACAATAATGTTTTAGATCGTTCTATTTATGAGGATGCTCTCTTCTTCCAAATGAACGCAGACATTGGACGGGCAACTTCAGAAGAAGTCGATACTTATTACGAGCTACTGCACAATATGATGCGTGAGCTCGATAATATGCCCAAGAAAAGACCTGATCTGCTTGTACACATCAAAGTTTCTTATAATACGATGATTAAACGTATCCAAAAGCGTGGTCGTCCTTATGAGCAACTTAGTTACGATGCAACTTTAGAAGATTACTACAAACGACTGCTTCGTTATTACAAGCCATGGTATAAAAAGTATAATTATTCGCCAAAAATGGTAATTGATGGTGATAAGTTAGACTTCATGACTAGTGAGAAAGATCGGCAAATTGTTCTCGACCAAATAGTTGCCAAATTAAAAGAAATGGGTAAGTTACCAAAAGATTGGGATAAACCTACTGATGTTAAAATTAAAGCATAAAGAAAAACTGAGCAGTTACTAAAACTGCCCAGTTTTTTATATCAATTTTTCTGCATATATAAATTCTGCATATATAAATAAGGTAAACAAAAAGTAGCTCACCAAATTTGATGAGCTACTTTATAATGAAATTAAGCAAAAAATATTATCTGGTAAGCCATTAATTGTATTGCAATTAAAAAATTACAATCCAGATAACACTTATATTATAAAACACTAAAGTATCAAATGTACTTTTTTCAAAGACATTTTCTATTCTATGTAAATCAGATAATTACATAATCCCAATTCTGTAATATCAAAAATGACAATTTTTAATTTCTGTAAGAACATTTATACGCATTTAATATAATTATCCTCACATTTTTTCAAGTGCATCCGCAATGCCATCGTGATTATTATCCGCCGTGACAGTCCCAATTTTCTTCTTTAAATCCTCAGGAGCATTACCCATTAAAGCAGGATGTCCAACCACATCTAACATTGCTTCATCATTATAATTATCGCCAAAGCCCCAACAATCTTGAAGCTTTACGTTAAATTCTTTAGCCAGCGTTTCAACGCCTTTACCCTTTGAAACACCTTGAACCATAATTTCAAGCAAATGTGGCGCCGATTTAACTAAATAAAGGTTAGGATATTTAGGAGTCAAATCTGCCTTCATCTGATCTAATACTTTGGGCTTGCCCATAAGCAAAACTTTGTGTACACCTTTTAATTTTTTAATTTGGTCAATTGATACAGGTATTGCCTTAACCGCAACTATTTTTTCTTCATCTTCAACTAATGAACTCTTATTTTTAGAGCAATACCAGTTATAGCCGCTGTAAACATTCCAAGCACTGCCACTATTCTTATCTTCAGCATATTGGCAAATTTCAGCGGCAGTTTTTGCAGTCATGAATTGAGAATTAAGCGGCTTGCCCATTTCATCCAACACTAGGGCACCATTATAAGCAATCATCGGACAGCCATTGGTAATCTGACCCGCAGCAGTCATAATAGCTTTTGGCATCCGTGCCGATACAGGAACAAATACGTTCCCCTTGATGATCTGTCTGCGAATGGCATCCCGCGTCTTAGGTGTGACCTTTAAATCCGTATTAATTAAAGTCCCATCAATATCTGAAAAAATCAGTTTCGCCATATTTTCTCCTTAATAAATCGTAGAGTTTTCTTATAATTTATTTTAGCGGTTACATCTTTATTAGGTCAACTTCCTTTTAGATTGGGTTATTAAAAACAGAGATTATTAATTCCTGTTTATACATATAATTCGTATTTACAAAATATTTAATCAATGATAAAGTATATAAGCTGATTGACTGATATAAAACACGAACATTTGCTCATGGAGGAGAAAAATGAATTTTATAAAGAGTTACTTTCGACTCGATAAGTATAAAACCAGCGTTAAGGTGGAATTTCTTGCTGGCCTAACTACTTTTATCAGTATGTCATATATCTTGTTTGTTAACCCTAGTGTATTAGGTGCCAGCGGCATGAACAAAGGTGCCGTCTTCACCGCTACCGCTTTAGCCAGTGCGCTTGGAACTGCAATCATGGGGATTGTTGCCAACTACCCGATCGCTGAAGCACCAGCTCTGGGAATCAACGCTTTCTTTGCTTACACAGTTTGTATTGGAATGCATGTTTCATGGGAAACAGCCTTAGCTGCCGTTTTCGTTGCTTCAATTATCTTCATCCTAATTACCATGTTTAAGTTGAGAGAAAAGATTATTGATGCAATTCCGGCAGATTTAAAGTTTGCTATTTCTTCTGGGATTGGTTTGTTTATTGCTTTCTTAGGATTGCAAGATAGTGGCTTGATTGTCGCTAACAAATCTACCTTAGTTGGTTTAGGTTCATTACACAGTCCATTAGTTTGGATTTCTATTTTTGGATTGTTGGTTACTATTATCCTAATGATTTTGAACGTTCCTGGCGCTATTTTCATTGGAATGATTTTATCTGCTATCTTTGGTATTTGTACTGGTCAAATTGCCTTACCACATAAAGTGATTTCAATGGCTCCAAGTATAGCCCCAACCTTTGGTCAAGCAATTTTCCACGTTAAAGATATTAATACGTTACAAATGTGGGTCGTTGTTTTAACCTTCTTGCTTGTTACTTTCTTTGATACTGCTGGTACCTTAATTGGTTTAGCTCAACAAGCTGGCTTCATGAAGAATAATAAAATGCCACGTGTTGGTAAAGCTTTAGCATCAGATTCAACGGCCATGATGGTTGGTTCTGTTCTTGGTACTTCTCCAGTTGGTGCATTCGTTGAATCAAGTGCTGGTATTGCTGTTGGTGGCCGTACCGGTTTAACCGCTGTCTTTGTTGCAATCTTCTTCTTGATTTCAATGATTTTCAGCCCGCTCCTAAGTGTATTCACTACCCAAGTTACCGCTCCAGCTCTAATTTTGGTCGGCGTATTAATGGCGCAAAATACCGCACATATCCATTGGAACAAGTTAGAGATCGCAGTTCCTTCATTCTTAATACTTATAGGAATGCCACTAACCTATTCCATTTCTGATGGTTTAGCCTTAGGACTCATTACTTATCCTATCTGTATGGTTGCTGCTAAACGCGGCAAAGAAGTTACTCCAATGATGTGGATACTATTTGTGATCTTCCTGATCTTCTTATGGGTATTGAATTTTTAAATAATAAATAAACTTAGCAGTTCATTATATAATGAGCTGCTTTTATATTACCCAGGAAATACGATCAAGACTGTCAGATAGTATCCCACCGCTATCTCGTTGTGCTACACTATTTATAATAGTTTTTTTAAAGTTTAATCAGGAGGAAAAATGACGACACTAAATAAAGTCTTTCATTTAACCGATGCTCATACCACTGTCAAGCGTGAATTAATTGCTGCATTAACAACGTTTGTCAGCCTCTCCTACATCCTTTTTGTTAACCCTAATCTTTTACATGCAGCCGGAATGCCTAAAGGAGCAGCGTTTACTGTTACTGCAATTGCAACAGCAATTGGTTGTTTCATCATGGGTTTAGTAGCGAATTATCCCGTTGCCTTAGCACCAACACTCGGCAGTGGAGCATTCTTTGCTTACAATGTTTGTGTTGGCATGCATATCAAGTGGCAAACTGCCTTAGCCGCAGTTTTAGTTGCTTCAATTTTGTTTATCTTAATTACTGTTTTTAAATTACGGAAAAAAGTAGTAGATGCTATTCCACAAGATTTAAAATATGCAATTTCTGCAGGAATAGGCTTATTTATTGCCTTTATTGGCCTGCAAAATGGGAAGTTGATCGTAAACAGTGATTCAACTCTTGTCACTTTGGGTAAATTCAATTCACCTGCTGTCTGGATTACCCTATTTGGTTTAATTCTGACCGTCATTTTAATGGCCATGCAGGTTCCAGGTTCAATTTTCATCGGAATGGTTGTCACAGCTATTTTCGGTATTTTAATTGGACAGATTCCATTACCAACCCATATTATTTCAAGTGCTCCCAACATTGCACCAACCTTTGGTCAAGCTGTTATTCACCTAAAAGATATTAATACACCACAATTATTTATGGTTGTTCTGACCTTTTTACTTGTTACCTTCTTTGATACTGCTGGTACTTTAATCGGAATGACTGAACAAGCTGGTATGGTTGATAAAAATGGAAAAATACCACGAATCGGAAGAGCATTTCTTTCTGACTCAACTGCCATGGTTGAAGGTGCCGTCCTTGGTACAGCACCCCTTGGTACTTCTGTAGAATCAAGTGCCGGAATTGCCATGGGTGGTCGAACCGGTTTAACTGCTGTTTTCATCGGGATTTTCTTCATCATTAGTATGATCTTCAGCCCACTCTTAGCAGTTATTCCAACTACTGTAACTGCGCCAGCATTAATCATCGTTGGTGTGTTAATGGCCGGTAACTTAAAGAAGATTCACTGGGAAAAGTTCGAAATTGCTCTTCCTGCCTTCTTAACCGTAGTTGGTATGCCGTTAACTTACAGTATCTCTGATGGCTTGGCTTTAGGCATGATTGCCTATCCAATTACCATGATTGCTTCAAAGCAATATAAAAAGGTTACACCGATGATGTATATTTTATTCATCATCTTCATTATCTTTTTCTTAGTAACAAATATGTGATAAAAATATTACTCATTATGTATTCGATTTCATTCTAATAATAATAGTATTCAAGCTATCTAACAATTATTTGCTTAGTTCCGCTAAGCAAATTTTTTATTGCTTTAATATTTACAACTGTAAACTTATATTGTGTGATTACAAATGTAGACAAAAGAGATAGATAAAAACAAATATCAATTCGGAGGTAAAACTTATGAATACTAATCAAATCATAGTATTGATTGCAGCAATTTTATTAATCGGTTTTATTATTTGGTGGTTCTTTGGTAAACATCAAGAAACTGCTGAAAATGCGAACGTAACTAAAGGCAAGCAGGAAGCTGATGTAGTTGTTAATGGTGGCTATTCTCCTTCAACCATCGTCCTAGAGAAAAATGTCCCAGCCGAAGTAAACTTCGATTTAAAAGATTCAACCGCTTGTCTTTCTCACGTAGTTTTCGATCAACTCGGAGTTAACAAAGATTTATCCAAGAAAGATGTAACACCTGTTAAAATCCCAACTAATAAACCAGGCGAATATGACTTTACTTGTCAAATGGGTATGTTCCATGGAAAGGTGGTAGTTAAGTAATGAAACTTTCAAATATTAAACGTTTTTGGATCGCATTAATTTTATCAATTCCAATGATTATCCAGATGTTGGCAATGCCTTTCCACTGGATGATGCCTGGATATAATTGGATAGCATTTATCACAACCACGGTAATTATGTTGATTTCAGCTGCACCATATTGGAAGAGTGCTTGGGCCGCTTTTAAGAAACATAATGCCAACATGAATACACTTGTAGCTGTCGGTACATCCGTAGCATACTTCTACAGTATTTTTGCTATGTTCACCAACCGTGCGGTCTACTTCGAAAGTGCCGCCTTCGTGACTATCTTTGTGTTACTTGGTGACGCCATGGAAGAAAAGATGCACTCCAATGCATCAAACGCATTATCCAAATTAATCAATTTACAGGCTAAAGATGCAGACGTACTTCGCAACGGAGAATTCGTTAAATTACCATTAAAAGAGGTTCACGTTGGCGATATCTTACGTGTCAAGCCTGGTGAAAAGATCCCAGTTGATGGTACTATTACTGAAGGAACAACTACAATTGATGAATCGATGGTAACTGGCGAAAGTATGCCGGTCACTAAGAAAAAGGGTGACAAGGTTGTAGGTGCAACCATTAATAGTAACGGAACCTTTACTTTCAAAGCTACCAAAGTTGGTTCCAACACAATGTTGTCCCAGATTGTTGAATTAGTTAAAAAAGCACAGACTAGCCATGCTCCTATCCAAAATCTAACTGATAAAATTTCTGGCTTCTTCGTACCAGCCGTATTAATAATTGCCATTATCACATTTGTTATTTGGTACGTATTTTTAAATGCCAGTTTAGTTAACGCTATTCTTTTCGCCGTTTCAGTCATCGTAATTGCTTGTCCTTGTGCTCTTGGACTCGCAACCCCAACTGCCTTAATGGTTGGAACTGCCAAAAGTGCCAAAATGGGTGTCTTAATTAAAAATGGTGAAGTACTAGAAAAAGTTACCAATATTGACACCGTCGTCTTTGATAAGACTGGTACCATCACCATTGGTAAACCTAAGGTTACCGATATTGTTGGCGACAGCAAACGCGTCTTAACAGTTGCCACAAGCCTTGAAGAGTCATCTGAACACCCACTAGCCACAGCAATTATAAAAAAAGCTAAGGAAGAAAAGATTGCTCCAGTAAAAGTAGATAACTTTGCTGCAATTGAAGGTAAAGGTGTTAAAGCCAACTTCAATAATCACACAGCACTTGTCGGTAGTAATAAATTATTCGCAAACAGCAATATTTCTCAGGAAATACAAGCTGAAGCTGAACAATTACAAAACGAAGCTAAAACTGTTATCTATGTTGGCTTAGATCAGCAAGTCATCGGTTTAATTGCCATTCAAGATGTACCGAAGCCAAGTGCCAAAGCTGCCATCGCCGAACTCAAGAAGCGTGGTTTAAAGACTGTTATGCTTACAGGTGATAATAAAAATGTTGCCCAAGCTATCGGCAAGCAAGTCGGTATTGACCAAATCATTGCTGGGGTTCTCCCAACTGATAAGGTGGCTAACATCAAGAAATTACAAAAAGCTGGCAATAAAGTTGCCTTCGTTGGCGACGGTATTAATGATACTCCTGCACTTTCTACTGCTGATGTCGGTATTGCCATGGGTGCTGGCACAGATATCGCCATTGAATCTGGCGGAATCGTCCTCGTTCAAAACGATTTAATGGGCGTTGTCAAAGCTTTGGATATTTCTAAGAAGACCTTCAACAGAATTAAGTTAAACTTGTTCTGGGCACTGATTTACAACTTAATCGGCATCCCTATTGCTGCTGGTTTATTTGCAGGTGTAGGTTTGCAATTAAGTCCTGAATTAGCCGGTTTAGCCATGGCCTTCTCCTCAGTATCTGTTTTAACCAGTTCATTATTACTTAACAAAGCAAAAATTGCTGGTACATCAACGCAAACAGCTTAAACTATACTTAAACGAAATAGACTACTAATTAATGTCAATTAGTAGTCTTTTTTTGTCTACTTTCACCGTTTTTGGTAAAATTGTACATTGGTTTCTTAAATAAGCAATGAAGGAGATGCTCTTAATTAGGTAAATGAATACTCATTTGCCTACTCTTATGGAAAATAATACAAATATTAAAAAGAATTATAAAAAAGCACCACTTTCTGAGGTACATATTCGGGTACTTATCGCGGTCATTTTAGGGCAAATTGCCTGTGGCTTCGGACTAGGAATCAGTGGGACTGCACTTACGAATGCTAGTAAGTACATTCAAATCAGTAGTTTATGGACAGGATTAATTGGAGCTGGTTCCCTAATTGGTTTGGCCGGCAGTATCGTCGTTGGCCGTTTATCAGACAAAATCGGTCGGCGAAAACTACTGATGATCAACATGTATATTCTTGCTGGTCTTACACTATTACACTTATTAACTGCTAATTTCTTCCTAACTTTTTTACTTAGAATTGGCATTGGATTAATGATTGCAATTGATTATACCGTTGGCAATGCATTACTAACGGAATGGCTGCCTAAAAGTGAAGGCAGTAAACGCCAAAGCCACTTATTAATCTACTGGACAATCGGCTTTATTGCTTCGTATATAACCGGTTCCCTAATTGATGGTTTTGGGGCTTATACCTGGCAGATTATCTTAGCTACCGGTGCCATTCCAGCACTTATAACCGCATTATTTCGCAGTTTCTTTCCCTTACCAGCTTCTCCAAGTTGGCTAGCCAGTCGTGGCAAAGTCAAGACAGCTAACAAAGTTATTGATAAACATTTGGGCCGTAACTGGGGTATATCTCCCAAGTTAAAGCATATAAAGCCAGTTAAATCAATGTCATGGACCATCCTATTCAGCAAAAAATATATTCGGCAGACTTTAGTCGGCGGTTTATTTTATGCATGCCAAGCCTTTGCTTTCTTTGGCATCAGTATCTTCTTACCGATTCTTTTACAAAGTATGAACATAAATAACCAGGCCGTTTCCGGTATTCTTTATAATGGTGGTATGTTTATCGGTGTTTTATTAGGCATTATTATTTTTAATCGAATTAGCCGGCGTTCCTTTTTAATTAATAACTTCCTCTTTTCAGAAATTTTAATCGGTATTTTAGCATTAATGCCGCAGATATCTTCAATACTTAAACTACTAGTCTTCTCTGTTTTTTCAATTGTTCTATCATCTGGCTTAGTTTTAGATTATTCATACCCAACTGAACTATTTGATATTAAAGTACGAGCAACAGGAGTTGGTACTTGTATTACTATTAGTCGAATCGGTGCGGCAGCCGGTACTTTCTTATTGCCAATCTTAACCGATGTCGGTGGTGCCGGCCTAGCTATGCTTGTCTGTGCTGGAGTTCTTTTATTTGCCTTCCTTATTTGTTTAATCTGGGCACCTGAAACTTCACCGAAATTTATTAAAAATACTAAATAAAAATAATTTAGATGGAAAAAGGGTAAATCACAACAAACTTTTGTTTGTGGTTTACCCTTTTTTAGTAGCCAATTTTATTTATCCATCAAATTTTACTTCTTGCAATTTAATCATCGCATTATAGA
Organism: Lactobacillus acetotolerans DSM 20749 = JCM 3825; assembly: GCF_001436775.1. Lineage (GTDB taxonomy): Bacteria > Bacillota > Bacilli > Lactobacillales > Lactobacillaceae > Lactobacillus > Lactobacillus acetotolerans. The sequence continues at coordinate 22,605 of NZ_AYZC01000006.1, forward strand.
CTTCTCCACGTTGACCAGAATCAACCGCCAATACTAGCATATCTCCTGCTAATATTTCGGTCTGGCCATTAGGAATTATGTCTTGACTACTGCGATGAATCACCTTAACTAGAGTACCTTTAGGCCACTTAATTTCGGCTACTTTTTTACCAACTAATTGACTAGATTCGTAAACTGGTACCGTTAATTGATCGCCGTAGCCAGAAGCAGTTTTGCTTACACCGTTCTTACCTTCCATTGCTTGGGCCAAACTATCATAAATCGGCTTACCGCCTAGCAGTTGGTCAGTAAACAATGCAATAAAGGCAACAACAGCTAAAGGCATCAAATGAAGAAGTGAACCGACCATTTCTGTGATCAAAATAATTGCCGTAAACGGTGCACGAATAACTGCTGCAAAGGAACCAGCCATTGAAAAAATAATCAGGTTAACAACTAAAACACGTGGAAGCAAGTGCAGTTGCACCATAAACAAACCATAGATGGCCCCAATCAGTGCCCCCATGGTTAGAACTGGTAAAAAAACACCACTCGGCAACCCTGAATCATAAGAAATGATTGAGAAGACTAATCTGAGTAAATAGAAAAAGACTAATGTTCCAAGCATAATCCAACCGGTTTTAGTTACCATTTCAGGCAAATCTAAAATTAACCGGCTGCCCGGTCCGGTAATCAAAGGTAAAAAGTATGCAATCGGAATTAAGATTGCGAGTGGAATGAGTCCCAGAAGCCAGTGCGGCAGAAATTCAATCTTGGCATAAAGCTTTTTACAAGAAAATAAACCCATTTTATAAAAATGTCCGAGTAATCCTAAAATTATTCCCAAGATAAGCAGATGCCAATAAAGCACAACTGGAAATGGATGATCATAGGCAATAGCCAAAACTGGTTGCTGTCCAAAAATATTAGAAGTTACAAAGTTGGAAGCAAGTGCACCAGCTAAAGCATTTATTCCCACACGTGGTGAAAAGTTATGAAAAATCGTCTCAAGCATAAATAGTACACCACTAAGCGGCGCACCAAAGGCAGCAGATAAGCCACTAGCTGCACCGGTTGCTAAAAGGACCCGTGAATTGGTTTTGTTTTGCTTAAACCCTTCGCTAACACCCTGTCCAATATTTGAACCAAGTTGCAGTGACGGCCCTTCTGGGCCCAGGAAAAGCCCAGTACCAATTACTAAAATGCTACTGATAAATTTCCGCCACAGGATCGGGAACCATCTAAGGCTTAACTTACCCTCTAGCTGCAATTTAACCTCTGGGATACCGGAACCACCAACATGCGGATATTGTTTTACGAAATAACCAGCAATCACATCTGTGGCAATAAAGCCAACAACAATGGCTATTAACCACATTGCATTATTATGTGCCAGTCTGAAAATATTCAGCCAAAAGCCAGTAGTCTGACTAATTCCATACCGAAATAGCCCGATTATTATTCCCGTACAAATACCAACAATTAGTGCTTCTAAAAGCAGTTTCACATCCGCTTTTTCTTTATCACTCATATATTCTCTATCACCCTTTTTATAAAACTTGCGAATATTATCTATTCTACAACAAAAACCAGCTAAAACTTAAAGCTTAGCTGGTTTCGTTACACGTGTAACGTTAATTTATTTTTCTTCATACCATTCAGTATGGCATACACCCACACGGTCATTTCTATGGTAAGTATGAGCACCGAAGTAATCACGCTGACCTTGGATTAAGTTAGCTGGAAGTGTTGGGTTAAAGATTGATTCCAAGTAATTAAGTGAAGCACTTAATGTTGGTGTAGGAATACCCGCATCAGTAGAAATCTTGATTATTGCCCGTAATGAATGAATATTCTTGTTTAACAAGTCCTTGAAGTACGGATCTTGGAATAGATTCTTAAGCTTCTTGAACTTACCGCCATCCATATAAGCATTCTCAATGTCTTTAAGCATTGATGAACGAATGATACAGCCAGCTTCCCAATTTTGGGCAATGGCTGTGTAACGCAGGTCCCAATTATATGCATCGGCAGCCATACCTAATTGTTGGAAGCCTTGAGCATATGAAACAGCTTGGGCTAACTGCAAAGACTTTTCCAAGTTATCAACCAAATCTGCTGGAACTTCACCGTTCCAAACGACACTCTTGCCTTCACGAGTCGTTGCTTTAGACATAAAACGCGCAATAACGGCTTCAGCAACCACGCTGATCGGTGCACCTAAACTGACACCATCTTCTAACATCCAGTTACCAGTACCCTTATATGAAGCAACGTTTAAGATGTGATCAATAACGTGATCAGGGGTCAAAGTATCCTTTTTCTTCAAAACCTTTGACGTAATTTCAGTTAAGTAAGAATGAACTAGATGGACGTCCCAATTAGCAAAAATATCGGACATTTCATCATCAGTTTTACCGGCAACCTTACGTAAAATATCATAAATTTCGGCGAATTCTTGCATAATTGCATATTCAATTCCGTTGTGAACCATCTTTACGTAGTGGCCACTGCCTTCAGGACCAATATAGCTTACACATGGACGGCCATCTGGAGTCTTAGCAGCAATTGCCCTTAAGATTGGTGCAACCTCGTTATAGGCATCCTCATCGCCACCTGGCATAAGAGCTGGGCCATGTAAGGCACCTTCTTCACCACCAGAAACACCCATACCAATAAAGTGAATCCCGTGCTTTTCCATTTCATGATAACGACGGTTGGTATCGTGGAAATTAGAATTACCACCATCAATTAAAATATCTCCCTTATCAAGGAGCGGTAATAATTTTTGCAAGGTTTCATCAACTGGCTTACCAGCCATAATTTGAATTAAAATCTTACGCGGTTTTTCAAGTGAATCAACGAATTCTTTCCAAGAATAAGTTGGTTTTAATTTATCATCTTTGTATTTAGCAAAAGCATCAATCTCTGACCTATCAATACTGTAGCCAGAAACTGAAAAGCCATGATTTCTTACGTTTAATGCAAGATTCTTACCCATAACGGATAAGCCAATGACACCGAACTGTTGCATATTAATAATTCCTCCATCATTTTTAGTTTATCAATTATCATTATACGACAGCAAAAAAGCGAAACCAAACGGTTTCGCTTTCCTATCAAATATATCTACTAAAGCCAGATTAATGTTGTGAAGCACCTGAAGTAGTATCAGGTTCTGATTCTGCTTCTTGAGATGCACTTGAGGCAGGAGCAGCTTCTTCAACACCATACTTCTTTGCAAAGTAGCTAAATGGCTTCAATGCTTCAGCTTGATATTTCTTGACGAATGCTGGATCGTCAAGGGTATTCAATTCAGTTGAGTAAGGCATTGCATGGGTTAACTTAACGTCAATTAACATTGGACCATCCATGTTCTTGAATTCTTTAACAGCATCTGCGAATTCTTTCTTGTTACGAACAACTACGCCCTTAACATTCATACCATCAGCAACTTTTGCCCAATTATTATCTGGAATAATAACTCCTGATAATGGTTGGTGGGATTCGTCTTCTTGTTCAGCTTGAATATAGCCTAAAGTTTCGTTAGTAAAGACAACGTTTAATACGTGCATGTTGTAACGAGCTTGGGTCAACAATTCTTGGTTCATCATTGCAAAAGCACCATCACCAGCTAAGTTCCAAACTTCACGTTTTGGATATACAGTAGCTGCTGCAAGTGAAGCAGGAGCACCAAAGCCCATAGTTGCGTACAAGCCAGATGTTGCCCAAATTTGATCATCATGTAAATTCATCAAACGTTGGAAGTTGATATTAACGTTACCAACATCAACTGCAAAGACTGCATCGTCAGCAGCTTCTTTGTTAATAACATCAAAGACTGGTTCTGGACGCATTGGTGTCTCATCTGAATCAGCAAAGCTTTCTTGCCATGAATCCCAGTTCTCACGGTCTGCAATAGCAGCCTTGTAAAGTGGTGATTCTGAACGTTCTTCACCTGCATCAATAATTGCCTGCAAAGTCTTCTTACCGTCTGCTAAGATTGGAACATCAACTGCGTGCCGCTTACCTAAAGCTTCAGAGTCAACATCAATTTGGATAACCTTAGCCTTAGGGTTAAAGAAGAAGAGTGAGAATGGTGTGTCGTTACCAACCCAGACAACCAAGTCAGCATGAGTTTGAATATCATTACTTGGCTTCGGAGCAACACGGCCAATTGAGCCCATGTATGCTGGGAACTTATCTTCAACAATACCCTTAGCAAGTACTGATGACATCAAAGGTGTCTTAAATTTGTCAGCAAATTCTTTTAATTCTTTGCCAGCACCCTTAACACCAAGACCATAGTAAACTACAGGGTTCTTTGCTTCCTTAAGTAACTTAACGGCTGCATCAACTGACTCCTTCTTTGGAGCAGCGTAGTTTGGTGTAACTGCATGAGCATCGTAATTTACACGGAAGTTATCACTAATCTTGTCCCAGCCAAAGTCCTTAGGAAGAATTAATACGGCTGGACCCATCTTAGCATATGCTTGACGAATAGCTTCATCCATCATGCCAGGGATTTGATCGGCTCTCTTAATTTGGTGATTCCAAACAGCAACCGGATCAAACCAAGGTTTCTCATCAAAGGCTTGGAAGAAGTCCATATCTTGACGGCTAGTTGGAACGTTAGCAACAATAGCTACCATTGGAACGTGGTCATACTTTGCATCGTACAAGCCGTTCATTAAGTGAACAGCACCAGGACCGGCTGAACCGAAACATACACCGAGCTTGCCGCTGAACTTGTATTCAGCTGAAGCTGCTAAAGCTGCAGCCTCTTCGTGACGAACCTCGATATACTTCATCTTATCCTTAAAATCATAGATAGCGTTCATACCAGAATCGAATGAACCACCTGGGAATCCATAAATATGATCAATGTGCCAATTGTATAAAACTTGAAGCATGGCGTCGGCGCCATTAATTTTTGTCATTTTAAGTGCATCTCCTTAAATAATTGCTTACTTACATGATTCATTAAAACATATAATTTCACAATTTCAAGTGCAAGCAATTGTTATTTTATAGCATATGTAAGCGCTTCGTAAAAATATTTACATCACAAAGTTCACAAATTAATAAACAATTTTTTGATAATGATAGGGGTTACAATTGTGATTACCTGATCATAAAAGGTTATTTTTAGGTATTTTTTAGTAAAAAATACTTATAAAATAATTTTAAAATTATTTATTAAATTTACTTTGTTACTTTAGAATAATGACCATTTTGAACGTAAACACTCAAAATAGCTAAATCAGCAGGGTTGACCCCTGAAATTCGTTCTGCTTGGGCTAATGTTTCCGGACGAATCTTCTCAAACTTCTGCCTAGCTTCCGTAGCAAGACCATCAATAGCCTCATAATCAATATCAGCCGGTATTTTCTTAGCTTCCTGCCTGTGAAGGCGGTTAATTTGAACCTGTTCCTTTTTTATGTAACCGGCATACTTAATATTAATTTCTACTTGCTCTTTAACGTAACGGTCGTCTGAAATCTGCATCCCTGTTAACCGCTCAATATCATCAATTCTAACCTTAGGTCTACGTAAAAAGACGTCTGCCTTAGTACCAGCTTTCATCTTTCCACCACCGATAGTCTTTAAGTATTTTTGTACTTCATCGGTTGGATGAATGGTAATCGAAGCGAGTTTAGTCTTTGCTTCAGCAATATGCTTCTTTTTCTCCTCAAATTTAGCGTAGCGTTCATCCGAAATCAGACCAAGCTTATAGCCATAATCGGTCAAGCGCAGGTCGGCATTATCATGCCGCAAAATCAAGCGGTATTCCGCACGAGAGGTCAATAAACGGTATGGCTCATTGGTCCCCTTGGTTACCAAATCATCAATTAAAACGCCAATATAGGCTTCATCACGGCCCAAGGTAAAGCCAGGCTTACCCTTAGCACGAAGAGCCGCATTGATTCCAGCAATTAAACCTTGCCCTGCTGCTTCTTCATAGCCTGACGTACCGTTCATTTGTCCAGCGGTAAATAAGTTCTTAATCTTCTTAGTTTCCAGAGTATGTCTAAGCTGCCAAGGATCGATTACGTCGTATTCAATCGCATATCCTGGACGCATCATTTCCGCATGTTCAAGCCCAGCTACTGAGTGCAGCATCTTTAACTGAATTTCTTCAGGCATAGAGGTTGAAAAATCCCCAACATAAATTTCATGAGTGGTTTTGCCTTCAGGCTCTAAGAAAAGTTGGTGACGCGGTTTATCAGCAAAACGGACAACTTTGGTTTCAATTGATGGACAATAACGCGGACCCACACCCTTAATTTGGCCAGAAAACATGGGAGACCGTTTTAAGTTATTCCTAATAATCTTATGAGTCACAGGATTGGTATAAGTCATCCAGCAGGAAATTTGGTACTTTAGATAATCTGAATCTTTACTTTCAAATGAAAAGTGCCGCGGAGTTTTATCCCCCGGTTCTTCCTGCGTTTTAGAATAATCAATCGTATGACCATTAACCCGTGGCGGGGTCCCAGTCTTAAACCGTCGAAGCTTAAATCCTAATTTTTGTAAATTTTCTGATAATTTAATGGCAGGAATCGTGTTATCCGGCCCGGATGAATAATTAAGCTCACCAATATAAATCCGGCCACGAGCAGAAGTCCCAGTAGTCAAAACCACACTCTTTGAATGGTATCTGGCACCGGTATTAGTTTGCACACCTTTGCAGACGCCATCTTCGGTAATCAGTTGGTCTACAAGCCCCTGCCGTAAAGTCAAATGCGGGGTATTTTCAATAACATCTTTCATATGTTCATGGTATTGCCACTTGTCGGCTTGTGCCCTTAACGCACGGACAGCCGGCCCCTTGCCTGTATTCAACATCCGCATTTGAATGTAGGTAGCGTCAATATTTTTACCCATTTGACCGCCTAATGCATCAATTTCACGGACAACCGTTCCCTTAGCGGGACCACCAACGGAAGGATTACACGGCATAAAAGCAACCATATCCAAGCTAATGGTTAATAGTAATGTCGTGAGGCCCATATGAGCACTGGCTAAAGCAGCTTCACAACCTGCATGGCCAGCACCAACGACAATGACATCATATTCATCTGAATCAAAAGTCTTTATCATCTTTTATTAATTCCTACTTTCCTAAACAAAATTGGCTGAACAGGTCATTGATTAATTCATCTGGGGCACTATCACCGGTAATCTCACCTAAAGTATCCCAAGCACCAGTAAAATCAATCTGCGCAATATCTACGGGAACATCCTTATTAACAGCATGGATAACATCCTGTAACTGCTTTTTTGCTTTTTGCAAAAGTCCTGTTTGCCGCTGGTTAGTTACCATAACTTGATCATTAGAATTTTCAATACCAGAGAAGAACAGTTTTTTGATAGTATTCTCTAGCTCATCTAAATTCTTTTCTTTTAAAATTGAAGTTGAAATTACCGCACTGCTGGTTAGTTTTCTCATCCCTGCAGTCGTTATTTTCTGTCCCAAATCGGTTTTATTTAAGATAATGATCCGCTTTTTGCCATCGGTTTCCTTAACTAGAGCCATATCTTCATCAGTCAATTCTTCACTTGAATCAAGTATGAGTAAAACCAGATCAGCTTTCTTCAAAGCCGCTTCTGAACGTTCAACTCCAATTTTTTCAACCTTATTACTAGTGTGCCGAATGCCGGCCGTATCAACTAGTTTAAGCGGAACCCCTTTAATAGAAACGTATTCTTCTAGAGTGTCCCGAGTAGTCCCTGCAACATCGGTAACGATTGCCTTATCACTCTTAGTCAAATAATTAAGCAGGGATGATTTCCCAACATTAGGACGACCCACGATTGCGGTGGCTAAACCATTACGTAAGACGGTCCCTTCTTGAGCAGTTTTAAGCAGCTGATTTATCTTATTGATAACGGATTGCGATGTATCAGCCATCTGCTTGGCAGTTACTGTATCTGCATCGTACTCAGGGTAATCGATATTAACCTCAACGTTAGCTAGCGTATTCAAAATTTCTTTGCGCATTGCGCGAATCTTCTTAAGTAAGCCGCCACTGAGTTGTTGAACGGCTACCTGCCGTGCCTTATCAGTTTTAGCACGAACAATATCCATCACACTCTCAGCTTGGGTTAAATCAATTCGTCCGTTAACAAAGGCCCTTTTGGTAAATTCACCAGGATCTGCCATCCGCGCACCATGTCCAAGCAGCAACTGCAAAATATGGTTGGTAACAACAATCCCACCATGGCAGTTAATTTCAACAATATCCTCACGGGTAAAGGTTTTAGGAGCACGCATCACAGTTACCATTACCTCATCAATTGTTTTGCCGGTGTCCGGATCAACAATATGGCCGTAATGAATGGTATGCGTCGGCACTTTAGTTAAATTAGCTCCCTTAAATACCTTATTGGCAATTTTAACCGCATCTTCACCAGACATACGTACAATAGAAATTCCACCTTCACCTATGGGAGTGGAAATTGCTGCTATCGTATCAAACTCAGTTAAAGTTTTAGCCATGATTTACCTCTTTTTTCCAATAAAAAAAGCGCATTATAACAGCATGGAACACCATGATGTATAAAGCACTTTGACTACTTTATCTAAAAATCATTTTAGACGTTTATTCTATTTTCTGCGTCTTAGACGCTTGTAAGTTTTTCTGATTTTATGCTTACGCTCACGTTCAGCCTTAACCTTAGCTTCTTGCTCACGCTTATATTTAAACGGGTTTTGCAGGATGAAGGTTTGAATAACCTGGAAAAGATTAGAAATAACCCAGTAAAGAGTAATGGCAGACTGGAAGTAAATACCCATTACACCTACCATAATTGACATTCCATATGTCATAACCTTGGTCATCCCGTTTTGAGATTCCTTCGGCGTAGACATTTGACTGATATAAGTAGATATAAAAGTAAATACCATCGACAAAATCGGCATTATGTAATACGGGTCCGGCTTACCTAAGTCCATCCATAAGAAACGACCGGTTTGCAGTTGTGGCGTACGCATAATGGCACCATACAGGGCATACATAACAGGAAGCTGAATAATCAATGGAAGACACCCGGCGTACGGATTTACCCCGGCTTCCTTATAAAGCTTATTTGTTTCCTGTGATAATAATGTCCTGGATTCAGTATCGTGTCCTGGATACTTCTTCTGAAGCGCAGTAACCTGCGGCTGAATCCCCTGCATCTTGGTCGTGCTTCTGATTGAAATCGCATTTAATGGTAACAAGATGACCCGGACAATAACGGTAAAGGCTATAATTGACCAACCATAGTTGTTGCCCATAATCTTGGCAAGCCAAAGTAGGAAGGTGGACATGTAATAAATTACCCATCTATCCCACCAATTTCCGCTATTATGCGAAACTGGCGCCATTTGCTGCGAATTGGGAGCCGCACAACCAGTTAAAACAACTGCAATTGTGACAACCGCCAAAAGTGCAAGCAGACGTTTGACATTTCTTTTAGTCAGAATGTCTTTCACTCTAATCTTCCTCAACTTCATCTGGCATTTCTTCAATAATATGAGCCAAAGACAGCGCATGAAGCAAATTCTTGCGTATCTCAGCCATCTTAAAATTACGAGCATAAGGTCTGGCGATTACCAAAAAATCAATGTGCGGATCAATCTCCGCCTTTTCTTCGGTAAGCACTGCACGAATATAACGTTTGAGTTGGTTTCGAGCAACAGCAGTATGCCCAACCTTTTTGCCAACAGAAATACCTACCCGAAAGTGTTTATTTTCTGTTCTTTCCATTTTATAGATAACAAAAGCTCGATTAGCAACTGAGTCGCCAGATGTAAAAACTCGCTGAAAATCCTTTTCAGTTTTAACTCGATAAGACTTTCTCAAAACGTTCCATTCCACTCTAGTAGACTAAAAAAACCACTGGGATTCAGTGGTTTAAGCAGATAAGACTTTTCTACCCTTTGCGCGGCGTCTTGCTAAAACCTTACGGCCATTTGATGTACTCATACGCTTCATAAAGCCATGAACACGTGAACGGTGACGCTTCTTAGGTTGGTAAGTTCTTTTAGTTGTCATTAGACTACACCTCCATTTGTGTGCGAACTGCACAATTTAGTATCTAGAATAGCATGATTACGGCAAAAAACCAAGTATAAATTAAAAAAAGAATAATTATTTATGGTAAGAACTTTCTAAATTTCGCATCCCACACCGTAATTTCTTATTAAATAACTGATAAAGGCTAACCAGATAAGAAAAAATAACAGCAGTAAATAAGCAATATTTAAAATCAAATCTGTGGATTATTTTAGCTTTTCATTTTCCATATTTAGTAAAACACAAGAAAATACGCAGATTTATCCACAATTCACACCTTGTTTAAAAAGATATGCACAAGTTGTGGATAACGATTCATAAAATAGCTATAATGTACTATGAAATAAGGGAAAATTATACACAGATAGTCTGTAGAAAGAGGACAATATTTAAATAATAATAGTATTAATGTGGATCAGCCAAAAATAATTATCCACATCCTGTGAATATTGGATTTCTTTTGTACACTTGTGGAAAACATTTTAATGAGATGCTAAAATAAAGATTGCTTTTTATTATTGGAGGAATAAATTTTGTTCGATATTGATAAATTTTGGCAACATTTTAACGATGAAATGCGCGAACGCTTTAATGAAGTTGCCTATAATGCTTGGTTTAAAAACACGAAACCAATTTCCTACAATAAAGGAACGCATGAATTAAAAATTGCTGTTCAAAATCCAGTAGCCGAAGGTTACTGGGAAAAGAATCTATCTTCACAGCTTATTCAATCGGCTTATGGGTACGCAAATATAGAAATTCTGCCTACCTTTCACGTTGCAGACGACAGTAAAAGTCCCGAAAGAATGGTCACACCTAAACCTAAAACCGCTCGTCCCTTACACACTAGCAAGGCTCCCGATCATGAAGATTTTATGCGCGATTTACAGCTAAACGATAAGTATACTTTTGACAACTTCGTTCAAGGCGAAGGCAACAAACTAGCCGCTGGTGCAGCCCTAGCCGTTGCCGATAGCCCTGGTAGTTTTTATAATCCGCTCTTTATTTTTGGTGGCGTTGGTTTAGGAAAAACACACTTAATGCAGGCAATCGGGCACCAGATGCTCGCCGAAAGGCCAAACTCAAAGGTCGTTTACATTCAAAGTGAGACTTTCGTCAATGACTTCATTAACTCCATCAAAAATAAAACGCAGGATCAATTCCGTGAGAAATACAGAACCTGCGACCTATTATTAGTTGATGATATTCAATTCTTTGCAAAAAAAGAGGGGATTCAGGAAGAATTCTTTCATACTTTTGAAACCCTTTATAATGATCAAAAACAAATTGTAATGACGAGTGACCGCCTGCCAACCGAAATACCTGATTTGTCGGAGCGTCTGGTATCCCGGTTTGCTTGGGGACTGCAAGTTGAAATTACACCACCGGATCTTGAAACCCGAATCGCAATTTTACGTAAAAAAGCAGAAGCGGAACACTTAACCATTGACGACAACACTTTGGATTACATAGCTTCACAAGTTGACACAAACATCCGTGAACTTGAAGGTGCCCTTGTTAAGGTCCAGGCTCACGCCACCATTGAAAAAGAAGATATTAATGTAAATTTAGCGCGTGAAGCTTTAGCCGATCTTAAGTTAGTTCAAAAGGATCGTGGCTTACAAATATCCAAAATTCAAGAAGTAGTTGCTAATTATTTTCAAACTTCAACTACTGAATTAAAGGGAAAGAGACGGGTAAGACAAATAGTGGTACCAAGACAAATCGCAATGTACCTTTCTCGTGAACTGACAGATGCAAGCTTACCTAAAATTGGACAAGAATTTGGCGGGAAGGACCACACGACAGTCATGCATGCTTACCAAAAGATCAGCCGCCAGATTAAAACTGATTCCGATATCAAAACTGCTGTATTCGATTTAAAGCAAATGCTTGATCGCTAAAAAGCAAATGCTTGATCGCTAATAAGTTGTCCACTGTGGATAACTTTTAACTTTGTACACATTTTCTTAACCGCAACAATTCCGTTATTTTAGGCCGCTTAATACTTTTCAACAAAAATCACAGGACCTACTACTACTAAGTAATTAAATATATAATTAATATAAATAAAAAACATACCTGAAATCAGGAGGCAACAAATGAAATTTACAGTTAACCGCAACTTGTTTTTAGAAAACTTAAATAATGTAATGAGAGCAATTTCATCAAGAGCTACTATTCCAATACTTAGTGGGATTAAACTTGATTTATCTGAACAAGAATTACTATTAACGGGTAGTGATACAGATATTTCAATCGAAATCAAAATTCCGGTAAGTGAAGATTTAACAGTAGAATCAACCGGTTCAATTGTTTTACCTGCACGCTTCTTTAGTGAAATTGTTAAAAAATTACCAGGAAAAGATTTCTCTTTTGAAGTTAAACAAAGTTTTCAAACACAAATCATATCTGAAAATAGTGAATTCACCATTAACGGCTTAGATGCCAATAATTACCCAAGATTACCTGAAATCCCTGACGATTCCTCTTTTGTTATCTCAGGAAAAACTTTCAGAGAGATAATTAACGAAACTGAATTTGCCGTTGCTATTCAAGAAAGCCGTTTGGTTTTAACAGGTGTTCATTTTACTTTTAGTCCAGATAAAATTCACGCTGTTGCCACTGATTCCCACCGGTTAGCAAGCAGAGTACTAGCTTTAAAAAACGGACCGCAAACTAAAACAGATTTAATTATTCCCGGTAAGAGTTTACAGGAATTGTCACGGATTATCGGAGAGACCGATCCGAAGGTTAAAGTTTGCCCAGGTGATAGTCAGGTCCTTTTTGAAATTGGCAATATTTCATTCTATTCACGTCTTCTTGAGGGTAGTTATCCTGATACCGAGCGGTTAATTCCAACCGAAAGCACCACAACGGTTAAATTTGACCTGTCTGAACTTTCTAGTGCCCTTGACCGTGCGAGTCTATTAACGCATGCGGGTCGTAACAACGTTGTCAACTTAACTTTGGATACTGAAAAGCAAACGGCAAAATTATCCGGTAAATCCGCTGAAATTGGTAATGTTGAGGAAGATGTTGCCTTTAAGGATCTGGAAGGGAAGAACTTAAAGATTTCCTTCAACCCTGATTATTTGCGGGATGCCTTACGTGCTTCAGTTACCGATTCGGTAATCATGAACTTTACGCAGCCACTTCGTCCGTTTACGGTAAATCCAGATAAGGATGACGTAGCTTTTGTCCAATTGATAACGCCAGTTAGAACTTATTAATCTATTATTAAAGTTGGTTACTAAAAAAGATCGTCGATTGACGGTCTTTTTGTTTGTTATTTTTTCTCTGAGTGCCAAAAAATGGTTGGAGTTACTTTTTTTACGTATTTATTATGAGTTGGTTAGCTTTCTAAAAAAACGCTCATATGGCTTTATATTAGCCTTTAAGTTTGTCTTTTAACTCACAAACGAATATAATTATATAGGTACTAATAGAGTGTTGAAGGTGAATACTATCAAAAATTTTACAATTAAAGGTGAATATATTACCTTAGGTCAATTTTTAAAAGAAGAGGCCATAATCTCTTCTGGTGGACAGGCAAAATGGTATTTGCGTGACAATCCCGTTTTATTGAACGGTGAAAAAGAAAATCGCCGGGGTAAGAAACTACGTTCAGGTGACAAAGTTGAAGTTGCCGGTAATACTTATGAATTTCGGTAAAATTAATGTATCTCGATCATTTTGTTGCACAGAATTATCGTAATTTAAAAAATATTGATATTAATTTTGATCCGAATGTCAATATTTTTATTGGTAAAAATGCGCAAGGGAAAACCAATTTACTTGAAGCAATTTATTTTTTAGCGTTGACCAGATCTCATCGGACCAGCAGTGATAAAGAATTAATTGCTTTTGGCAAAGATTATACCAACCTCATGGGACATGTCCATAAAAGCCAGGTGAACTCAGATTTACGAGTTCTGATTACCAAAAAAGGTAAAAAAGTTTGGGTGAATCGGGTAGAACAAGCAAAAGTGTCTAAGTATATTGGACAATTGAACGCTATTCTTTTTTCGCCAGAAGACCTGGAATTAATCAAGGGTGCCCCAGCTTTAAGGCGTCGGTTTATGGATCAAGAATTTGGTCAAATTAATCCAGAATACTTGTATTTTGCGAGTAAATACCGGCAGGTTCTCTTTCAGAGAAACAATTATTTAAAGCAGTTAGCAAAAGGCGAGGCACATGATTTAGTTTTTCTGGATGTTCTTTCAGATCAATTAGCTGGGATCGCAGCCGAAATTGTTGTGCGGCGGTTTAAGTTCCTCAACTATCTGAGTCGCTTTGCAAGTGACGCGTATACGCACATAAGTTCAGCAGATGAGGTTTTAACGGTAACTTATCATCCATCAGTGGTGGATATTAAGGCTACAGATAGTACGGAGGACATTTATCATAAAGTCCTAGCTAATTATAAAAGAAGCAAAAATAATGAGATTAGAAAGGGCACAACCTTATCTGGTCCCCACCGCGATGACATTGAATTTAAGCTTGATGGTAAAGATGCTCATTTGTATGGCTCCCAGGGTCAGCAAAGAACGATTGCCTTGAGTATCAAGCTGGCTGAGATTCAATTGGTTCACCAGTTAACAGATGAATATCCGCTGCTTTTGCTGGATGATGTTATGAGTGAACTGGATCATAGTCGTCAGAGCGCGCTTTTGAATTATATTCACGGGAAGACACAAACTTTCATCACCACTACAGATCTTGAAGGTATTTCCTGGGAAATAATCAAGCAACCGAAAATATATCGTATTCAATCCGGTAAAATTAGTTTGGAAAAAGGAGAATTGAATGGCTGATAATAAAAAAGAAAATCTTGCTAAAGACAAGAAATATGAAAAAGAAGCCGATAAATATAATGCCAGTCAAATTCAGGTTTTAGGCGGACTTGAAGCTGTTCGTAAGCGGCCAGGCATGTACATTGGCTCAACTAGTTCTCAAGGCTTGCACCATTTGGTATGGGAAGTTATTGATAACAGTATCGATGAGCGTTTAGCCGGTTTTGCTAGTAAAATTGAAGTTACTGTCAATGCCGATGGCAGTGTAACTGTTCAGGATGATGGTCGTGGTATTCCGGTTGATATCCAAAAGAAGACCGGTCGTCCAGCCCTAGAAACTGTATTTACTGTCTTACATGCCGGTGGTAAATTTGGCGGCGGCGGATATAAAGTATCCGGCGGACTGCACGGTGTTGGTGCTTCCGTTGTTAACGCACTTTCTAGCCACCTTGATGTAACTACTATGCGTGATGGTAAAAAGTACTTTATCGATTTCGATCGTGGCCGTGTAAGGGATCAGATGAAAGTGGTTGGTGATGTTCCGTTAAACGAACACGGTACAATCGTCCATTTTTATCCAGATCCAGACATTTTTACTGAGACTACTTCCTTCGATGATAAGGTTTTAAAGACCCGTATTCGTGAACTTGCATTCCTAAACAAAGGCTTAAAGTTGACCTTTACTGATAAACGCAAGGACTCTGCAGAGACCGATGTTTACCACTATGAAGGTGGAATTAAGGAGTATGTTTCTTTCTTGAATAGGAACTCTAAAGTACTCTTTGATGAGCCTATTTACGTTGAGGGTAATTACAATGGCATTAATGTTGAAGTAGCTTTGCAATATACCACTGGCTATAAAACAACGTTAATGACTTTTGCCAACAACATTCATACCTATGAAGGTGGAACTCATGAAGCCGGCTTTAAGACCGCACTCACCCGGGTAGTGAATGACTATGCTCATAAAGCTAAAATTTTAAAAGATAAAGATGATAACCTTTCGGGTGAAGACATCCGTGAAGGTATGACTGCTGTAGTTTCCGTTAAGCACCCAGATCCACAATTTGAAGGGCAGACGAAGACTAAACTTGGTAACTCTGACGCTAGAACTGCCGTTGATAAGGCATTTTCTGAGACCTTCAGCCACTTTTTGATGGAGAACCCCAAAGTAGGCCGTAAGATCGTAGAAAAATCGCAATTGGCTGAACGTGCCAGAACGGCCGCTAAGAGAGCTCGTGAAGTAACACGTAAGAAGTCAGGGCTCGAAATAGCTAACCTGCCAGGTAAATTAGCTGACAATACCAGTAATGATCCTAATATTTCGGAATTATTTGTTGTCGAAGGTAACTCAGCCGGTGGTTCTGCTAAGCAGGGACGTTCAAGGTTAACGCAAGCTATTTTGCCGATTAGAGGTAAAATCTTAAACGTTGAAAAAGCTTCAATGGATAGAATCCTAGCTAATCAAGAAATTCGTTCTTTGTTTACAGCTTTGGGGACAGGTTTTGGTGCTGATTTTGATATTACAAAAGCCCGGTACCATAAGCTAATCATCATGACTGATGCCGATGTCGACGGGGCACACATTAGAACTTTGCTTCTAACCCTGTTCTACAACTACATGCGTCCGATGATTAAAAAGGGATATGTGTATATCGCTCGTCCGCCTCTTTACCAGGTTCGTCAAGGTAAGATCGTTAAGTACCTTGATACTGACGATGAACTCCATGATTATTTGGGTAGTTTACAACCAAGTCCGAAGCCGACAGTTCAGCGGTACAAAGGATTAGGAGAAATGGACCCATCACAGTTATGGGAAACAACAATGAATCCAGAAAACCGGCGTCTTGATCGGGTTAGCCCAGAATATGCCCAAGATGCTGACCAGGTCTTTGAACTATTGATGGGCAATGAAGTTGCACCTCGGCGTAACTTTATTGAAAAGAATGCTAAATACGTTGAGAACTTGGATGCTTAGGAGGTTTAAATGGATAACGATAATCAAACTCAAGATCACAGAATAAGAAACGTTGATCTGACTAGCATGATGAATAGTTCCTTCTTGGACTATGCTATGTCAGTTATCGTTGCTCGTGCCTTGCCTGATGTACGTGATGGCTTAAAACCGGTACAGCGTCGGATTCTTTACGGAATGAGCGAATTGGGCGTTACACCTGATAAACCGTATAAAAAATCGGCCAGAATTGTTGGGGAAGTCATGGGGAAGTTTCACCCCCACGGTGACTCATCAATTTACTTAGCTATGGCGCACATGGCGCAAAATTTCAGCTATCGCTACATGTTAGTTGATGGTCACGGTAACTTTGGTTCTGTCGATGGTGATGAACCAGCTGCTATGCGGTATACCGAAGCTCGGATGAGCAAGATCGCCGTTGAAATGCTACGCGACATCAATAAAAATACGGTTGATTGGCAACGTAACTATGATGACACGGAGAATGAGCCGGTTGTTTTACCGGCTAGAATTCCGAACTTATTAGTTAACGGAGCTAGT
Source organism: Lactobacillus acetotolerans DSM 20749 = JCM 3825 (assembly GCF_001436775.1). GTDB lineage: Bacteria > Bacillota > Bacilli > Lactobacillales > Lactobacillaceae > Lactobacillus > Lactobacillus acetotolerans. Next base: position 39,959 of record NZ_AYZC01000006.1, read on the forward strand.
GGTATTGCCGTTGGTATGACAACTAATATTCCACCCCATAATTTAAGTGAAGTTATTAGCGGCATTCACATGCTTATGGATAATCCAGAAGTTACTACCAAAGATTTGATGAAGGCTATTCCTGGCCCTGATTTTCCTACCGGTGGTATCATTATGGGTCGCGGCGGTATTTACCGTGCTTATAACAGTGGTAAGGGCAATATTGTTGTCCGCGCTAAGACTAATATTGAAACTGAAAAGAGCGGCCGTGAACGAATTATCGTCAGTGAAATTCCGTACATGGTCAATAAGGCTGAGTTAGTTAAAAAAATTGCTGATTTAGCACGAGCCAAAACAATTGATGGCATTACCGGTGTCCGTGATGAATCAGATCAGACAGGGATGCGGGTAACTATTGATATTCGGCGGGATGCCAGTGCTAGCGTTGTCTTAAATAATCTATTCAAGATGACCCAAATGCAGGCCAACTTCGGTATGAATATGGTTGCGATCGTTGATGGTGCACCACACTTCTTAACTTTGAAGCAAATGCTGCAATATTACTTGAAACACCAAGAGGATGTAGTAACCCGCAGAACTAAGTTTCAGTTAGCCAAAGCTGAAGCAAGGGCCCATATACTTGAAGGCTTAAAGGTTGCTCTAGACCATATCGATGAAATTGTCCGGATTATCCGTCAAAGTCAATCAAGTGATGTAGCCAAAGCTGCCTTGATTAGTCGTTTTGACCTCGATGATAAGCAATCACAGGCCATCTTAGATATGCGTCTTGTTCGCTTAACTGGATTAGAACGAGGCAAAGTTGAAGCTGAATATAATGATTTGCAAACTAAGATTGCAGATTATAAAGATATTCTTGCTAAGCCTGAAAGAATTAATAAAATTATTTATGATGAACTGCTTGATATCCAGAAGCGTTTTGGTGACAAGCGTCGAACTGAGATTGGAGCAAGTGAAGTTGTTTCGATTGAAGACGAAGATTTAATTGAAAAGCAAAACGTTCTTTTGACCTTAACCCATAGTGGTTATATCAAGAGAATGCCAATTAAAGAATTTAAGACCCAAAACCGTGGTGGTAAAGGAATTAAAGGCATGGGCGTTAAGAAGGGTGACTTTATTGAGCACCTGATTTATTCAAGCACGCACGATTCACTTTTATTCTTTACTAATAAGGGTAAGGTTTATTCTAAGAAAGCCTTTGAGATTCCAGAATACGGACGAACTGCTCAAGGGTTGCCAGTTGTAAACCTCCTTCGACTTGAAAAGGGCGAAAAGATTCAAACTATTATCAATATTCCTGAGGATGCCAAGGATAATTACTTATTCTTTATTACTAAGATGGGTACCGTAAAACGTACGCATGTCAGTGCATTTTCTAATATTAGAAATAGTGGTTTGATCGCACTAACTCTGCGTGATGGGGATGAATTAAATAATGTTTTGACTACCGATGGTAAACAAAATATTTTAATTGGTACCCATTTAGGCTATGCCGTAACCTTTAATGAAGGTGACGTTCGTGCCATGGGTCGAACCGCTGCCGGTGTTCGTGGGATTAAACTTCGTGATCATGATTATGTAGTGGGATCAGGCGTTATTAAGCCAAATGATGAAGTTCTCGTAATTTCTGAAAAAGGTTATGGTAAACGCACGGCTGCTAAAGAGTATCCGGTTAAAGGCCGTGGTGGTAAAGGAATCAAAACTTCCAATATTACCGAAAAGAATGGTCCGCTTGCTGGTGTGAAAGTCATTGATGGCACTCAAGACATTATGGTTATTACCACGAATGGGATTATGATTCGTTTTAAGATTGGCGACGTTTCCCAAACTGGTAGAAGCACAATGGGAGTTCGTTTGATCAAAGTTAGTGGCAAGAGTAAGGTAGCTAGCCTCGCAATTGTTCCAACTGAAGAAGATCAAGACATTACTGATGATGACCAAGATGCAGACAGTGATGAAAAAGCAGATAGTTCAGATAAAAAAGAATAAAAACTAAAAATTTAGTTTACTAAAAAGTTATCAGACCTTTTCGCGTATTTATAAATAGAGAATCAATGAATTCTTATAAATCACGCGAACGATGTTTGGTAATTTTTTGTTTATGTGCTAAAATTAAAGACTGCGAGTAATATTTTCCGTTACTCCTTGTTCTTGTTTTGGCAAGAACCATTTAGTCCAGAAGGAGGTGCAATAGTCATGGCAACTACTAAGTATGAAATAACTTATATTATTAAGCCTGATGTTGATGAAGAGTCAAAGAAGGCAATCGTTGATAAATACGATAAAGTTATCGCAGACAACGATGGTACTATGGTTGAATCTAAAGACTGGGGAAAGCGTCATTTTGCATATGAAATCGATAAATATCGTGAAGGTGTTTATCATATTATGACTTTCACTGCAGATAATGCTAAAGCAGTTAATGAATTTGACCGTTTGTCTAAGATTGACAACGCAGTTTTGCGTTCGATGACCGTTAAATTAGATAAATAATTACATTAATCGTTTTCGTGATTTAGGAAAGGAAGGACCGAAGTATGATTAATAGAGCTGTACTTGTTGGCCGTTTAACACGTGATCCTGAATTACGTACTACTACGAGTGGAATCTCAGTTGCTAGCTTTACGCTTGCCGTTGACCGTCAGTATACTAACGCTCAAGGTGAAAGAGGCGCAGACTTTATCAGCTGTGTGATCTGGAGAAAGGCTGCGGAGAACTTCTGTAACTTTACTTCAAAGGGATCATTAGTTGGTATTGATGGCCGAATTCAAACTAGAAGTTATGATAACAAAGATGGGCAGCGAGTTTATGTAACTGAAGTTGTAGTAGACAATTTCGCGTTACTTGAATCACGTAAAACTCGTGAGGCTCAAAGCCAGAATGGCGGTTTCACTCCAAATAACAATGGGAATGTTGGTACTGGGAATGCACCTAGCACGCCAAGTAGCAATAATTCTCAAAGTAATGGAAATACATCAAATAATAATGACAACAATGATAGTAAAAAAGATAAACCTAAAGATCCATTTGCTGGATCGGGCGATACCATTGACATTTCAGATGATGATCTTCCATTCTAAGTTTTAAAGAAAGGATCTAGGGATATGGCTCAACAAAGAAGAGGCGGCGGTCGCCGTCGTCGTAAGGTTGACTACATTGCAGCTAACCACATCGACTACGTTGACTACAAAGACGTTGATCTGTTGAAACGTTTTATCTCAGAAAGAGGTAAAATTTTACCACGTCGTGTCACTGGCACTAGTGCTAAGAATCAACGTAAGGTAGCTAAAGCAATTGAAAGAGCTCGTATTATGGGCTTATTGCCATTTGTTACTGAAGACTAATTAGTCAAAACAAATAATATTAAAAATGCAGGACAAAATCCTGTATTTTTTTGTATAAAAATAATTTAAAAAAGTAAAATTAGACTCTTTTTTATATGGTTTCTTCCTAGCTCCATACAAGGTATAATAAAAATGATATATTTTACCTTAAACTAGGAAGGATCTTTCATGAAAAATTTTTTAAAAGATTTTTTACGTAAGCTTGAAATCCCCGCCTTTATTAAAGATCCACGGTTAACAGCTTCCGTAGTAATCATTCTAGTATTGTCATTATTAGGCAGTATCATTGGGATGATTATGAACCCATTATTTGGTTTGGCGATGGTTTTGATTTTTATTTTGACTGTAGCTTTTACCATTTATGGAACTTATATTTTAGCTGGTAATGCAAATAACTTCGCGGTTAATTTGTCTTACAGGATCAAACGTAGCGAACAAGAAGCGATGATTAAGATGCCCCTTGGCATCTTACTTTATGATGCTGATCATCAAATTCAATGGGTAAACCCGTATTTACAGCTTTATTTAAAGAATGATGATTTAGTTGGGCACACAATTGAATCAGTTGATCCAGAACTAAATAAATTGCTTAATAAGGCAATTGAAGCAAAAACTTCTGAAAACCACGTTGTCAGTTGGGATAATCACCAGTTTGAAATGGTGGTGCAAGATAATTTAGGTGTTATATATTTACTTGATATAACACGTTATGCCAAAATTGAGGATAAGTACAAGGCAGATAGGCTAGCAATCGGGCAGGTCTTTATCGATAACTATGATGAGTTAAGTGAGGCTATGCATGATCAACAATTGACCAGTATGAGTTCTTACGTTCAGAATACTTTAAGCGATTATGCTAAAGAGTTTAATTCATACCTTAAGAGAATTGATGAAGATCACTCCCTGCTTTTGACACATAAGCAGGATCTAGATAAAATGGAAAAAAATAAATTTTCTGTTTTAGACAAAGTTCGTCAGGAAACAAGCCGTAATAACACTCCTTTAACCTTATCAATCGGGATTGCATTTGGCAGTGATTCAATTACTGAAATTGCTGATCAGGCACAATCTAACCTTGATCTGGCTTTAGGACGTGGTGGTGACCAGGTTGTTTTGCGTCAACCTGGAAAAGATGCCCGCTTTTATGGTGGGAAATCTAACCCAATGGAGAAGCGGACCAGAGTCCGTGCCCGTATGGTTTCCAATGCGATTAGTGAATTATTTAAGGATGCCGACAGGGTCTTTGTTGTGGGTCATACTCGTCCTGATATGGATTCAGTCGGCAGTGGTATTGGTGTTGTTAAGATCGCCCGTTTACATAAGGTGAAAGCTAATTTTGTTTTAGACGTTAATAATACCAACTACGATGTAGCCCGGTTAGTAACTCATATGAAAAAGTCAAAGGGTGACGATAACATCTTTATTGACCCTAAAGTTGCTTTAGATAAGGTAACTGATAAATCAATATTGGTTATGGTTGATCACTCTAAGTATTCAATTACGTATTCTAAGAAATTGTATGATCGGTTGAAGAATCGAATTATTGTAATTGATCACCACCGCCGTGGCGAAGAATTTCCAGAAAATCCAATGTTAACCTACGTTGAACCATATGCCTCATCAGCTTCTGAGTTGGTAACTGAAATGGTTGAATACCAACAACCTGGTACAAGGAAGCGTGTGTTAACCGATATTGATGCGACTGCAATGTTAGCCGGGATCACGGTTGACTCCAAAGAATTTTCACTTAGGACTGGCACCAGAACCTTTGATGCGGCAAGTTATTTGCGGTCAATTGGAGCTAGTTCACTAGAAGTTAGTGAGTTATTGAAGGAAGACATCAGCAGTTTCCTTGAACGAACACGTCTGGTTGCTACTATTAAGATGGTCCAACCCAAGATGGCTATGCTTTGTGGCCCAGATGATCAAATTATTGACCCAATTATTACGGCTCAGGCAGCAGATACGGCGCTTGAGCTTGAGAATGTTGAGGCAAGTTTTGCCATTACTCGTCGTAGTAAGGATACTATTGGTATCTCTGCTCGTTCGATGGGTGATGTCAACGTGCAGATTATCATGGAACAAATGGGCGGTGGTGGCCACCTTTCTAATGCAGCTACCCAAATTAAAGGCATTACAGTTAAAGATGCATGTACTAAACTAGAGCAGGCAATCGAAACATACAAAAAAGAAAATGATTAAAGGAGACAAAAATGAAGATTATTTTTACAAAAGACGTTAGAGGCCGCGGTAAGCGTGGAGAAGTTAAAGATGTTCCTACAGGCTATGCACAAAATTTCTTAATTAAGCGTGGATTAGCTAAAGCTGCCACCAAAGCTAACATGAATACCTTAAAGCGGGTAGTTGCCAATGAAGAAGCTGCTTATAAGGCACAGAAAGCAGACGCTGAAAAAGTTAAGGCAAGCCTTGAGAAAGATGATACTATTGTCAACTTTAAGTCAAAGGCTGGTACCGATTCTCGTTTGTTTGGCTCAATTTCTAGTAAAAAGATAGTTGAAGGACTTGATAAACAATATGGTATTAAGATTGATAAACGTAAATTAAACCTGCCTGAACCAATTAAAACTTTGGGATACACAAACGTACCAGTTAAGTTATTTAAAGGCGTAGAAGGCACTATTCGGGTTCATGTTACGGAACAGGATTAATACTTTAACTAGATTTTTATAAAAAGTGGTCGTGATTAATGGATAATATTGTTTCTCAACAAATACCTCATGACGATGAGGCGGAAAAAGCCGTTTTAGGTGCGATTTTTATTGATCCAGAAGCAATTGCTGATGCGAGTGTAATAGTTCAGCCCGAGGATTTTTATAAACGGGCTAACCAGTTAACCTTTCAGGCGATGTTGGATTTATCCGACCGGGGGGATGCAATCGATCCACTTACGCTTCAAGATGAATTAACTAAGAAAAAGCAGTTAGAAGATATTGGCGGGATCGGTTATGTTTCTGAATTAGCATTAGCCACACCAACCGCTGCGCATATTACTTACTATGCTAAGATCGTGCACAGAAAAGCATTGTTGCGCAGACTGATTTCTGCCAGCCAAAAAATTATTAGCAATGCTATTCAGGATTCTGATGATGTCACCGACATTATTGATGATGCTGAGAGTGAGATCATGAATGTTTCCGCTGAAAATAGTACTGGCGGATTCAGGAAGATTAAAGACATTGTTAATTCAACAGTTGAAGAGATTAATAATATTCCAGATGACGGCAATATGGTCACCGGCTTGCCAACCGGATTTTCTGAGCTCGACAAGATGACCACTGGTTTTCATGATGGTGAATTGGTTATCGTGGCTGCTCGTCCTGGTGTCGGTAAAACCTCTTTTGCATTGAACGTGGCTCAATTTGTTGGATTGCATACAGATAAGACGGTTGCTATGTTCTCACTTGAAATGAGTGGCGAACAGTTAGTACAAAGAATGCTCGCTTCTGAGGGATTGATTGATTCGCAACATTTAAGAACGGGTCAATTAAATGAAGAAGAGTGGCGAAAATTGATCGTTGCCTCTGGCTCACTCGCTAATACCAGTATTTATATTGATGACACACCAGGTATTAAGATGAGTGAAATACGAGCTAAGTCTAGACGCTTGGCAAAAGAAAAAGGCAATCTTGGCCTGATTGTGGTTGATTATTTGCAGTTGATCGAAGGACCGCATAGTGAATCACGTCAGCAAGAAGTTTCCGCTATTTCACGGCAGTTAAAGAAGCTAGCGAAAGAGTTACACGTACCCGTCATTGCATTGTCACAATTATCGCGTTCAGTTGAGCAACGGCAAGATAAACGTCCTGTGTTATCTGATATTCGTGAATCTGGTTCGATTGAACAGGATGCCGATATCGTGTCGTTTCTTTACCGTGATGATTATTACCGTGATGATAGTGATGAAGAAAATAGTAATGCTGAAGTTACCCCAGAAGAGGATAATGGTGAGATAGAAGTTATTATTGAGAAGAACCGGTCGGGTAGCCGAGGAACTGTTAAATTGATGTTCTCAAAGCCGTATAACCGTTTCTCAAATTTGGATTATGCTCACGATGATCCTGGTAAATAAAAAATAAAATGTCCACTGATTAATGTGGGCATTTTTTGTAGAAAAGAATTAAAAGAGTAAATAAGTATGCATTGATTGTTTTGAACTAGCTAAAACAATACTTAAGTAAATATAGTATAGTTTAAGTGGCTTTCTAGGTGCTTTTTTAGTGACATTATTATATGAATCATGTACCACAAGAATGTAAACCTAAACTACATATTTTTAAGAAAGGACAGGTATTATATGTCTAAGGATACAGAAAACTTAAAAGATAAGGTAGCCGGCAAAGCAAAAGAAGTCGAAGGTAAAGGTACTGGAGACAAGGCTCGAGAAGTTGAAGGCAAGGCTCAAAAAGCTGCTGGAAAAGTCGGAGATAAGGCAAAAGAAGCTGCCGGTAAGGTAAAAGATAAAATTAATGAGGTTAAAGACAATCTTAAGAAGTAATTTAACCTTTGAATAGAAAATATCCCTAAGAGAAAAATTCTCTTAGGGATATTTTTATGTTTCATGTGTAACACGAATTTGCTTTATGAATTATTTCTTTTTAATTTTTTTGCTTTTACCTTTCTTCTTATTTACTTTTGCTTCAACGTTTTTAGGTAATTTCAAATTAGGGCTATCAGGATCGTAAAATTCAAAAAATACGGGTGCTTTCTTTGAATCGTTACTCTTTGGGTAAAAGTCATAACCATTTTCAATAAGAGGAAGATTCATATTCTTTCGGTAAGAATTCCAAATATCTGTGAAAATAGCAATAATTACTTTACGTAATTTGGGATCAAGGGACATAATTACACGACTCAGACGGTAAGTCCCAATAATTTTATGTGCGGTAAGCTGATTAACGTCCTTAATATCAGAATTTTCGAAGGCATCAAAGAGGGCAGAGAACATCTCACTCCTTTTGTCTTCAGGAATAGAATTATTAAAATGAATTAAAGCATGACGCATAATGCGTGCGCCTGGAGTTAATCCTGCTGCTAATACGAAACTATCCCGACCGACTGACCAACGTCGGGGATCATGCTGGTATCGCATTGGTACGGTACTTTTGACAATCAAAGTTCGTTCAGGATGATCTAGCATAGTTCCGATAACAGAAGCTTCTGGCAGGTATGTCTTCATTTTAGATATAGTTCGGATAAATCCCGAGCTTGAAGAAATTTTATGGAAAAAGCCTGGTCCATCAAAGCATAATGCTTTAATTACTCGATCCTGTACTTGCTGTTTGGCTACACTTAAAGAGTATTGAGCAAAGTTGCCACCTTTAGAGTGCCCTAATAAATAAATCTGATCATCCTGGAATTTTCTAGCTATTTTGTTAAGGTACTTAGCAGCAACGTTTTGCCCATAAATTTTGGGCATATAACTCATATTCATATCTTCATTCCAACCGATTATGGAACTGTCCGTGCCCCGATAAGCAATTATGATTGTATTGGAATTTAACCTAAAAGTGGCAGCAGAAAATTGTAATGGATACGGATCCTTTTCCATTTTGTTAGTCCAGTCGAGGATTGTAATGTTACCAAGACGGGGACTCTTAGTTAGAAGTAAAACTTCTGCTCCCGTTTCATCATGCATTTGGTGCTGAAAAGAGGGTAATTTACTTAATTTTTCGGCAACTTCTCCTAATGTGTGGTTAATTGCAGACTTATCAATGGGTAAATAAATGACAGAAGAAAGTAAAGATGCGTCGACACTGTTAAATGGCTTTTCTTTAAAACTGAGATCACCCCGCCAACGAAGATAATCAAGTGAACTTGCCATTTTATCCTTCCTTTCAAATTAAAAATGTGACACTATTTTATTGTAGCGAATTTTATTAAAAATAATCACTTAGAAGGACGAAATTAAGAAAAAAGAATAAAAGATGAAAATTTTGAAAAGAATTGCTGTTACTATTTTGGTTATATTAGGAATATTGATTGTTGCTTTGTTATTGTATTTTTGGTATATGCAAGCACATTATTATAGAATACCTGATCATAAGAAATTACCTGTAGGTAATAACCCAAGAGATGAATTAGTGCCAGGTAAAAAGTATACTGCTACTACTTATAATATTGGCTTCGGTGCGTATAATCATAACTTTGATTTCTTTATGGACGCTGGGGAATTAAAGAATGGAAAGAAAATACGAGGACATCGTGGAACAGCATTTTCAAAACAGGCTGTTTTGGACTCCACTCATGGTGTCATGAATGCTATGGATAAAGAAAATCCTGACTTTATGTTTTTCCAAGAAATTGATACTAACTCAACTCGAAGTAAACACGTTAACCAGGTTCAGATGTTGGAGAATCATTTTCCTAATTATGGACATGTGTTTGCTAATAACTTCCATTCGGCATTCCTTGCCTGGCCACCATTTGATCCACATGGCAGTGTTCAATCAGGCTTGCTTAGCTTGAGCCGCTATCATATTAATCATGCCGTTCGGCGTAAATACCCAGTTACAAAGGCTTTGATTTCTAAATTTACGGATCTTGATCGCTGTTTTGCCATGATGATCCTGCCAGTAAAGAATGGCAAAAAATTAATTTTGATTAATAGCCATATGTCTGCCTATGACAAAGGTGGTAAAATGCGTAAAGCGCAGATGAAACTACTTGATTCCGTCATTGAAAAAGAATATAAAATGGGGAATTACGTGATTGTTGCAGGTGATTATAATCATGCTTTAGGTAAAGATATGATGACGCACTTCTCACATGAAGAAAAAATTCCCAGTTGGGTATCAGTACTTGATCAAAAAATGTTGGCTAAGCACTTTACTATGGTTAAAGCTGTAAACCGGGAGAAGATCCCGACAGTTAGGGCAACGGATATGAAGTATGATCCGAAGGTTAACTATATGACGATCTGTGACGGCTACTTTGTTTCTGACAATATTAAAGCTAAAGCAACTAATATTAATACGGATTTTAAGTATGCGGATCACAACCCTGTAAGATTAGAATTTGAATTAAAATAGCGCAAAAAAATAAGCAATAGATTTCAAAAATCTATTGCTTTTTGCTTTTTTATCTGCCGCCACGTGTATAACTAATCCTTTTAATATCAGGATATTTACGTAGCGCCATTATAATATCATTTTCGTCGATTTTATTATTGATTACACCATCTACGAAAAAAACGATATTAGTATCACTGACATCCAAGATTTTAACGGAAATGTTTTCTACCCCGTTAGCTTTTAATTCCCGCTCAATCGTATTCAATATGTGATGTGTGTTAACTGCTTCTATTTGTAAATTAAAACGGACGTGAACGATAATTTTATTAATCAAGGTATCATCATGAAACAGCATCTGTACAATGAACAAAAAGGCCGCAGATAGGATGCCGATAATATACATTCCGGCACCAACGGCCATACCGATAGCTGCGGTCGCCCAGACACCGGCGGCTGTAGTTAAACCTGAAATCTGTTCTTTACGGACCAAGATTGTACCAGCGCCAATGAAGGAAATACCGGTAACAATCTGGGCCGCGATTCTTGAAGGGTCTAGAGCGACATCACGCATACTTAATAAATCGGCAAAACCGTATTTTGATACGATCATAAAGAGGGCAGAGGCAATGGCTACAACAATATGAGTTCTAACTCCTGCGCTTTTTCTTTGAATTGCTCGTTCATAGCCGATTACCGCACCACAGATAGCTGCGACGACAATTCTTAATAGCCAGTCCAATTGAATAGGAAGAGACGTTAAACTAGTCATGAAGTCACTCCATTCTGTAAAAAAACTTATAACATGTCCTATTATACCCAATACCAACATGCAGTTATAACAAAAAGTGGGGAAAAGTCAAAAAATACTTGCGTGCCATTCGTTTATATGTTTTAATTAATATCGTTGTCAGTTAAGACATGCTGACTTAGCTCAGTTGGCAGAGCACGTCATTAGTAATGATGAGGTCGGAGGTTCGAATCCTCTAGTCAGCACTATAAAGATTCATTTAGTGTTATAAAGCTTTGTTTATCAGCGTTTTGTGAAGATAAATGAAGCTTTATTTTTTTGAATTAAAGTAAATGAAGCACATGATTCTGCACACGTTTTTGACTGTGTGCATGAAAGAAATTTTGAGAATGCTAAGAATGCTATAATGACGCGGTTTATAAGCAATATTTTGTGTGCAACGGCAAAACGTTTTAAGATAATTTGGATAATAGGTTACTTGGAAGATTGAGTAAGTAAGAGTTGAAGTTCAATTTAGAGTAAGAAAAGAAATAATTTCTGTACATGGATTAAATCGTGTGCATGTTAAAGTTTAAGGATAGAATACATGTTGTAATGACGGGCTTTAAGCCCGTTTTTTTGTGTGCATAAATGATATAATAAAATTATAGTAAAGTATGAGATGGAGGCTAGAATGGCTTATACAATTTATACAAGAGGCGTTGTAAGTAAATTCCCTGAAAAAGGGGATTTTGAATTAGGTTTTTGGTGTTATTACTTACGCACCATAAATCATACAGAATTAAAATGCGAAGTAATTAGTAGTAAAACTACTACTCCTAGAATGCAATTAAAAGCAGTTATAGAAGCTTTGAAAGCTTGTAAAGATATTGGCCCTCAAAATACAGTTAAGGTATATACAACTGATCAGCAATACTTTGATAATTGCTTTAACGATAAAGCAAGTAGAAGAAAAAATAAAGATCTTTGGGAAGAAATAGATAATTTACAAATAGATAAACAACTAATGATGTTCCCAGCTGATAAAGATAATAGTATTGAGGAAAGTAGGGGTATGAGAATATTAAAGAGTGCCCTTAAAGATACTCAAGAATATGATTCCACTTGGCAAGTCTCTAAATCTCAACCTAATATGGAAAAATATTTTGGTGTACGCGTGGTGCTAGTTGTTTAAATTAACCAAATAGCCTAGATTATAAGTTAAAAT
>NZ_AYZC01000060.1 GCF_001436775.1 Lactobacillus acetotolerans DSM 20749 = JCM 3825
AATTAAAAAAATCAATCTACGAGAAAGATTTATTTACACAAAAGATTTGACAGTTTCGATAATCAGTTTAATAGTGGTTGCAATACTTGGAATTTATAATTCTACGTATGGAAAACCGAGAATGTGGCAAGTTATGTTGGTCATATTCATCATAGGGCTTGTAGTAATAATAACTACAATTGTAAGTCATACTTTTCTTTTGGCTAATATTTATCAAATTACCATAATGATAATTTTGATCGGGTTATTTATTTCAGCATGTATTTTATTTAATGGATTAGTGAAATGGATGTCTATTGTAGTAAGTATTCTTGGAATCTTAGATAGTATTTTATATTTATACCAATTTCTTAAAAAAGAAGATAAATAATTTCTACTATAGTAGATTTAGATATTTTTACCATACGTCTATACTTGATATTTCTTCAGCTTTAAATCGATTTTTATTGAGTCCAGTTATTTTAGAAAATTCTTTAATTATAGTTAGCTTTCCTAAGCGGGTACGTAAACGCAAAATAGTTGAGTCATTACTAGGGATCCATTTACCTAATTTATTTAATTGTGGGTAGTGATCAATAATAATTTTATGTCCATCTTTGATAATAAATAGAATGGTGATTTCATTAATAGAATCTGACATAATTTTTATAAAATGTTTCATGTGAATCATTCCTTTTACTATTAGTTTTAATTGCCTCTATTTCTTATAATATCAAATATGTAATCGCTTGCATATTATTGACGATTTTGATATACTTTTAAAGCAATTTTTATCATAATGAAGCAGGCCAACCATGTTAATAACTGATCAGCAATTCGAAGACAAGAAGCGTTATGTTAAAGGAATGTTTTCACTGGGCGGATTAAGCGAATGCGGTAAATCTGCGGCAGGTTTATATTTAAATAGTATAGGCATTAAACGGATGAAAATAATCCAAATTGAAAAAGAAATGATGCGTGCTCGTAACTATGATTTCACTGGGCATCCCTCAGAAGAAGATTTCGTCAAGTTATATTCTGGTGATCAAGAAAAGGTCTTCAGAGAATTTCTGTATAGGCTGATTCAAAAGATGGAAGAGGCCGGAACTTATTATGCTTCGATTGAAAGCTTGTATCGGGCAGAACTAGGAGCATACCTAAAAAAGGAACTGGGCCCTAGAATGATGAACATTTATATTGAAGCTCCAATTGAAGTGCGTGCTAAGCGTGAATTTAAAAAACAAACGGTTGATAATGGAAAAGATTATACCTTTGCTGAAATTGTGGCTAGGACAAAGAAAAAAGATCAATTTAAGATCGATAAAGGTGCTAAAAAAGTAAAGAACATTGCTGATATTATTATTAACAATGATTCTTTTGTAGAAAATGAGCAGGAATATGAAAATATTATTGCTGGTATCGCTTCAATCGTGAAAAAATAAGTATTCAATGAAAAAGGCAGCTAACTCGAATTATGGAGTTAACTGCCTTTTAGTTTATTTATGAAAGATGTTTATTTTTGTTTACTCTTAACATCCTTGTAACCGTCTAAAAAGTTCGCGTAACGGGCTAAAATAAATAGATAATCAGATAGACGGTTGATGTATTCTAAGTTACCAGCGCTTAATTTTTGCTGCTCACAGCTAAGTTTAGCCATGGATCGTTCTGTTCGTCGCGCAATTGTACGTGCATACTGTAAATTTGCGCCAGTTTTTGAACCACCGGGTAAGATGAACTCAGTAATCTGGGGTAATTTGCTATTCAGCTCATCAATCCGTTTTTCTAATTCTTTGACTTTAGTTTCACCGACATCATTATGTCTCTTTACGACGATATCAGACTGTAATAGGTATAAATTTCGTTGTAAATCTTGGATCTCTTGACGTAGATTCTCACATTTAGAGGATAGGTTAGCTAAAACTACTCCTAAGTATGATTGCAATTCATCAATGTTGCCTAAGGCTTCGATTTGTAAATCATATTTTGGTACCATTTTGCCGGTAACCTGTTTGGTAAATCCTTTGTCGCCAACTTTAGTGTAAATTTTTAATGTCATTAGGTTATTCCCCGTTTGTAGCGTTCAAGCGCAATGTTAAGAGGTTTATATAGAATCGGATAAAAAGCAAAATTTCCAATTGCATGGTAAGTATCAAACAAAAGACTCGATGCCCAATATGCAATAAAAGCAGGAATACCGCCCCAAATAGCCATTCCTAAATCGACTATAAATCCGTATTCCCAGCCTAAAAAAGTAGCTACGGCTAATTGTATCCATAGATGTTTTTTAAGCGGCAGAACCTTCGATAATATTGCTACAGTAATTATACAGCCTGCATATGATAAGATTTGTGGAATGGTCCAAATTCCGAATCCTAAATAAATATTAGAAATGACCATTGTTAGGGTGGCTAAGACGAAACCAAAACCGATCCCCATATTCAAGGTAACGATCATTAAGATATCTGTTACGGGTTGAACATTGGGGATCGGAATGATTTTAAATATTCTTAATGCCACGCACATTGCTGTCAGGATTGCCATTAAGGCAAGTTCCTTGATCTGTACATGTTCATTCTTCATAAATTATTTCATCTTAGCTAAAGTAAATTTGACCTTATCTTTGTTGTTAACTTTTTGTTGGTCAGCACCCTTTTTAGCATATTTACCATTAAGGGTGTAGGTCCAGTAAACCTTCTTCTTAGGATTTTGCTTCTTGCCATCAATGCTGGTAATGAAACCTTTAGAACTTTGAACTTTCCAAGCTTTCTTCAAACCAGTCATAACGGTTGCTTTCTTCTTAGGAACGTCAACTGTTTTCTTTTCTGTATCCTTTTTGTTGTCTTTTAAGGTGTAGGTAACAGCAATTTGATTATCTTTCTTAGCGTTCTTACTCTGATTATTTTGGCAACCAGTTAATGTAAAAGTAAAAAATGCAACAATTGCAACAATTATACTTAACTTATTTTTGTTCTTCTTCATATCTATACTCCTCTGTTAATCCTTTTACTAAATTTTAACCTATTTAATTGGGCAAGCACCAGATTCACAATCTGTTTGACCGACTAATTCTAATCCCTTTTGGTCGTCATTTTGCTTAGTGAATACTTCTTCAACGTCTCCAGAAATTAAATCTTTCTTTTCTTTATAAGTTTTCTTATCGATTGGCTCTTTAGGTGCTTGTTTAAATGAATTTCCATAATACGGAAGAAGTGAAGTTGATTTAATAGTATGTCGGTATTGGCGAAGAAGCGGGGCAATCTGATCAGCTTCCTTAGATTGGAAGGTGACAGTACAACTAACCGCATTGTCTGACCAATAAGTTTGTAAGAATGCTTGGGTTGCAAATTGCTCAGCAATTGAAACAGTTCCAGCTGAAGCAAAATTCTTACTGTCTGCATGAGCTGCCTTAATTGGAAATTCAACACAAATAGTGTTCTTTGTGTAAGCATCAGGTTCCATCTTGTAGCCACAAGCTTTAAGTGCTGGTAACAATGGGTCTGAAGCTTGGAAACGAATCCGCTGAATCATGTAACCAGCATAGTGGAAGTGCATCCCTTCGGATACACCAGCCAATTTAGCGACCGTACCAGACGGTTTAACCGTGGTGTGCTTAATTGATGGCTGGCATCCCAATTCATCGCTGTAGGTCTTGTCAGCGTCGATTACAGCGTTGTAAAGGCCCTCGACCAACTTAATGCCTTTAGGATCGTAAACCGGTACCTTAATTTTCTTGCCGGTGTCTTTATCAGTTCCGTCTTTAAAACCGGTAACAACTCTGTGTCCAAGGTCAGATAAAAGCCAATCTTGAATACCAGACATAGAAACACCGATTCTGCGATTTTTATGAATAATGTTGCGTGAAATTTCCCAGTCATAGGGACTGAAGGTAACACGTTTGGTATAACGAGCAGCTAAAGTGAAAGCTTCCTTTAAATCCCAGTTTTGTTGTTCAGCAACATAAGGGAATACCTCAAATAAGTTACATGGCTCACCGTTAGCAAGTGAAATTTCCCCACATGGATTGGTTCCCTCAACGTCACCATCAATCCCAGGTTGGTAACCATCAATGATTCTACCGTAATCGCGTGATAATTCTAGGTTAACCACTCCAGGTTCACCATTATGCTTGATTCCATCGGCAATTGGACCATAATCGTTAAACTTGGAATTAATAGCAACACTGTTGTTTGAAGCCCAACGGTGGTGATAAAGTTTATCTTTATCTTGCTTCATTTTGATGAAGTCTTGATCAGTACTTGACCCAAGGGCTAGCTCTGCTGAACGTCTTACGTTACCTGCAACAACTGTTTTACCAATTAAGTTACATACATCGGTAGCATCGACGGCAGTTAACTTTTTACCAACGCGGGCATCGATAACTTTGTTGACGTCAAAAAGCATTTCGATGAGTGGCATAGGACCTGATGCAGTACCACCAAAACCGTGAATCTTAGCTCCATATGGACGAATATCACTGATATCAAGTACTAGTTTCGTCTTTTTATCGGGGTTAGTTTGGTTGAAGTGCATATCAATCAAACGGGCATTGGCTAATACCCAGCCCTCACGTGTGTCTGGCAATTTGTAGTAAACATAATCGTCAGCGTTTTTATTTTCTTGGGACCACTTGTCTTTATCAGTGGCACCCATTTTAACGGAGGCGTCATACGACTTGCTCTTTTTGTCGATCACAATGGTTAAATCAATTTTATCGTCGACCTTAGGGATTTTTTCAATGTTGTCTTTAACAACTGAAAAACCAACGCCGCCGCCCTTCATTAATTGATCGAAGAGGAATGAAAATGGCATTGAGACAGCTACCTGTGATTTACCTAAATAAGATGGAACGATATGGCTATCACCGTATTTTTGTGGACGAATGGCAATGAACCAACAATTGTTTAATGAATCACCGTTGCGTTTTTGGTAACTAGTACCAGAAATCCAAAGGTTACGACCTGATGGGGTAGCCGCTAAACCATAGACTAATTTAAATAGTTTCTTAGCTTCGTTGGTTAGTTCTGAGATTACTTCATCAGAAGGTGAGTGCTTTAAGCGCGGGTCGAGGTTGATGTTACCTTCGACGACCCGTTTAACGGTTTCGTCCCAATTTTCTGTACGGTCTTTGTCGGGTAACCATCTTGCATAAGTTCGCTTATATGTAACCCAACCTAATTCACCCCAGTGTGGGGTAATATTTTGTTTCACTTGATCAATAAAAGATTGATCTAAAGTAATTTCCTTGTTTAACACAGCTAAGTCACTCCTAAAAAATAATTCTAATTAATAATAATGATGCAATTGTTTCACAACTACATCATTATGTGTGCAAAACAAATCATACCACAATATATAGTATTCAGTACTTGGAAAATTTAAATATGGAGCTATTTGTAATTAACAAATTTGCGTGAGAATAAGATTTATTTAGGGTTTAACTTTTAAAAAATTTATTATATAGGATTGAAATTGATAAATTTTTTGCAAATTATCTGCGGATGACTAATTAAATTTTTAAAAAAGTTTATATTGATTATGCACGTAATAAAGTTCTTAGATTTAGAAGGTTAGTGAAGCAGATGAAAATCCTTTTAACAGGTGATAGCATTATTGCACGGCATGAAGGTTTATCTGAGCCGCGGATAAACGTAGATTTAAAGAAAAAGGTTCCAGGAATAAAATTAATTAATACCGCTGTTTCAGGTATTAATTCTGGTGCCTTTTTTGCAATGCTGAGTGAACTGGTTTTAAAACCGGAAAAATGTGATAATCTTGTCATTTTATTGGGTACTAATGATTTGCCAACGCATAAGCAGGTACCACTAGAACAATTTAAAAGAAATATGGAATTAATTACTTCTAGTATCATCTGTAAGTATTACCCACCCCACGTAATATTGGTTTCACCACCGGCAGTTGATGAACAAAAACAGCGTGTTCGTAATAATAGGATTGTTGCTTCATATGCAAAAAGAATAGAAGAAGTAGCAAAAGAATACGGCCTTCGCTACATTAACTTATGCCAGGCTATGCTCAATCGCGGTGATTTAACGCGTTTATGTCGCGGCGTTAAAAACGATGGCCTACACTTTGGCGCAGCAGGCTATGATCTTTTATCTGATTTGCTTGTTAATGAACTAAAACGAATTTATTAATTTCGAAATAGTGCCCATGCTAATACGCCGATGATCATAAAAGTAATGATGGGCAGTAGTAAACGGATGAAGAAAATAAAAATAAAGATAATTATAAGTAAAAAAGCTAGAGTTTTAGTAATACCAACGCCTAGCTTTAAAAACAGCCAAATTAAGAAAATTATTAATAAAAGTGAAAGCATAGTTAACCTGACCTTCTTTGGTTTATAACCGAATTTTAATTCTAGTGAAGTAATAAAAACTATACCATGATTATTTAGCAGTATTATAAAACAATGGTTATTAATTAGAAAAAATTAATAACCACTGTTTAAGAAACTGTCAAATCTTTTGTGTAAATAGATCTTTCTCATAGATTGATTTTTTATT
>NZ_AYZC01000061.1 GCF_001436775.1 Lactobacillus acetotolerans DSM 20749 = JCM 3825
TTAATTTAGTCTTGTTTTAAATTTTCTATCACCAGCGATTGACACAGAGCCTAAAAACCCAAGTATGACTTATTACAGCGATGATAATTGTGTTTACTGTCATGGCTGCGGAGCAAGATACGATATTTTCGACCTTTACGCAATACAGCAGCAGAAGATTACGCCCAACAGCGATAACCATGTAAGCTATCAATTTAAAGAGATTTATAACGAAGTGGCAGAATACATGCACGCGGACGTTAACCAGTTCAAAATTAAACCAGAAGACGCACTCCATAATAAAATTAATGAATATAACCGTAGGTTGATTGAAAAAGCAGCTAAAACTTTAGATAAAACAGATTACCTACAAAAGCGCGGTATTAGTCAAGAACTAGGCAAGCAGTTCCATATTGGCTTTATAGAGAATTGGATAAACCCGACTATTGAATATAAAGCAGACAAAGGCACCCACCAGAAGCCCACGCCACGCCTTATTATCCCTACAGGCGTAAGTAGTTATCTTGCACGCGATACCCGCGACAACATCCCCGATGCAGAAAAAAGATACATTAAATTAAAGCAAGGCTCACTTAATTTATTTAATGCTAAAGCCTTACAGGACGACAGTAAGCCACTCTTTGTTACAGAGGGTGAACTTGACGCTTTAAGTATCTTAGAAGTTAGCAAAGAAGCAAACGCACTAGCACTTGGTAGCACGTCAAATATTGATTTATTCTTAGACACTATCCGAAATATTAAACGCCAAGCAATACAGAAGCATGAAGCATATTATCCAACCATCTTAATTGCTACAGATAACGACAGTGCAGGACAATTAGCAGCCCGTAAGCTATCACAAGGACTTAACAGCAGTTACATTGATAATTACATAGTTGATATTGCACGTAACTGTAAAGACCCAAACGAAGCTTTAACAACTGACCGCAATAAGTTTGCAGATACGGTAGCAAGTACCATTAAAGACCCAGACAACTACCTTGTTGGTTTACTTAAAAGAATTAGTCAACATAAAGAAAAGCCGCAATTTATTCCTACAGGCTTTAGTAATTTAGACCAAGTGTTAGATGGTGGGCTTTATCCGCAGCTGTATGTAATTGGTGCAATTAGTTCACTTGGCAAGACAACACTAGCAATGCAGATAGCGGATAGAATCGCAGCACGACAACATAAGCATGTATTTATCTTTAATTTGGAAACTAGCAAAGATGAATTAACAGAAAAAAACTTAAGCCGCTTAACCTTTGAACTTGCCGACGATAAAAGCGGTAACCCACAAACCGCACGCAGCATTAATAATGGTAGTTGGCTAGATTATCCAAAAGAAAGCAAGCTAGTTATGCGAGCTGTAGAAGCCTACAGCAAGTATTACACCTATTTGCATATTGACGATGGAACAGAAAGCAGACCAAGTGCAAAGGATATTTACAGCCGCTTAAATATTTATTGCAGCAAGCACCCCGACAACAAGCCCGTTGTAATTGTAGATTATTTGCAGATTTTACGGGCTATTGATGATCGCGACACCGACAAAGAAAAAGTAACTAAATCGATAGCAGAGTTTAAGAGAATTGCTACAACATTTGAAGTACCAGTAATAGTTATTAGTTCATTTAATCGAAGCAGCTATGATAACCCCGCAGCTATGGAAAGCTTCAAAGAATCAGGTGAAATTGAATATTACGCAGATACCCTTATAGGTTTACAGTACAGAGGTATTGATAGCGAAGATTCAAACCTTGATAATTTAAAGAAGCAAGACCCACGTAACATAGAAGCAAAGATACTTAAAAATAGAAATGGACGTAGCGGAGTTAGCGTTAACTTTGCTTATTATCCAAAATATAATGACTTTATTGCTGAAGATGATTAAGCGAGGTGTTTAGATGGCTCAAATTAGCGATTACAGGCGTTTAAACACAGTAGTCTATTATTATACTCACCTACCGCAGGGGATGCGCGCAGCGGACGAAAATTACACGCAGAAACAAAAGCACAACTTTTAAAAGAGATAAAAGCAGGGCTTTTTTATGCAATAGAAGTCAGTCAATCATAGTCCATAACACCAGTGACGCTAAACCTACGGCAATACATGGAGGATAAGAATTATGGCAAAAATTTGCGATTTTTGCGGCCAGAAGATTGGATTGTTAAGCCATCATTTAGACTTTGAAGATGGATTAATGGGTGAAAAATGTTTAATCAAATATAAAATGGGCACCAAGCATTCTATTGCACCCGGAGCTAAGGAATATGCTAAATGCCATACCGTACAGAGTTTTAAAGATTTTGTATCAGATGGCGATTCTTTTAAGGATATTCAGCAAAACTTCCTAACCGATAAAGAAAAAGATAAGTTGGTCAAAAAGGAAAAGCTTGAGGCTCAAAGGGGTGAATTGCGTCCAAATAAATGGTACTTACTATTTAGCCTTGTTTGTATTTTTTTAGGTACTAGTTTAATTTTAATCACTCCCATATCTAACATTGTAATTAAACAAATGACACGTACAGCCCTACACACAACAGTAAACAGAACCAGTAAATCCAAAGCCAGTTTCAATTTTAAAAAAGTGAAATCTATCGATACAATTTCCGTAGTTAAAGGATTTTTTAATCAAGCAAGGGTAATTGGAATCATTTCCATTCCTGCAATTAAATTAAAATTACCTATTTATCAAGGAATAAATAATGTAAATTTAGTTAAGGGAGCCGGAACCATGAAACCTAATCAAAAAATGGGTAAAAGGAACTACACTTTAGCTGGACATCATATGACTAATCCCAATATTCTCTTTTCACCATTACAAAATATAAAAACTGGGGATACTATCTATTTAATAAATAAATCAAAAAAAGTATATTCTTACCGTGTGACTACCAAAAAAATTATTTCAAAATATCAAACAAGTTATATTAAAGATGTTGGTCAAAAAAAGATGATCACTTTAATTACATGTGCTTCTGGAAAGCCAGGAGAGGCTAGACGAATTATGGTTCGAGGAATATTAAATTAAAAATACGAGAGGATAGTTTTATGTTTAGAAAGCTGAGAATCCTAAATAAACATTTATTAATTAGTTTTGTTAGTGTAACAATTTTCTTTTGCATATTCCCTCTTTATAGCAAAGCCGAGAGGACAAATTATAAGATACCCAAGGAAGCTAAAACTGGTTTTTACTTTGACAAAACGGATAGTTCCAGTTTTATCGCCAATCATGCTCGGATGATCTTAAGTCTGTTAGCTTATAACCTGGTGAGCTTTCTGAAACAGCTCTTACCGGCCGCCCAGGCCGGCCTATCGGTTGGCACGTTGCGCTTATGGCTGTTTAAAATTGCTGGAAAAGTCGTTCATAGCGGGCGCAAAATCCAGTTGAAATTAAGTTACCATCACGTTTATCGAAACTTGTTTTACCAATTGTTAGCTCGGATTCAAGCTTTGAGTTGACCAGCATGCCGCATTGTTGGTTTAACCAAAAAATCAATTTTTTAACACCAAGGGATAAGTGCGCCCCAAATTTAGAAAAGTTTCGTTAAGCGATCACCAAACATGATCGAAGCATCAGTAAAGTGCTCATTAAGGTCAAAAACAGCCCACCATTTTAACGAAATCGTTAAAATGGTGGGCTGTTTTGAAGCTATGAATAATTCGGGCTACTATTTACTCTATAAGCTGTTGGAGACATTCCAACGTAATGCTTGAAAATCCGCGTAAAATAATTCGGGTTATTAAAAGATAAAGTATAGGCGATCTCAGAAATATTTACAGAACTATTTATTAGCATATATTGAGCAGCTTTAACTTTTTGGATATTAATATATGAGCTGGTTGTTTGATTATATTTTTTCTTGAATGAATGAGCCAAAGAACTTTTAGAACAGCCTAAATTTTGAGCTAAAATTGTTAAAGATAATTTTTGATTAATATGATTTTTAATATAAGATGAACATTTTTCAGGAATTGATAAAGCAGATTCATCTTTTATTTTTTGAATTTCTTTAAAACAACGAATAGCCACTTGTTTCATCCAAATTTCAAAAGGAGGAATATTTTTTTTGAATTCAATTGTCCCTAAAATGTCATCTTGTATTTTAAGAGCAACATCTATTAGTACTTGTCCGCTTTCAATAACGTTATTCATTAATAAGCTTACAAAACGAATCATAACGTCCTTTTCTCCTCGAGCATAGTTATTTTGTTCGAATATCGTACCCATATACTGAGTCAATGTTAATTTATCTAAGGCCATATTAAATTGATTAAAATTAAGATTCTTAATAGTCTTAAAAATTGTTTGTTCGTTTTTAAATTTAGCGGTTAAGTCTATTTTGGAATTAAAATCTACTTCCTTTTGAGCAGTAGGTATTTTTTTTACACATGTTTTCCAATTAGGCTTTTTCTTATTAGTAAACAATTGATAAGCCAAAGAGCTTAATGAATTAAGATTATCAACAAATTTAGTAATTTCACGATAATCTTGTGGAATATTAGTTGTATTAATGTGTGGGATTATAAGTAATCGACGAATTTTATCGATTGGAATGATTGTGACATAAAAATTATTTAGATTAACAATAGTTAAAGTATTGGGAACTTGAAGTTGGAGCGATTCTTTAGCTAATTCTGTCATATTAAAGGCATTATTATCAGAAATTAGGGAAATATCAGTTCCATTGAAAAAATAAAAATCCACTGATGCTACATTACCTAATAAGGAAAACAGTTCTTTTTTCATAAATTTGGCCTCAATCAAATATACAAAATAGTATAGTTATTTGCAAAATAATATAGTTAATTTCGTCACTGTTAATTATATACTTCCCCCTAGGTATTAACAATTGATTATTTGAAAGGGATTTATTTTATGGAAAAATTACATTACAAGATGTATAAAGATGGCAAAAAATGGGTTTTTGCAGCAGCAGTTACTGTAATTGCTTTGGGGGTTGGGTTAAGCGAAAGTACGTATACTGTTAAAGCCGATAGCAGCAACACCGTAACCAGTAAAAGTGCAATCAGTCGCAAAAATTCAGCAAATAATAATTCTACGGATAACGGTACTGTAACCACTAAATCAACCGATAATTCAACAAATAATAATTCTACGGATAACGGTACTGTAACCACTAAATCAACCGATAATTCAACAAATAATAATTCTACGGATAGCAACACCACTACTTCATTGGTTGATAATCCTAAAGTAACTACAGTTAATAATGGATTGGTAAATGCCATTTCTATATCCAATAACAGTATAACAACCAAGAATACAGATAATCCCATGATTAAAAGTACTATATTGGCGTCTAACAATGTACAGCCTGCTACTTCTATTGGTAAAGATAACTATTTAAAAGAACTTGGAATTGATATCAATAATTTAAATGCTAATAGTGTTTTGAAATTGGCCTCTTTATTCCATATTTTTGCAAATCAGGCTAGTCTAAGTGCCGATACTAATGGTAATTTGGCCGTTGGTATTTTAAATGATTCTAATGATTTTGGTACACGTGGTGATTCATACAATTTAACTAGTGGTGATATTTATTACATTCAACAACTGGCAAAAGATCTTCAAAGTAACGCTTTTAGAAATAAAACATTTAATCATGTAGTATTAGGCAAAGATGTTAATGTATCAATTGAAAACAACAAAGTCTTAATCAATGGTATTACTATGGATAATTTAAAACCTGAAGATGTCTATCAAGATACCAATGGGCAGAAATATATTGATTTTAGTGATGTATTCCAACAATTGGTAAAGGCATCCACTAGTTATGCTAGTACTTCTCAGTCAATAGGTGTTATTTCAAATTATTCTGATATGAATAATCGCTATATTGATGTTTCAGGAGTAGCAGCTGGAACACAAATTATTTATGTAAATGTTCCATTCGAATATTTAAGTAGTCCACAGTCAATTACAATCAAAGGAATATCTAATTTATTGACTGGTCCAACCATAGTAATTAATGTCACTGGCATTCCCGATGGAAATCAAAATATTTCTACACAAGTTCAATTAAACTACGACGATGGTACAAATTCTTTATCTAATGGGGAGTCACATTCTGAACCAAATCATATATTATGGAATTTTGGAACTGGGAACCAAACATTTAATTTTACTGAAGGCCGCTTTATGGGAAGTATTTTGGCTCCTAATGCAACCATCAACGCCGGCGTGAATATCGATGGGAACATTGTTGCTAATATAGTTAATATAACAGGTGAAGAATCGCATAGATGGGATATTCAGCCGACTCAACCAACTCAACCAACTCAGCCAACTCAGCCGACTCAACCAACTCAACCGACTCAACCGACTCAACCAACTCAACCG
>NZ_AYZC01000062.1 GCF_001436775.1 Lactobacillus acetotolerans DSM 20749 = JCM 3825
AATCAAGCCCTAGTCAGCTAAAACAAATGTTTGTCCAATTTCTTGGGCTCACTACATGTTGGGTTTCTTTTTTTATTTCTGTAAAATAGTTGTGAGGCGATATGAATGGGGAGACCACTGCAAGATGCAATTCTTAACGGTTTATATGATCAAAGTTATCCTGGGCATGAGTTACTGGGTCCAAAACTTTTAAAAAATAATAAAAATGATAAAATTTGGCTTACTTTACGGCAAGAACTCTTAACATGTAAAAGTTTTACTTGGGCCGTAGCTTTTGTCACCCAGGACATGTTAGTGCCGTTTAAAGTAGTGATGGCTGATTTAGCTAATAAAAATGTTTCTGGGACTTTAATTACTGGGGACTACCTTGGCTTTAACGATCCAAAAGTTTTTCATGAGTTAAAAAAGATTCCAAATTTGACAGTTAAAATAGCGCAAGATAATGGCTTTCATGCTAAGGGTTATCTGTTTAAACATGCGGGCTATGACACGATTGTAATTGGTAGTGCGAATTTTACACGTGCAGCCTTACTTAGCAATTATGAATGGTCGCTGAAGGTTAGTTCAAAAGAAAATGCTGCATTGACTGAGCAAATTGGCAAACAGCTGTCTGACTTGGAACACAATAGTATTAGATTAACCGATGCCTGGCTGCGTGACTATGAGAGCAATTGGGTAAGGCCAGTTCAAAATAAAGTTGTTAAAAAGAATATTTCCCAGGAAATCATTCCCAATCAAATGCAGAAGGCAGCTTTAAAAGAATTAAATGCTTTAGTAGCTGCGGGTCAAAAACGTGGGCTAGTTGTTTCAGCTACAGGAACAGGTAAAACATATTTGGGTGCTTTCGCCGTTAAGGATTTTAAGCCGAAGAAGTTTTTGTATGTTGTTCACCGTGAACAGATTGCCAAGAAATCATTGGAAAGTTTTTACAAAGTCATTGGTGGTAGCCGGACCAATTATGGATTATTAACTGGTCATAACCATGACTTTAACCATAAATATTTATTTGCAACTGTTCAGACAATCAGTCAGCCGGATATGTTAGCAACACTGAGTAAAGATGAATTTGACTATATTTTGATTGATGAGGCTCATAGAGCTGCAGCTCCAAGTTATCAAAGGATATTGAATTATTTTAAGCCTAAATTCTGGTTAGGAATGACGGCTACCCCTGAACGGATGGACGATCAAGATGTTTATAAGATATTTGATTATAATTTAGCCTATGAAATCCGTTTGCGAGACGCATTAGAAGATAAAATGCTAGCCCCATTTCATTATGTCGGGGTCCAGGACTATGAAACAAATGGTCAAAGCATCGATGAAACAACCAATTTACGCTACTTAGTTTCTGATGAACGGGTTAACTATGTATTAAAAGAACTTGATTATTATGGTTATTGTGGCGAAAAGCCGCGTGGCTTAGTTTTTTGCAGTCGGCAAGAAGAGGCCCATGAATTAGCCCAGGCTTTTACGAATAGAAATCATCCTGCCATAGCTCTGACTAATAAAGATAATGAAAAGAAAAGATCTGAAGTAGTAAAGCAGCTTGAACAAGGGAAAATTGAATATATTGTTACAGTTGACCTATTTAACGAAGGCGTTGATATTCCATCGTTGAACCAAATTGTGATGCTGCGTAATACTCAATCTAGTATCGTCTTTATCCAGCAATTGGGTCGTGGACTACGTAAGTACCCGGGAAAAGATTATGTTACTGTAATTGATTTTATTGGTAATTATAAGAATAATTATTTAATCCCGATAGCATTAAACCAAGATACAAGCCGAGACCAAGATAAAGCGCGTAAAGAAAGTACCTTACCAAGTTTTATTGGTGTGTCGACGATTAACTTTAGTAAAATTGCTTCAGAAAAGATCCTGGCCTCACTTGATCAAGTTAAGTTAGATGGGTTAAGGCAATTACGAAAGTCCTACCAGGATTTAAAAGAAAAAATTGGCCGCCCACCGTTGTTATTTGACTTCTATCATTATGGTTCCACGTCTCCTGAGGTATTTGCCAATAACCATAGTTTGGCGCATTACGGTAAATTCTTAATCAAAATGGGAGAGCCGCTTCATTTGTCTAAATATGAAGATGGTGTCCTTTCTTTTGTGACTAAAGAATTATTAAATGGCAAGAGGCCACATGAATTAATTTTATTAAAACTTTTATTGAAGAATAAACATGTAAGTGAAACGGAGTTTGAAAAAGCACTCAAAAATTATGGCGCATATGTTAACGGTGCGGTTCTGAACTCTGTTGAAGATATTTTGTCGTTAAATTTCTTTGATATTAAGCAGGGTAAAACCACTAAAAAAGCCCAGTATGGTGGTCAACCGCTAATTGAACCGATTAATTTATTGGATTATCAGCTTAACCCTGAATTAAGCAAAGCACTTGAAACAAATGCAGATTTTAAGAAATTATTTATTGATGTAATTAATACTGGTCTTGCTTTAAATAAAAAATATAATAACCAAAAGCAATTTACACTTTATCAACAGTACGATCGAAAAGATGTTTGTCGTTTGCTTAACTGGCCTAAGGATGTTTCTGCACCAATGTATGGTTATCGGGTTGACGAAGATGAAACTCCGATTTTTATTACTTATAAAAAAGATTCAGATAAAAAAAGAAGCGCGCTTTACCACAACACCCTGGAAAATGGCCGGAGCTTGCGCTGGTATACCCGTACACCGCGGCATTTATCTTCTAATGAGGTTCAGCGCTTACTTACTACACCAAATATGAAAATCCTCTTATTTGTTAAAAAGAGCGACGCGATTGGCAAGCAATTTTTCTATTTGGGCCAAGCCGTAATACAAAAAGATACAGTAAAGGAAGAATTGTTGGGGCCAAAGAAAAAAGCAGCAGTTGGCATGAACTTGCTACTTAAACATCCGCTTGATATGCAGATGTATGAATTATTGTTTGATGAATAAATAAAACCACCTGTTCAGTGTTGTCCTTGAACAGGTGGCTTTTTATTGGGAAAGTTTAATTAATTTCTACTTTCTGGTAAATGTGTTTTTCTTGATGTGTTGTAAGATATCGTAACCAGCGGCTTTTTCATCATTTTCATTATCGTTGGTTTGGTTTAAGAACATGACGATACCGTTTTGATTGTCGGTTGTTAATTGGAACCACATGCCGAAGTGGGTACCGTGTAAGTTGCCGTATGCTGCTTTAAGTGTACCGTTTTTCTTTATGTAGACACCGCCAGAATAATCGGTAACTCTGCTCTTTAAATGAGTTAAGTAGTTGAAATCATCTTTGTTTAAAATTTGGCCATTACTTAATCCAACCTGGATCTTGTAATATTCGATTGGGGTAGTAAACATATTACCGGCACCCGGTAATTGGGAAGCAAGTGTTCTTCTTACGTAGTTTGGATTTTGATAATTTCTACCACCATTACAATAGTAGGAGATTGGATCAGTTTTTGTGCTAGGGATGTCTTGGTAAAGATACGTGTTCTTCAAACCTAACTTTTTAACAACTCTACTATTAAAATTAGACTCATATGATTTACCGGTCAATTGCCGAATGATGCCAGACAGTAAAATATAGTTGGTATTGTTATAGAAGTAAGACCCAACTTTTCCTGCGGTATGGGCGTTAACATTATTAACGACCCAATTAATGGCATTTGCTTCGGAGTAGTTATAGCCACGGTCAATCTCGGTATCACTAGCTGTAATACCTGAGGTGTGGGTTAATAGGTTTCCAACAGAAATATTTTTAGCATTTCTTAGGTAAGGGTACCAACGAGAAATTTTAGTATTTTGTGAAAAACTTTGTTTTGTGTTTTTCTTTTCATTCATTAATTGCACAATCATAGCACCAGTAATTACCTTTTGGGTAGAACCAGTTGGATAAACGACCTTTGAACTGCCGTTTCCTATTCGTTTGCCGTACCAGGCATAACCATAACTGCTTTGTTGTGGCTTTCCATCCTTAACGGCTACCACACTGCCACGAACATGGTGCTTAGCTAACGTACTTCTAATGAATGTATACATATCATTTTTACTTGATGTACTAGAAGTGGTTGCCGCTTGTGTGGTTTGTGATGACATATTAATAGTAGCAACTGGCACGGTTAGGCCTAACATAAGGGCTGCTGTTAATGTAAAAAGTTTATTTTTCAAAATATAGATTGCTCCCCCTCGCATTGAATACGGTTGTATTGTAAAACACCAATGTTAATAAAAATATGCAAAACTATTAAAATTGTTTGACAAAACATGCTTTTATTGACTTTGAAGAATTTATGATAATTTAATTTTGGAATATAACTTTTCTAGTGTTGCCCGTAATAATGGATCGTGAGCATAAATATAGGTTCCATAAATTCCCCGTTTAAATAAAATATTAAGCGCATTCATGACCATTTTCCTTTCGAGGGTTTTTATTTCTGTTGGGTCGGTTAAATCTGATCGTTTCTTGAACATTTCAATGTCAGTGATTTTATTCAGGTTAACCTGGATTTTCATTGTGCCGGGGACCTGGCTGATTGGTGGGCCAATAATAATCCCGGCATAATTTAAATCAAATCCCTGGCAGGTATAAATAGACCCAACTTCATTGACAGTTGTTGGAATTTCTGCCCATGGGGTGGCAGTGTAATTATATTGGTCCCACGGCATTTTAAATTTCCCCTCTTTAATGTAATGTTTGCCACCATCTAAGGTAGAAGGGTAACCGGAAGTGGCTAAAATCCTGGCAAGACCGTGCTTTTTATCTTGTTTAACAATTTCTTGGCGCATTTCTTCTGCGTCGTTAAAAATCCGAAAATCATAGTTTTTCCGTGCATCTTGCGGTATTTTAGTAATTTTTCCATGGGTAAAATCATCGAACCACTTAACTAGGTCGTCAGGAGCGGTCATTCGGAACTGGTGCTGCAAATAATACTCCTCGTGTGGATATTTATGGGTGATCTTTTCTAAGCGTGCAGGCGTCCATAGGCTTTTCATTCGTAATACTTGGTATTCATCAAAAACTAGGATGACGACTTTTGCCCGGTTAATAATCTCCTGAAGCTGGTTATTATAGTAAAAATTATTGTAATGATCCGGTTTAGACAATAATAGGTGTGCCTCATCAATCACGACAACGTCAGCTGTTTTGTGCTTTTTATCCATTTGATTAATAAACGAGGTGGGACGCATGTAATCTTTTTTGTATAAAGTTTTGACAGAGCCAGCAATTTGCTTATAAACTTTTAGAATTTCGGGATGATTAACTAAAAAGTAGTTATTGCTATTGGACAAGACACCTTTATGGCAACGATTAGCCTCCTGAATCTTATTAAAAAGAGCTGATAAAACCACACTTTTACCCGTTCCGGCGTCACCATAAATAGTAAAAATTGCGGGATAGTCTTTATTAATGTGCTTCTTAATGAAAGAAAGAATTTTATTTAATAATTTTTTCTGCTCGCCTGTTAATGACTTAAAGGGTGATAATTTTTGAGTTGCTTGATTATTTGTATCATTCATTTTGTGTTGCCTCACTTTTCTTAGGTAGAGTTTAATATAAATTATAATAGTATAAATAATTTTTCTTAAATTTAGCAAATAGGATATAGGAGGGAAATAGATGACAGCTTGTAAGATTATCCGTGACTCAATGTTTTTAAGACAGAAATCAACGTTAGCTACAAAAGAAGATATTGGAATAGCAGAGGATTTAAAGGACACATTAGTAGCTAATCAAAAAACTGCGGCTGGCCTTGCAGCGAATATGATTGGTAAAAGTAAAAGAATTATCGCTTAGTTGCCAATGGTAATGTTAAATCCGCATATAATAGAAGAATCAGGAAGTTATAGAACTAAGGAGGGATGCCTGTCTCTTTCCGGTACCAGGGCAACTAAGCGATATAAAACAATTGTGATTGAATATCAAAACATGAATATGGAAAAGCAAAGACAACAATTTACAAATTTTATTGCGGAGACTATTCAACACGAGATAGATCATTGCAATGGAATTTTGATCTAAAAAATATAAAATCGTTCGTATTGCTGGTGTGTCAAGGATAATTAAGCTTATAATTATCCTTTTTTTACAAAAGTGAGTAAAAAGTACTTGCAAAAGGGAGGTAAAGTTGGTAATATAATTAACTGTCGCCGGTGAGGCTAAGGAGTTAACCAAGCA
>NZ_AYZC01000063.1 GCF_001436775.1 Lactobacillus acetotolerans DSM 20749 = JCM 3825
ATGGCTACTTACGGGACTGTTGTCACGATCCGTGGTAAGAAGTATTACACCATTGATCATAATCACTTTATGAAAGCCAATAACTTTATCAAGATTGCTTATCCAGATTTAGCTAACAGTGAGTTATCACCAAATGCTAAGCAGGACAGTGATAAAGCATTCACAGTCAAAGCTTTGCAGCACAATGCTTATCTGTACAATAAAGAAGGTAAACGTGCTAATAAGGTAATCTTGAACCTGAATTCCAAGGTAAAGACTTATGGTACCAAGACCATCAATGGCCGCAAGTTCTATGTAGCAGCTAATGACTATTACATTGCCGCTGGTAACATTGACGCCACCAAGCGTAAGCTTACGCATAACGCTTATATCTATAGCCAGTATGGTAATAGAATCGGCCGGAAGGTGGTGAAGCAGCACCAAGTAGTTGGAACTTATGGCGATCCCGTTGGGATTCGTGGTAAGAGTTACTACATCATTGGTTCCGGTCGTTACCTCAAGCGGGCTAACTTTGAAACTCGTTAAAGGCATAGCAACGTCCTAACATACGTACACAATTTTAAGGACGAAGAAAGAACGCTCAATCAAAAATGATTGGGCGCTCTTTTGCAATTAGATTTATTTTTTGTACTACAAGGAAATATTTTTAAATATTAGTAAATTGTCGTGCATCGTCAAGTGGGCTGGTATAAACATAATTTAGATTTACATACTTAGTTTTCTCACTCAACTTTTGCATTAATTTTTGCTGCTGATTAGTTAAATGCAAGTGGTGTAAAGCTATTCGTGCCTGAATATACATCACTAACTTGCTGGTATAAGCTAACGGATGATCATGACTATCAAACTTGCGCATAACTAATCCAATTGCATCCCTGATCTGCTTATATTTATTAATATTCAATTCATTATAAATATTGCTGAAGAAACTATTATAAAATTTATTCAAATATTGATAAACTTCTTTATCTAACTGCTCACGCTTCTTGCGTGAATTGTTAACAAAAAAGTTAATCATAGTGTGCCTCCTTCATTACTGGTATGATTTGCGTATTTTCTGCAAAATTTTTCTGGATATCTTTAGGCAAAGGGGTGTCGGTAATTAAGACATCAATTTTGTCTAAAGGGATTGACATGTAAGGGGAAGTACTATGATTCATGAATTTATACTTTTCGGCAATTAATATAACTTGGTTAGCCCTTGAAGCAGCTGTTTTGATTAATTCTGAATCACTCATTTTATTAGAGTAAACACCGTCTTCTTTTACGCTGGAGGTTCCAATAAAGGCTGTATTAAATTTGATGCGGCGTAAAATATTTAAAGCAGTGACAGAGTAATTAAAGCGCTGCTTCTTGTTTATCTTGCCGCCAAGCAAACGAACATTCGGAAGCTCAGACTGCATTAATTCCAAAGAGTTATCAATCGAATTAGTAACAATTTGTGCGTCTAACCCATTTAGTAAGTTGCAGAGTTGCTTAAGGGTGGTAGAAGGACCGATGAAATCACACTGACCAGCGTGAACAAAGCGCCGTGCCATCTCAGCCATTTTATTTTTGATTGGAGAATCAACCTGATTTCTGGCTAAGAAGTTTGGTACATTGTCACGGTTGACTTCCATTAATCCACCATGAACTCGAATAGCTTGTCCAGTAGAAGTTAAACGCAGGATATCACGTCGAGCGGTATCGAAAGAGACGTTGAAGTGCTTGGCTAAATCTCTCGTAACTAAATGATGTTTAACTGTCAGCATCTTTTTGATCTCTTCAATTCGTTCTTCTTGAGTCATATTTCTTCCTCCAAAAAATAATTTAACATCTTTATTGATTCCTTTAATGATTTAGTAAGTATATTACTTTTATTTTTAAGTACTTATCTGTATTTAAGCATATAAGTACTTAAAGCAAAAATTATAAATGCTGTAATGTCGGCTTTATTTGCTCTTTTATTTAATAACAAGTACTTATTAAAATTGGGACGACCCAATTTATAAAATAGTTGAACTTTTGCAAAAAGTTGGTATGATATAGATGTAGTTAAAAATGATAATTATTAAGTAAGTGATTGCTTAAAGGAGAAACAATATGGCAGTTAATTACGATTCAAAAGAATACTTAAAGAGCGTTGATGCATACTGGCGTGCAGCAAATTACTTGTCAGTTGGTCAACTGTTCTTAATGCATAATCCATTATTAAAGCGTGATCTTAAAGCTTCTGATGTTAAACCTAAACCAATTGGTCATTGGGGTACTATTGCACCACAAAACTTTATTTATGCGCACTTGAACCGGGTGATTAAGAAATATAACCTGGATATGTTCTATATTGAAGGTTCAGGTCACGGTGGTCAGGTTATGGTATCTAATGCCTATCTTGATGGTTCTTATACTGAACGTTACCCACAAATTCAGCGTAACGAAAAAGGTATGGCTAAGTTATTCAAACGCTTTAGTTTTCCAGGTGGTTCAGCTTCTCATGCTGCTCCTGAAACTCCAGGATCAATTCATGAAGGTGGGGAATTAGGTTACTCACTTTCTCATGGGACTGGTGCTATCTTAGATAACCCAGACGTCATTGTCGCAGTTGAAATTGGTGATGGTGAATCAGAAACTGGTCCACTTGCAACAAGCTGGTTCAGTGATAAATTTATTAATCCTATTAAAGACGGTGCTGTTTTACCAATCTTACAAATCAATGGTTTCAAGATTTCTAACCCAACCATCGTTTCAAGAATGAGCGATGAAGACTTAACCAAGTACTTCGAAGGCATGGGTTGGAAGCCATACATCATCTCTGCTTATAAAGATGGTGAATTCAATGGCTACAAGCCACATATGCAAGTTCACGAAGAAATGGCTAAGTTGATGGATACGGTAATCGAAGAGATTAAGGCTATTCAAAAGCATGCTCGTGAAAATAACGATGCAAGTTTACCACACTGGCCAATGATCATCTTCCGTGTACCAAAGGGCTGGACTGGTCCTAAATTTGACCTTGATGGCAACCCAGTTGAAAACTCCTTCCGCGCTCATCAAATTCCAATTCCTGTTTCTCAAGACAATATGGAACATAAAGATATGCTTACTAAGTGGATGAAGAGTTACAAGCCAGAAGAATTGTTTAACGAGGATGGCTCACCTAAGGATATCGTCCTTAAGAATGCTGTTCATGGTGATCAAAGAATGGCTATGAACCCAATCACTAATGGTGGTAAGGATCCTAAGCGCTTGAGCTTACCGGATTACCGTGATTATGCTCTGAAGTTCGACAAGCCAGGTTCAATGGAAGCCCAAGACATGGTTGAATGGGCCAAATACTTAGATGAAATTTCTAAGCGTAACCCAACTACATTTCGTGGCTTCGGTCCAGATGAATCTAAGTCTAACCGTTTGTTCAAACTGCTTGATGACCAAAAGCGGCAATGGGAAGAACCAATCCACACGCCAAATGATGAAAACTTGGCTCCAAGTGGCCGGATGATCGATTCACAATTATCTGAGCACCAAGATGAAGGTTGGCTTGAAGGCTACGTATTGACTGGTCGCCACGGCTTCTTTGCTACATATGAAGCATTTGGTAGAATAGTTGATTCTATGCTTACCCAGCACATGAAGTGGTTACGTAAGGCTAAGGAACAATATTGGCGTCATGATTATCCATCATTAAACTTTGTTGCTACTTCAACTGTTTTCCAGCAAGATCACAATGGTTATACTCACCAAGATCCAGGTGTTCTTACGCACATGTTTGAGAAGAACCGTCCAGATTTGGTTCACGAATACTTACCAGCCGATACTAACTCACTGTTAGCAATTTCTAATAAGGCGTTCCAACAACGTGAATGTATCAACATTTTGGTAACTTCTAAGCAGCCACGTCCACAATGGTTCTCAATTCAAGAAGCTGGTAAATTAGCTGATAAAGGTCTGGATTACATTGATTGGGCTTCAACTGATCAAAATGCCAAGCCAGATATTGTCTTTGCTTCAACTGAAACTGAGCCAACTTTAGAATCACTTGCCGCAATTGATATCTTGCACAAGAATTTCCCAGACTTGAAGATTCGTTACATCAATGTTGTTGACGTTATGAAGTTAATGAGTCCTAAGGATAATCCAAATGCCATTTCTAATGAAGAATTCGAACGTCTCTTCCCAAGTGATGTTCCGGTTATCTTCGCATGGCACGGTTACAAGACAATGATGGAGTCAATTTGGTTTGCACGTGATCGTCATAACGTTCATATTCACTGCTATGAAGAAAATGGTGATATTACCACACCATTTGATATGCGAGTACTGAACCACTTAGACCGCTTTGACTTAGCTAAGGATGCTGTTGAGAGTGTTCCTAAGTTGCAAGGTAAGAGCGCTGGCTTCATTAACCATATGAATGATTTACTTGCTAAGCACCACCAATACATTCGTGATAATGGTAAAGATATGCCAGAAGTCACTAACTGGAAGTGGGAAGGTTTAAAGTAATACCATTTCCCTCTGATAGATAAATCCGTTTAAAATTGGAACTTGATTTTAGATAATCAGGTTCCTTTTTTTGCACAAATTATTAAATAATTTCCATAAGAATCAGATTTCTAATGAAATCGGATTCTTTTTTGTATAGAATATTCTAGTGGGGGGATAAATAATGAAAAGATATAAGCCGAACACAAAAGCAGTAATTACCGGTATTACCTTTATGATAATTGGGATTACTTGCTGGTGTATTAAAGCTTTGGTAGGTAAGAGTTGGTTTTTCTTGCTTCCAACCGGATTATTTTTGATCTGTGTTGGTGGATTAACTTTAACGGTTACCGCTTTTCTGACTTTAAGAAAGAATGATTTGAGAATGCTAGAGCAGGTAAAGAAGAAACGTGAAACAGAAAAAAAGAATATTTAATTAAAAAAGAATAATTTCCCTGATTTAAAATTGAAGTGCAACACAAATAGAACTTAAACAAAAAGGTCATG
>NZ_AYZC01000064.1 GCF_001436775.1 Lactobacillus acetotolerans DSM 20749 = JCM 3825
TTTAATTTAGACATAGTAAAAGCCCCAAAAGTGTCCAACTTTTTGGGCCTATTACAACAAATGGGTTTCTTTTTTGTTTAATTGTCGGTTATATCATTTTTCCTAAAGTGGTAAATAATTAGCGGGATTACCGATACTATTCCACACAAAACAATTAGGATAATAACGTAGGCACTTCTTAAATCTTTGGGAGTTCCTTCCGCAGGGATAAAGGTTACAAAGAATGCCATAACCGTAATTACCATTGCCAAGCAAGCAACTGCAATACTTAATTTCGGATTTTTACTCATCCAATACGTTCTTTGCAAATCTTCATGCTTTACTTTTAAAACAATGTAAGCAGTCAGCATAATCATATAGACCATCAAGTATTGGGCAGTCGTTCCCGCCAGTGAAACGTTAAAAGCAAAATCAGCATCTTTTCCACTAGTGAAGGTAATCAATACAGCTGAAGCAGTAACAATAGCCGATTGTAAAATCATTAATCTCATTGGTACATCACGCTTCGTGGTTTTGGCAAAGAACTTAGGCATATAGCCTTCCTTAGCTGCCTCATACATTCCTTGGTTAGGTCCAGCCAGCCAATTACCTAATTCGCCAACAATGCCGCAAGCCAACATGACACCAACTATCTTTTGCAAAATATTTCCTGGTAATCCAATTGAAGTTAGAATTTTACCATATGTGTATACAAAACCCGTGCTATTTTGAATTTCACTTTTTGGCACAGTCATTCCAATTGACATACTGCCCAATAAGTCAAAACAAATCGCGGTAACAGCCAGAGCAAGCATAGCCTTTGAGTATGAACGCGGATGATCTAAATTTTTAACGTGGGGAGCTGAAGCCTCGCCACCACAAAAGGCCAGCATAAATGGAACAAAGGCAACTAAAGTATTGCCATTTATTTGGTGGGGAATCACCGTGTTCCAATTAATGGTCATATGTAGTGGGTGCCCTTGTAATGCATAAACAAAGAAAGACAGAATCAAAAAAATTACCGGAATTGCGATTCCTAAAATAAAACACCATTCTGCAATTCTACCAATTTTTTTAACCCCGATTACCTGAATCGCTGTTACACCCCATAAAATGAGCATCATTAACGCAAAGCGTACAAGTGGTGTGGTATTAAACCAAGGCGTGCCCAGAGTAATAGATAACGCACCAATGATCACATACATCATGGTATCCATTCCTACGGTAATGTGGATCCACTGGTAAAACATAGCTGTCCAGCCAGTTTCATCACCTAAGGATCCCTTTACCCAGGTAAAAATACCACCTTTTTCCCAACCATCGATTGAAGCCATTTCACCGGACATTCGCGTAATTGGTATAAACCAGAAGAGCCCGGCAATTAGTAAATAAAATAAGGCGGTCGGCCCAGTTTTACCAAACGGTGCCAATTCATCGACAGAAATAACCATTGACGAGGTCATCGCAAACAATTTAAAGGCAGTTAAACGATTATACTTTATATCCTGTTCAAGAGCCCGATCTTTTTCTTTTTTCACGTAGTGTCAACTCCTCGTATCCACTTTTAATAACGTCTCTTCGAGAAATAATTATACACTTTAGACCAATTAAAAAAAGCACCCTATTGAGTGCTTTAAAAGTAATCTTTATAAATCTATTTCTAGTAAAATCGGGCAATGATCGGCACGGGCACCTGTATCAACCATTTCAGACCGCTTTATTTTATCAGCAATTCTGTTGCTTGTAATCCAGTAGTCGATTCTCCAACCAGAATTATTTGCTTTTGCTGTTCGAACCCGTTGAGCCCACCAAGAATAAACACCTTCAACGTTACCATTAACTTTTCTGAAGGTATCAGTAAAACCAGCATCTAACAGGTTAGTAAAGTCTTTTCTTTCTTCATCAGTAAAGCCAGCGGAATGGTGGTTATTTTTTGGGTGTTTCAAATCAATCGGCGTATGCGCACAATTAAAATCACCACTTGCTAAAACAGGCTTCTTTTGGTCTAATTTCTTCAAATATTCAACATATTTTTTATCCCAAACTTGCCGCTCGGATAATCTTCTCAAGCCATTACCTGAATTTGGTGTATATACCTGTGTTACGAAGCACTTAGGAAATTCCAGGGTAATAATCCTACCTTCAGAATCCATCGGCTCAGGTGCGCCAATTTTAGGATAGCTAGCCTTGGGCTTTAATTCTTTTTTGTATAAATACATTGTGCCCGCATAGCCTTTACGTGCAGGCTCTTCAGAAGAACGCCAAACATAATCATATTCTGGAAATTTCTGTGCCAAAATTTCCTGATGCTTTTTTGTTGGACCAGTGGCACGTAATTTTGTCTCTTGAATAGCTATAACATCTGGTTTTATATCATGTATTTTTTCTAAAATTTTCTGAGTCTCATGAGCTCTGGAAGACACGCCTGTCAAAGCGGCATTTAATGAATCGATATTCCACGAAATTAAGATCATTTTTTATCTCCTTTTTTCATTTATCTTTATTATAAAGGTTTTTAATACTGCCTCAAAATATCATCCACCGCATCGCCGTAACTTTCACCAAATAAATCCAAGTGCATGCATAGATAATAAAAGCGGTACCAGCTTAGGCGTTCAGCAATACCTGCCCTAAACGGATAAACTTCGTTATATGCACGGTAAAAGTGGTTACTAAAGCCACCAAAAACCGTCGTCATCGCAATATCAAATTCACGGTCTGCATAAACGGCATCCGGATCAATTAAGTATGGTTCGCCCTTTGAAAAAAGCACGTTGCCAAACCAAAGGTCACCATGACATAAACTGGGAGTTACCTTATTCTTACCATAATAATCCGTAAATTTAGCTACCATCCTCTGGAAATGTTGTTCTCGGAAATCATCCCAACGACCAGCTTTTTTTGCATAATTAACCTCTGGAAGTAATCGCTGGTTAACATAAAAATCTACCCAATCATTATTCCAATGATTATCTTTAGTAACGACCCGATTTTTATAGACATCACCAAAGCCAAACTGATCATTATGCCGCTGGTGTAACTTAGCCACCATTCTGCCCAGATCTTCTTGGCTGCCCACATCAGTATCTAACCAATTTAACAATAAATATGCGTCACCATTGATCTGACCATTATAAAGCGGATGCAGAGTATTAATACCAGCCTTCCCCATTTCTTTTAAACCACGTTGTTCGTGATCAAAATAAGAAGCGGGATTATTCGGCTGAACCTTCATAAAATAGCTCTTCTCTGGAGTTTTCACCTGGTAGGCTTTATTCGTATCTCCTCCGTGAACTTCTTTACATGAAAGCACTTTTTTCAACGGTAATTGCTCAATCCAACTGTTCGTCAAAGCCATTTTTTCTCCTCTTTACTATAATCAACGCTTAAATAGCAAATTTTTTCATCAAAATCATATTTTTAATTTTTTGTCAGACAAACTCAAGTGTATAATAGCACAAGGGTCATATCATTATTTTTTTTGGGAGGTTGAATTTATGACAAAAATTTTTGCTTACGCAATTCGTAAAGATGAAGAACCATATTTGAACGAATGGAAAAGTGCTCACAAAGATATCGATGTTGATTACACTGGCAAGCTTTTAACACCTGATACTGCTAAATTAGCTAAGGGTGCTGATGGTGTTGTTGTTTATCAACAATTAGATTACAGTGCTGACACTCTTCAAGCATTAGCCGATGTTGGTGTTACTAAGATGTCATTACGTAATGTTGGTGTTGATAACATTGATATGAAGAAGGCTAAGGAATTAGGCTTCGAAATTACCAACGTTCCTGTATACTCACCAGACGCTATTGCTGAACATGCTGCTATCCAAGCTGCACGTATTTTACGTCAAGACAAGCGCATGGATGCCAAGATGGCTAAACGTGACTTACGTTGGGCTCCAACAATTGGTCGTGAAGTTCGTGACCAAGTTGTCGGTGTTGTAGGTACTGGTCACATTGGTCAAGTATTTATGAAGATTATGGAAGGTTTCGGAGCAAAAGTTATTGCTTACGATAT
Organism: Lactobacillus acetotolerans DSM 20749 = JCM 3825; assembly: GCF_001436775.1. Lineage (GTDB taxonomy): Bacteria > Bacillota > Bacilli > Lactobacillales > Lactobacillaceae > Lactobacillus > Lactobacillus acetotolerans. The sequence goes on from NZ_AYZC01000064.1 coordinate 4,007, forward strand.
CTACAAGAACCCAGAACTTGACAAGAAGGGTTACTACGTTGACAGCCTTGATGACTTATACAAGCAAGCTGACGTAATTTCACTTCATGTACCAGATGTTCCAGCTAACGTTCACATGATCAACGACAAGTCAATCAAAGAAATGAAAGACGGCGTTGTAATCGTTAACGTATCACGTGGTCCACTTGTTGACACTGATGCTGTAATCCGTGGTTTGGATTCAGGTAAAGTATTTGGCTTTGTTATGGATACCTACGAAAAAGAAGTTGGTGTATTTAACAAAGATTGGGAAGGCAAAGAATTCCCAGACAAGCGTTTAGCAGACTTAATTGATCGTCCAAACGTTTTGGTAACTCCACATACTGCCTTCTACACTACTCATGCTGTACGCAACATGGTAATCAAGGCATTTGACAACAACTTAGCATTAGTTGAGGGCAAGAAGCCAGCTAGCCCAGTTAAATTAGATGCATAATTTTCTATTCACTTGATTAACAATTGAATAGAAAAGCAAAAGACATTGAGCAAAAATTGCTCAATGTCTTTTTTCTACTCTAAGTCAAGTCATATTAATGATTTGGCTTATTTATTTTCTTTAA
>NZ_AYZC01000065.1 GCF_001436775.1 Lactobacillus acetotolerans DSM 20749 = JCM 3825
GCCATTCAGTTCATCACTGGTCTTGGCATAATGGTAGCCATCTGGAATATTCGCTGTGATAAAGCTATTGTCATCAGTTGGATCAAATGGCTTGTCCATATAACCATCTGGTGCCTTTATTGCTTTACCAACATCTTTACCTGTTCTAGCGTTTACATATTGAACACTCAAATTAGCTTCTTTATCGGCCTTATAGTAGAAAATAAACTCTGGCTGCGTAGTAGCACCTTTGATTAACTCATAACTTTGCTCCTTCGGATTAACTATGGTGTAACCAGTTGGTGCCTTTTGCTTTTCATCTGTACCACTGGCAGTAACAGTATCACCGTAAGCACCGCCTAGCCAGTAATCATCAACCTTTATACCTGGTACCTTATCGGTAGTCGGTTTATCATCTTGACTTTCTAGATAGTGCCAGACGTGAACTGCATCTTTATTGGTGCCATCATCTGGGACATCATCTCCAGCTACATAAACTGTTACTGTATAAGCTTGATCCGTGTATTTGATACTGCCATCATTCTTCGGCTGCGTCTCGCCATTCAATTCATCACTGGTCGTGGCATAATGGTAGCCGTCTGGAATGCTGGTCTTGATAAAGCTATTACTATCAGTCGGATCAAACGGCTTATTCATATAACCATCCGGTGCCTTTACTGCTTTGCCAACATCTTTGCCAGTTCTGGCATTCACAAATTGAACGCTTAAATGAGCTTCTGTATCAGCTTTATAGTAGAAGATAAACTCAGGATGCGTGGATGCATCTTTAACTAATTTGTAACTCTGATTACCTGGATTAACTAGTGTATAGCCAGTTGGGGCTTTTTGCTCTTCATCGGTGCCACTGGCATTGACCGTATCACCGTAAACACCACCCAGCCAGTAATCATTAACCTTTATACCTGGTACCTTATCGGTAGTCGGTTTATTATCCTGACTTTCTAGATAGTGCAGGACATGAACGGCATCTTTATTCGTACCGTCATTCGGTACCGAATCACCCATAACATAAACTGAGATTGTCTGGGTATCAGTAGTATAAACTGTCGTTTTTGCATCTGGTTGCTTATAACCTGTACCAGTTAATTCATCATCAGTAGCGTAGTGGTAGCCTGCAGGAATTTTACCTTTTAAATTAATTGTCTTACCGGTTCTACCACTTGGCTTATATGGATCGCCTACATTTTTGCCTGTTTTGGCATTTACATAGTTAATCGTTACATTGTTTTGTGTAATACCACGATAATAAAATATTAATTGCTTCTGTGTTGTCGCATTCGGATCCAATGTATAACTCTGATCACTTTGACCTGGTACTAATTCATAACCATTAGGTGCCTTTTGCTGGATATCCGTCGTTTTCGCCGTAACCGTTGTCCCATAAGCTTCACCTGCACCTAAAGTATAACTATCGACTGCAATATTTGGCACTTTATCAGTAGTTCCTTCTAGGTAGTGCTTAACAATCACCGTATGAATGCCATCATCCGGTACTGGGCTACCAGTTACGTAAACATTTACTGTTGTGCCTGCATAAGAATAACTTGCATTCTGAGAATCCATCCTAGAATATTGATAACCCTTTGGCATATTATCAGTAATATATTTTTTAAAAATTTTACTATCAGTAAAATCTAAAGCTTGAGCATTAGTATGACCCGTTGCTTTTGCTGTCCCAATTTGTTTATTATTTGCAGTATTAATAAACTTAAAATTAATAGTACCATTAGCATAGCTATACCAAGTACCATGATGATCTTTCCCATCAGTCAATGTAGCTATTTTAGTTGGATGAACAGGATCATCATAGCCAGGACTGAAAAGTTTAGAATCAGAGCCAATAAGAGTAGTAGGTCCCAAATTTATCTCTTCTAATTTATCATCACCCGCAAACATATTAGTAGTAGTGGTAGATTTTGTTTTAGTATCAAAATTTGAAATATTTAGACTCGTCAAACTAGAATCACTATTAAACATATTTTCCATAGTAGTGACGTTAGAAGTGTTAAAGCTACCAACGTTCAAACTTTTTAATGAAGTATCTCCATTAAACATCGAATACATAGTTTTAACATTAGCAGTATTAAAGCCAGATAAATCCAAACTTGTTAAAGCGGTGTCATATCCAAACATCCAATTCATATCGGTAACCTTATCAGTATGCCAATTCTGTAAACCAATAATATTGGTTAAACTAGAATCTTGCATAAATATACTATTCATTGAAGTTACATTATTGGTATTGAAATGTGAAACATCTATACTCTTTAATTTAGGATCATTAGAAAACAAAGCATCCAGTTTATTAAGATTGCTAGTATCAAAATAAGCTAAGCCTGTAATATCTTCTAAATTTGAAAAATGGCTAAATAAAGTACTAACGTCTTTTGCATTGTGTGTTACAGGACCTGTAATCTTTATATGTTTCATTTGATCCTCAGCACCAGCTGGAAGATCTCTAATACTCCAAAAATCTTCAATTTCACCTGCTCCTATTGTAGCGGTCTTAGTTGTCGGATCCCAACTAATCTTACTATTAACTGCTCCTAATGTTCCCAACAATGTAATAATACTTTGTGCAGCTTGAGTTAATTCAGGAGTGGTGACTGTTGTATTAGTAGAGCTAGAAGTTGAATCAGTAGCTGGTGTTTTATTTGTATCAGTTGTTGTATTATCTGCACCAGCTTTAGTATCTGTAGGTGTATTGTTATTAACATTTAAAGTAGTCAAAGCTGCAACATTAGCGTTTGCTTTTGTTTCAGCCTTATTTTTATTGTTTTGATCTACTTCCAGTGCGGCAGAATTCATGGCAGCTTGCATCGTGTTGTACTTAGCCATTAACTCTTTACCAGTTTGAATGGCATCCCGTAATTGCTTTTGTTTTTCAATCGTCATTTGGGTAAACTTGTCTGAATTTACGTATGCATTGCCTTTGTCAATGGCACTCTGTAAATCAGAGGCAGCAGCAGTTAAAGCAGCGTCTTTCTTTGGTGCAACTGGAATCTTTTCTGCAGGAGTCAAACTAGTAGACGGTGTTTTATCACCTTCTGCATTCGTTTGATCTTGATCATTTTTATCAGCATTTGTATCTTGGGCTGGTGTCTTGGCGACGTTATCCTTTGCATCTGCATTCTTAACGTCAGTGAAGAACATGGATAAGCCTGGGAAAGTACTCAAATCTGGTTTCACCGGTTGCTTTTCAGCAGCTGGTTCAGTTTGGGTAGAATCCTCTGTCTTATCAGACTGTTCCTTTACTTGTTCATTTGACTGCTCAGTAATTGGTCCTTGAGCAGCAGTGGTATCAGCAGCACCATTATCGGACTCTGCTTGTTTATTCTGCGGAGCAGTTGGTTGATCAATATTTGTTTGCTGCTTATTGGTATTTACATTATCAGCTCTGTTTTGAGCTTCTGGTTCATTTACTTGAAAGAATAAAGTTAATCCTGGAAAAGTTGCTAAATTTGGCTTCCTATCAATATCAGAAATAGCACCCGTGTTACTTGCACTGGTGCTATTATTTTCTTTATCTTGTTTTGCAGCAGTATCGACTGCTTTATCAGTTGAGGATGCAGTAGTGTTCTTACTTACAGCCTCAGTTGATGGAGAGTGTAATACCCCCCCCCCTACAGTTTTGGAGGTTTGGCTCTCAGAAACTATTTCTTGTTTATCTTGTTTTACTGGATTAAATGTGTCAGCTTTAGCTGATTGCGCAGTTATTCCCATAAAACTAAAACCTAACAGCACAGAAGCTGCACCGATGGCTAATTTACGAATAGAGAAACGGTCTTTTTTGGCCTGCATCTCCATCTTTCTTAATCGTTCTTTGAAATTATTTTTTCCTAACATACATACATCCTCAATTCAATAAAATTTATTTTTATCTAATTGTTACAATAACAATATTAAGACTCTAATTTAATAAAGTAACTGAAACTTGAAAGCCAGATACCATGCTCTTAGTGTATGATACCTGGCTTTCCC
>NZ_AYZC01000066.1 GCF_001436775.1 Lactobacillus acetotolerans DSM 20749 = JCM 3825
AATCAAGCCCTAGTCAGCTAAAACAAATGTTTGTCCAATTTCTTGGGCTCACTACATACATTGAAATAGAAATGTTCCTTTTTATTTACTTATTATTTTTTCGCTACAAACTGTTCGTAACCTTTATCAAAAATTGTAATCGTGAACGTAGAACCCTTTTTAGGTTTTGACTTAACTTCAATCTTTCCTCCATGCTGCTTAATCAAAGAAGAAACAATTGCTAAGCCTAATCCTGATTCGTCAACTCCATGATGAGCGCGTGATGGATCAGCCTTGAAGAAACGTTCGAAAATATACTTAATCTGCTTACTGTTCATACCTATTCCGGTATCATGAACTGAAATTGTTGTGCCGTGTTCAATCCTCCTACCGGTCACGGTAATTGTGCCATCTTGCGTAAACTGAATCGCATTCTGAATTAAGTTAACCATGATTTGCGTGAAGCGATCACGATCTGCATAAATTGGCAAATCAGTTGGTGATTCAACCACTAATTTATCTTTAGACTTCTCAGCATTCTGTTTAAGTTGAATCTGAACATCGTTTAATACCTTATGAGCATTAAAATTCGTTTTGGTAAGCATAATTTGGTTACTTCGAATTTTTTCATAATCAAGATTTTCATTAACTAAACGAATTAAACGCTTAGTTTCTTGCCGCATTAAAGCAATTGATTTTGGCTTAGACTCTTCTGGAATCGCATCATACTGTAAACCTTCCAAAATGCCATTAATAGTCGTTAAAGGTGTCCTCATTTCATGTGCAGCGTCAGCCATAAATTGATCGCGCCGCTTTTCTTGAGCTTTTATTTCGCCATCAGCCTTTTTTAACGCTCGGACCATGCGGTTAAAATTCCCAGCTAGTTGATCAATTTCATCACTATCCTTATGCGGAAGCTGAACATCAAAGTTTCCAGCCGCAACCTTATTAGTTGCCCGCGAAAGACGTTTGATTTTATTTGTAGAATAATACGCCAAAATAAAACTTAGAATTAATCCAACAATTAAGGTAACAATCAATGCATTTAATAGATTATGCTTAGCCATATAAATTGGCCGTTCCACATTTTTAACACGGGAGCCAATCCAAATTATGCCAATTAACTTTTTATTATTTAACCAGGGCACCAGCACACCAGTATAAGCATCTTTACTGCGACCAACGTAAGAATCCTGCTTATTATTGTTCTTTATGCGAATTTCTTGTCCATGACTAAGAGTATTAAAAACATTCTTAGAAAGTTGCAAATTATCCCGTGTTTTAGGATAAATCTGGACATTTTGATTATTAAAAATTCTTAAGTGAACATTATCACCCTGTAAAACAAATTGCAGCTGGTTTAAAAAGTTGGAATTTAACCGTGCAGTACCACCACGTTCATTGCTCGCCGCCATTTCTCCTAATGACGAAGCATATTCTTCCATTCTCTTATAATTTTGTGAATAAGCCTGGTTACTTATATAATTAATTTCCGCATAACCAATAATGGAAACAGTGGTTACAATAATTAATAAAAAGCCAAGCATGTGCTGATAAATTAACTTCATTTCGTAACCTGCGAATCATCAAATTTATAACCAACACCCCAAACAGTCTGGATAACATCAGCACCAACTTTTTCTAATTTTTGTCGTAACTTTTTAATATGGGCATCTACAGTGCGTTCTTCCCCGTAATATTCATAGCCCCAAACCAGTTCAAGTAGCTGATTACGTGAGAAAACCTGCTTCGGCTTTTGCGCCATCGTAAATAGTAAATCAAACTCCTTAGGAGTTAAATTGGTTACTGCTCGCCCATCAAACAAAACTTCCCGCCTAGATTTAGATATCTTAAGGTGCGCTGTTTCTATGTCATAATCATTTTTGTCTTCATTAGAATCAGATGAACTCGAATCATCTTCCATCATCACCCGCCGATGTAAGGCTTTGATCCTAGCTATTAAAGCAAGCGGGCTAAAGGGCTTGGTCACGTAATCATCGGCCCCAACACCTAAACCTAGAACCTGATCTGATTCACTATCTCTCGCAGTTAGCATGATAATTGGTACAGTTGGAGAAATAGCCCGTACTTCTTTAGCAACCTGGATCCCGTCTTTTTTAGGTAAATTAAGATCTAAAGTAATCAAATCATATTTTGAAGGATTTTTCTTAAACATATCAACTGCCTGAATTCCATCAGCAGCAACATCCTCAGACCATCCTTCTTTTTTAAAAAACATCCCCATCATTTCGGCAACAGAGTTGTCATCTTCAACCATTAAAATTTTCAAACCCATTATTGATCCTTAAATCCTTTTGTTCTCTTATGTTTTACTTTATCGGGATCAACATAGTCTTTTGGCAATTCGTGACGTTTAATAAGAAATTTTTTAAGACTTTTTTCTGTCCAAATAATCGGAAATAAGATAAAGAAATAAAAAGTGAGTAACCAGAAAAGGAAATATCGATCCCAATTTAAAAAGCGAATAAGTAAACCTAATATTACTTGAATTCCACCAAATAACAAACAGTATAAACTCGCCCGTCTTTGAGCAAATTTAAAACTATCTTTATTAACCTGTGCTAAATACGATAGATAACCATACAGCCTGTTCGGCCTTTGAGCTGGTGAAATCAGCCAAATGATGCCAACAGCTATAATTAAACTACCACAAAAAATATAGATCATATTCTCTTTCACTTCCTTTTCTATATTTAACTAGCCTTAATCTTTATCTCCTGGAGCAGACATAACAATTTTCATTTTACCAGTGAATGTAAAATCCTTCAGCTCATTTGGAATAATAAAATTGCTACCGATTTTAAGCTCATAATCTTGACCATCAGCCTCAAATTTACCCGAACCAGAAATTACCGAAACCAAAAGATAAGGGTGCTTTTTAAGTCCTGTCTTCCAAGTTCCATCAAGGTCAATTTGCCACAAATAAAAGTGCGGTGAAATCGGTGGCTCCACCAAAGTCTTTATTTTTGCGTCCTGATCAGTATTATTCTTAATATTTAGCTTGGGATCAACGTGCGGCACAGTAGTTACGTCAATCGACTTTTGTGTGTGCAGTTCACGTTTTTTACCGGTCTTTTTATCTACCCGGTCATAATCATAAAGACGGTAAGTTACATCGCTAGATTGTTGCGTTTCAATAACTAAAATGCCTTTTGTCAAAGCATGAATCGTTCCTGCAGGTACATAGAAAAAGTCTCCAGCTTTTACTGGAACCTTACGCAATAACTTATCCCATTCACCCTTATGAATCATATCGGCTAATTCTTTTCGCGTTTTTGCGGTGTGGCCATAGATCAGATATGAACCAGGATCAGCCTGCATGACGTACCAACTCTCAGTCTTACCACTATCATGCTCAACTTTGCGAGCATATGCATCATCTGGGTGCACCTGAACAGAGAGGTTATCATTTGCATCTAAGAATTTAACCAGAAGTGGAAATTCTTTTTCTTTAGGATTACCAAACATTTCTGGATGTTCATGATAAACGGCACGTAAAGTTTTACCCTTAAGCGGACCAGCACTTACAGTTGAAGCATCATCCTTATAACCTGATATAATCCAGGCTTCACCGACTTTTCCTTGTGGAATATTATAGTGAAAAATAGTATTTAATTTACGTCCACCCCAAATTTTAGGTCTAAAATATGGTGTCAAAAAAATGGGTTCCATTTATATCACCTCAAATAAAGTTTAAACTTTTGCGTTGGAAAAATGAAACCTTTTTTAAATTTATTAATTTCCTGAATTATCAAATTAAGTGCAACACTGATTCAAATAGGTCATGAAGCCAA
>NZ_AYZC01000067.1 GCF_001436775.1 Lactobacillus acetotolerans DSM 20749 = JCM 3825
AAATGATTCGGTTCATAAAGCTAAACTTTCGTCAATGTCTTAACTTAATGACATTGTATTAAAGAGCGCTTTTAGTGTTTATAGAAAATTCCAACATGGACATTAAACATAAACAGTAAACGTATACTATAAACATGTATAAGGTCGATTCTTGATATATAAATAGTTACCATTAACTAATTATCGATTTAATTAATTACGATTTTAATTTTGTAAGAAAATTGTTAATAAGGTCTTGATATTATCTATTTGATCAATATGCTTCCTCTTTTTTGCTTAAAAACCTGTATACAGGTTATGACTTTTAATCTATTGCTTATTAATAGTTAGTATCATACTATACAAATGTAATCGGTTTAGATAAAAGAGGTTTTAAAATTATGCAAGACGGAATTTTTAAAGCAAAAGCACAAGGCTTTCACGGTGTGCTAACTGTAACAACAACTATTAAAGATAATAAAATTGAAAATGTAAAAGCAAATGGAATAGCTCCATATACAGTTGGCGAACTTTCTGCAAATAGAATGATTGAACGAATCAACAATTCTAAAAGTGTTGATGTAGACGCAATTACAGGCGCAACTTTTTCTTCAAGTGCGATATTGAAAGCTGCTAAAAAGGGCGTAGAAGTTTCTGAAGGAAAAATGACCTCAGAAGAAGCTGAAGATATTAAAACAGATCCGCATAGCGAAATTTCTGTTCCAAAGTATAGCCAACCAATTGATAAGAGAGTATATCAAAATGATGTCAACTTTAAAGATGAATATGATGTGATCATCGCTGGCTCAGGAGCTTCAGGCTTATCGGCCGCAATTGAAGCGGCAAGAAATGGTGCAAAAACTATTTTGTTTGAAAAAGCAGGCATGCCAGGTGGAACGACAAATTATTCTCAAGGAATTATTCAAGCATCTGGGACAAAGTGGCAAAAAAAGTTTACTAAGTACCAAGATGATAATCCACAAAAACATTTGGCCGAATACATGCAAACTGGCGAAGGTCATGTGAACGAAGAATTATTGGATGACTTTACTAAAGATGCTGCCAATACTATTGATTGGTTAAGCGACTTAGGTTTGAAGTGGCAAGATGTTTATGGTCATAAAGTAATTCCATATGAAAATAAAGAAAATTTTGCTGATAGAATCCATGTTTATGAACATGGCGGTGTCAATGGCGCTGGCGTAGTGATGATTACAAAAATGCTTAAGGCTGCCGAAGACGCAGGCGTGAAAATTGTTTACGATACTCCAGTTGTTCAATTAATTTCAAAATCTGCAAATGATAATGAAGTTGTTGGCGTAATTGTTGAACATAAAAATAAGCGTTTAGCTTATAAGGCGAATAAGGGCGTTGTTCTTGCAACAGCAAGTATTGATCATAATGAAAAGCTGGCAAAACGATTAGATCCATGGCAATATCGCGATATTAAGAAACATACTTTACTTAATTCCAAATATGATACAGGCGATGGCATCATCATGGGAATGGCTCAAGGTGCTGGCCTAGCTGGAGTTAGCGGTGCAATGGATGCTGACTTCAAATTTGCTGCCGGATTTTCTGATGAAATTACAACCTTCCCAATGTTTTATGTAAATGGCTTGGGTAACCGTTACGTAAATGAAGATACAACTTATGGTTATCTTACTCGGGCAAACTATGAACAAGAAACCAATTTGGGCAAGGCTACGTGGATGATTTTTGGTAAAAATAGTATTGGCCAAGGTGCTATGCCATACAAATCTGAAGATGATATGAAGAAAGACATGGATGGTGGATATTTGGTTAAGGCAGATACCATCGAAAGTTTGGCACGCAAAATAAATGTCAATATTGAGAATTTGACTAATACTTTGAACGTTTGGAATAAATATGCAAGTGAAAGTCGTGATCCACAATTTGGCAGAACTGAAGGCGTTGAAATTTTGCAAGCTCCATTTTATGCATATCAGAACCGCGATATGAACATTGGTTCAATTGCTGGTTTAAACGTTAATGTAAATCTTGAAGTTTTAGATAATTTAGATCGACCAATTAAGGGACTTTATGCAGCAGGTCAAAATGCTGGTGGATGGATCGGCGAATATTATCCAGGTTCAGGCACAGCCTTAGGTGGATCATTGCATCAAGGTAGAAGAGTTGGGAAAGAATTAGCCAAAAAATAAACCTGTATACAGGTTATAATAGTCAAGCTGTTGCTTATTAATAGTTAGTATCATACTATACAATTGTAAGTGAAAAAGAGCGATATTTGCTATAATTTGATTGCGAGGTATCAAAAATGACTAATCAAGATAAGGCATATAAATACATCAAAAATCAAATTATTTCCGGCAAGTATCAACCAGGACATGTTTTTTCAGAGAATCAATTGAGTATTCGCTTGAACATGTCACGGACTCCGATTCGTGAAGCTTTTAAGAAATTGGAAAACGATTGCCTGATTGAACGTGATAGGCAAGAAACAAAGGTGACCGAAGTTGATTCTGAAGAATTAAAGGAAAACTATGAATTACGATCAATGATGGAAGGATATGCTTTGAATAAGTCCTTTGAAAAATTAGATCATGATCGGTTAGATGATTTTGAAAGCAAGTTTCGTTCAGCACTTGATGAAAAGAATTGGCAAAAGTATCTTAAATGTGATGAACAATTTCATCATTATTTGACGGAAAGTGACGACAAGGCAACTTTACAAAAGGAATTGGATCTTTTGCAAAGTCAAACCAATCGTATGAGATATGCCATTCGCGATGATCAGCGCTGCATGAAATCTTCTGTAAAAGAGATATTAGCAATTATTGCTGCGGTTAGAGAAGATAACCGAGAAAAAGCCATTAAAAAATTACGTTCACATATTGAAAGTGTTTATGCATGGGAATCTTCTTATCTTGAGCAGCATGTGTAGTTATTTTTAAGGAGAAGAATGATGGTTAAAGTTGCTGTTTTAGGTGCACATGGTCAAGTTGCACAATTAACTGAAGAAATGTTGTTTGCAGATAAAGATGTTGAAACAACTTTGTTTTTGAGAAATGCTAGTCGCTTGGCAAAAGACAAAGATAAGGCAACCATCATTGATGGAGATGCTACCAATGAAGCTGATCTTGAAAAGGCAATTAAAGGTCAAGATGTTGTTTATGCAAATTTAGCTGGTACTGGAACTATTGATAAGCAAGCTCAAGCCGTTGTTGAGACTATGGATAAGTTAGGTGTTAAACGTTTGATTTGGATCTCAACTTTAGGCATTTATGATGAAGTAGCTGGCAAGTTTGGTGAATGGAATAAAGAAACTTTGGGCAATTATATTACTGAATATGCTAAGGCCGCAAAGAGAATTGAAAATTCAGATCTTGATTATACGATTGTTCGTCCAAGCTGGATGACTAATAAGGATGAAGTCGATTATCAAAAGTCCAAGAAGGGCGAACCAATCACTAACACTGAAGTTTCAAGAAAATCAATTGCTTCATATGTTTACGAATTGATCAAGAATCCTTCTGAAGATGTTCATGAATCAATTGGTTTGGAAAAGCCAGGCACTGAAGGCGACAAGCCAAGCTGGTACTAAAATTTAATATTACCGTTATCATAAAAACTCTTGTCATATGGCAAGAGTTTTTATTTGGAATGAATAATTGAGCAATATCATAACAAATTTATTTGTAGATAAATATAATTCACGCGTGGTGCTAGTTGTTTAAATTAACCAAATAGCCTAGATTATAAGTTAAAATA
>NZ_AYZC01000068.1 GCF_001436775.1 Lactobacillus acetotolerans DSM 20749 = JCM 3825
ACCCTGCTAACAGCTTATCATATATAAACTATCAACAGGGAATATCATAGACCCAAATTTTTCCCATATAAAAAGCTTTACTGAAATTTTCAGTAAAGCTTTTTTTAACGGTTATTTCCAGAAACGTAAACGGTTATTTTACCTTTGTTATAGGGATGATGTGTTTCCGAATATTCAAATGGAATTCCGTCTTTTAAGAAAACGACTTGGTTAACTAATAGAACGGGATCATCTTTTTTGCATTCTAAATACTTTTGATCATCTTGATTTGGTTTATTTGCACTGATTATACGGTATGCAGCTCCAATTTTTTTATTTAGAGTCTGATTAATGTACCCATAAATTGATTTTTTTAATACACTTTCATCTATACCGGGAATAATATTTACCGGCATTTTTGTATATTCAAATGCATAAGGTTCATCATCGACTATTCTTAGACGTTTAATATCGTAAACTAAATCATTTTTCTTTAAATTTAACCGTTCTTTTTCATCGGCATTTGGATATCTAATTTTAAATTTAATAATTTTGCTGGTAATTTTATGATTTCTGCCAAGAAATTGCGTGGTTCCAACGTATTGATCAACACCAAAATCAAATTTAGACGCGTATTTCGCATTAGCTTTGACGTAGGTGCCTGATCCACGCTGACTATAAATCAAATCTTCATTGATTAGGTTCTTTAATGCTTTTTGTACGGTTACACGAGTTGTTTTGAATTCCTTGGCCATTTGATTTTGATCTGGTAAATGTTCACCAATAGCATAATAACCATTCTTGATTCGTTTCCTAATTTCATTTTCAATTTCAACGTACTTTAACATATTTATTTCCTCTCAATGATATTTTTTAATATAAATTGTATTTTAGCATTTACTTTTTGCCTTAAATGTATATACTTATAATTGAAACCGATTACAAGGAGGTAAACCAATGAAACAATTACCTAAAAATTTTTTCTGGGGCAATTCAACTTCTAGTATGCAAACTGAAGGTGCATACGATGAAGATGGAAAAGGTGCTTCAGTTTATGATATTAGACCAGCAACTAAAAATAGTTCCGACTGGAAAGTAGCTATAGATGGTTATCATTGTTATCCCGAAGATATTCACTTAATGAAGGATTTAGGGATGAATTTCTATCGTTTTCAAATTTCTTGGAGTCGAGTCCAACCTAAAGGTGAAGGTGAATTTAATGAAAAAGGAATTCAATTCTACAAGAATTTAATTAATGAACTATTAAATAATGGTATTCAGCCCATGATATGTTTATATCACTTTGATATGCCTTTATATCAAGCACAAAAATACAATGGTTTCATTAATAAAAAAGTTGTTAATCATTTCTTCGAATATTCTAAAAAAATGGTTGAAGAATTTGGTGACCAAGTTAAGTATTGGATTACATTTAATGAACAAAATCTTTATGGATTTGGTGATGCTTTTCAGAGTAGTGGCTACCTAAAGGGACATAAAACACTTCATGATCTCTACCAAATACAACATAACGTTACATTAGCTCATTCTAAAGTAGCAAATTATATCCACGATAATTATCCTACTTTAAAAATTGGTGGAATGGAAGCTTTTCAAGAAACATATCCTGCAACGCCAAATCCTGATGATGTTGAAGCCGTCCGTAAATTTAAAGAATTTACAGATTATAATCTGTTAAGAATTTTTACTGAAGGTAAATACTCTGATGAAGTTGTCCAATTTATGAAGAACAATGGCTTAGATGATATTTTAAACGATAAAGATTTAGCTGAGATTTCCAAAACACGAAGTGATTTTATTAGTTTTAGCTACTATGCTACTTCTACTCTTGATAGTACCAAAATTCCTGTAGGAACGGCACCGAATTACTACGGAAATATGGGTGCTGCGAAGAATCCATATTTACAATCCAATGAATGGGGCTGGCAGATAGATCCAAAAGGTTTTCATAATGTTTTGATGGATCTTTATAACCGGACACATTTACCAATCTTTCCAATTGAAAATGGAATTGGTGTTCGTGAGCATTGGGATGGTACACATAAAATTAATGATGATTACAGAATAAAGTACCACCGTGCCCATATTCAAGCTCTAAAAGATGCGGTTAATGATGGTGCCAATGTTATCGGATATTTAGGTTGGGGCTTAATAGATATTCCTAGTTCGCAAGGAAACGTTGATAAAAGGTATGGCGTTGTTTACGTTAACCGTTCTAATCATGATCTGAAAGATCTTAAGCGCGTACCTAAGAAGAGTTATTACTGGTTGAAACAAGTGATTAAATCGAATGGTGAAATTCTTTAATTAGAGGGTAGTAATTATGAATGAAAATTCAAAATCTAAAAAAGTGTTTGATAAATTTACTAATGTTTGTGTGAAAGTAGGGAATGAAGTTCATTTAAGGTCACTCCAGGATGCTTTTGCTGTACTTATGCCACTATTTATTTTAGCTGGGTTAGCAGTACTAATTAATAATGTTATATTTCCGTTGTTTGCTCACGGGGCATTATTGACTAACTTGCAAATCTGGGGGTACCGATGTAACTAATGGTACTTTGAATATTGCAGGTTTGGCTTTGGCACCAACTATTGGCTACACATTAGCAACTAATAAAAACTTTTCTAACAAAATTATGGCTGCAATAGTAGCATTAGCTAGTTTAATTGTTATTATGCCGAATAATATTCAATTAATGAAGGCAGGTACACAAAAAGCTATTAATGTTACTGGTGGTTTATCTTTTAACAATCTTGGCACAACTGGTATGTTTGCTGGTATTATTATTGGTTTATTAGCCACAGCAATGTTTATTAAACTTTCTAAAGTTAAGCGTTTAAAGATAAATTTAGGTGAAAATATACCACCTGCAGTATCAGCTTCATTTAATAATATGATTCCGGCTATCTTAACGCTTAGTTTCTTTGCTTTAATATCTATGTTACTCAGTGTATTTGGCCACACCAATTTAATTAAATTAATTACTGATTTGATTCAGTAACCATTAAGAGCAGTTAATACTAGTTTACCGGGGATGCTGTTAATTTATAGTATTGGTAACTTCCTGTTCACATTAGGTATTCACCAAACAGTTATAAACGGCACTTTACTTGATCCGTTACTTCTATTGAATATGAATAAAAATATGGCTGCATTTGCCGCTCATAAGCAAATACCTTATATTTTAACGAATACTTTTAGAGATACATTCGGTATGATTGGTGGTACCGGTTCAACCATTTGTCTGCTTATTGCCATCTTTATCTTTTCAAAGATGAAGTCATCACGTGAGGTGGCGAAGCTATCATTAGCTCCAGGACTATTTAATATTAATGAACCGGTTATTTTCGGGTATCCAATTGTTTTTAATATTCCAATGATGATTCCATTTGTTTTACAACCAGTTATCGGTATTTTAATTGCTTATTTCTTCACTGCTATTGGCTGGATGAATAGGGTAGTTGTTCTTGTTCCTTGGACAACGCCACCATTAATCAATGCTTACCTGGCTACAGCTGGTGATTGGCGAGCGGTTGTTGTTCAGTTATTAATAATTATAATTGGTACGCGTGGTGCTAGTTGTTTAAATTAACCAAATAGCCTAGATTATAAGTTAAAAT
>NZ_AYZC01000069.1 GCF_001436775.1 Lactobacillus acetotolerans DSM 20749 = JCM 3825
AAAGCACGGCAGCTACCTACCCTCGCAGGCAGTCTCCCACCAACTACTCTCGGCGCGAAGAAGCTTAACTTCTGTGTTCGGCATGGAAACAGGTGTATCCTTCTTACTTTTGCCACCGTACTTTTCTCTCTTTGAGCTACTACGCTCAAAACTAAATATAATCCACTCATAAAAACCTTAACCAGATTGTTTCGCTTTTGGTCAAGTCCTCGACTGATTAGTACTGGTCTGCTCCGAGTCTCACGACTCTTCCACTTCCAGCCTATCTACCTCTTAGTCTTTGAGGTGTCTTACTTGCTTATGCAATAGGAAATCTCATCTTGAGGGAGGCTTCGCACTTAGATGCTTTCAGCGCTTATCCTGTCCATACATAGCTACCCAGCGATGCCTTTGGCAAGACAACTGGTACACCAGCGGTATGTCCATCCCGGTCCTCTCGTACTAAGGACAGCTCCTCTCAAATTTCCTGCGCCCACGACGGATAGGGACCGAACTGTCTCACGACGTTCTGAACCCAGCTCGCGTGCCGCTTTAATGGGCGAACAGCCCAACCCTTGGGACCAACTTCAGCCCCAGGATGCGACGAGCCGACATCGAGGTGCCAAACCTCCCCGTCGATGTGAACTCTTGGGGGAGATAAGCCTGTTATCCCCAGGGTAGCTTTTATCCGTTGAGTGATGGCCCTTCCATGCGGTACCACCAGATCACTAAGCCCGACTTTCGTCCCTGCTCGAGTTGTCTCTCTCGCAGTCAAGCTCCCTTATACCTTTACACTCTGTGAATGATTTCCAACCATTCTGAGGGAACCTTTGGGCGCCTCCGTTACTCTTTAGGAGGCGACCGCCCCAGTCAAACTGCCTACCTGACACTGTCCCTGACCTGGCTTACAGGTCTAGGTTAGAGTATCCATCAAACAAGGGTAGTATCCCAACATTGCCTCTGATAAAACTAGCGTTCTATCTTCCTTGGCTCCTACCTATCCTGTACATCTTTAACAGATACCCAATATCAAGCTACAGTAAAGCTCCATGGGGTCTTTCCGTCCTGTCGCGGGTAACCAGCATCTTCACTGGTATTATAATTTCACCGAGTCTCTCGTTGAGACAGTGCCCAAATCATTACACCTTTCGTGCAGGTCGGAACTTACCCGACAAGGAATTTCGCTACCTTAGGACCGTTATAGTTACGGCCGCCGTTTACTGGGGCTTCAATTCAAACCTTCGTGCTTTAAGCACTAAGCTCTCTTCTTAACCTTCCAGCACCGGGCAGGTGTCAGCCCTTATACGTCGTCTTACGATTTTGCAAAGACCTGTGTTTTTGATAAACAGTTGTTTGGGCCTATTCACTGCGGCTGACTATCTCTAGTCAGCACCCCTTCTTCCGAAGTTACGGGGTCTTTTTGCCGAGTTCCTTAACGAGAGTTCTCTCGCTCACCTTAGTATTTTCTATTCGACTACCTGTGTCGGTTTACGGTACGGGTACATTCTCTCTGGCTAGAAGTTTTTCTTGGCAGTGTGACTATAGAACCTTCGCTACTTTAATTTCGCTCCTTATCACGCCTCGTACTTCACGAAAATAAGCATTTGACTCATTCTCATACTTAACGCTTAAACATGGATTTCCAGCACCATGCGTTCTTTATCTCCTGCGTCGCTCCTTTGCTCTTAACGATTAAATGCAGTACAGGAATCTCTACCTGTTCCCCATCGGCTACGCCTCTCGGCCTTGTCTTAGGTCCCGACTTACCCTGGGCGGACGAACCTGCCCCAGGAAACCTTAGTCATTCGGTGGATAGGATTCTCACCTATCTTTCGTTACTCATACCGGCATTCTCACTTCTAAAAGCTCCATTTGTCCTCACGGTCAAACTTCACCGCCTTTAGAACGCTCTCCTATCACGTAGTGTCTTCCACTACATCCACAGTTTCGGTACTATGCTTAGCCCCGGTAAATTTTCGGCGCAGCGTCACTCGACTAGTGAGCTATTACGCACTCTTTCAATGATGGCTGCTTCTGAGCCAACATCCTAGTTGTCTACGCAACTCCACATCCTTTTCCACTTAGCATAGATTTTGGGACCTTAACTGGTGATCTGGGCTGTTTCCCTTTCGACTACGGATCTTATCACTCGCAGTCTGACTCCCGAAGATAGATACATGGTATTCGCAGTTTATCTGGATTCAGTAACCCCTGACGGGCCCTTCGTCCAAACAGAGCTCTACCTCCATTATCCTTTCTTCGAGGCTAGCCCTAAAGCTATTTCGGAGAGAACCAGCTATCTCCAAGTTCGTTTGGAATTTCACCGCTATCCACAATTCATCCCAGCAATTTTTAACTTACACGGGTTCGGTCCTCCAGTGCGTTTTACCACACCTTCAACCTGATCATGGATAGGTCACTTGGTTTCGGGTCTACATCAACTAACTATCTCGCCCTCTTCAGACTCGCTTTCGCTCCGGCTCCATCTTTTCTGATTTAACCTCGCTAATTAACGTAACTCGCCGGTTCATTCTACAAAAGGCACGCCATCGCACTTTAATGTGCTTTGACTATTTGTAGACACACGGTTTCAGGTTCTTTTTCACTCCCCTTCCGGGGTTCTTTTCACCTTTCCCTCACGGTACTGGTTCACTATCGGTCACTAGCTAGTATTTAGCCTTACGAGATGGTCCTCGCTAATTCAACCGGAATTCCTCGTGTTCCGGCCTACTCAGGATACTGCTAAGTGCGCTCATAATTTCGCTTACGGGGCTCTCACCCTCTCTGGCCTACCTTCCCAGATAGTTCTGCTATTACTTGCGCTCCTACATCGCAGTCCTATTACCCCAAATGATAAATCACTTGGTTTAGGCTCTTTCCTCTTCGCTCGCCGCTACTAAGGAAATCGATTTTTCTTTCTCTTCCTGCAGCTACTTAGATGTTTCAGTTCACTGCGTCTTCCTTTACCAGCCTATCTATTCGGCTAGTAATAATGCATCACTGCATTGGGTTTCCCCATTTGGACATCTCCGGATCTTAGTTTACTTACAACTCCCCGAAGCTTTTCGTAGTTCGTCACGTCCTTCTTCGGCTGCTAGTGCCTAGGCATTCACCGTGCGCCCTTGTCTACTTGACCTTACTTTAAGATCGCTCTTCTCGGTCGCTCTACAATCTGTTCTTCAATGATTGTCTCGGTTTTTATTTGGATTATATTCAGTTTTCAATGTACTAACCATGGATCCTTTTACAGATCCGATGGAGGCTAACGGGTTCGAACCGATGACCTCCTGCGTGCAAAGCAGGTGCTCTCCCATCTGAGCTAAGCCCCCAATTACCATTAGGCAGACACAATTCTATCGCTTATCGCTCATTATGTCTATGGGCCTAAATGGACTTGAACCATCGACCTCACGCTTATCAGGCGTGCGCTCTAAACCAGCTGAGCTATAGGCCCGATTTACGCTTCTTTTTTATTCAAATCGTTTGAGGTACTACCCTCAAAACTAAACAAAGTTTCTTTCGTGTGCTTCCGTTTGCTTC
>NZ_AYZC01000007.1:0-39134 GCF_001436775.1 Lactobacillus acetotolerans DSM 20749 = JCM 3825
ATGACTGCCTGATTCTATTCATTTACTCTCTATCAACAGGATTTGACAAAGAGCCCGAATGATCGCCTAACACTAGGTTAGTATGTTTTCAACTTTTATATTAATACCGGCTTCTTCTTTAGTTTCTTTAATGCAATTTTCTTCAACAGATAAATTAACTTCACACCAACCACCTGGCAAGGACCAACGATTATTATTTTCTTTTACCAATAAAATCTTTTCATCCTTAAATATAGCAGTCCTTGTAGCAATTTTAGGAGTTTGATAACCGACTTCATTACAAAATAAATTTTTTACCTTATTGATCGGTAATCCGGATTTTTCAGACATCATTTCAACAGAAATTTCTCTAATTTTTTGGTATCTTTCCTTATCAAAAGTATCTTTACCATAAGTTAATCCTGCTTGTGCAAGGCTTTGCAACTCGATCGCCCAATCAATTAATTTATCATTTGTTTTCATATAGCTAAATCCTCACTAATGTATCACTTTATACGTAATTAACCTCAACGTCACCTAAATTACTATGGCCGGTTAAAACCAATGTCGGACCATCACCAGTAGAACTACCATTAATTTCAACACCGCCAAGACCAGTCTTTAATTGATCATCAATCCGCCAAGATAACGGAATATAAAGCGCAACGTCACTCATTGATGCATTGATATCTACAGTAACAGTATCACCCGCAGCTTTAGCAGCATCCAGATAAACATTTACTTCACCCATTGAAGAATTAATATTTACTGTTCGCAGATTTTGTGAACGAATATAACGTGACACATCAGAGAATTTTTGGCTAATAACAATATTTTCATCATCAGTACTGCCATCGGATTCAGAAAAAACGTGCTCTGCATGAAATTTCTTGTTGTTACCAAGATCCGACCAATTACCTTTTATTTTCTTATTATTGACATAAATCGTTGGGCCCCAACTTCTCTTAAATAGCAGGTATAAACCAATCCAAATAAGAAATGCTGCCAGCAGGATTGTCCACGGAACAATTCGGGTGATCCTTAACGGCTTAGCATAAACAATTAATAAGAATGCAACAGAAAAGACCGATCCAAAAATACTTTTATTTACGAGACTTTCAATTAATGTAGCAGCAAAGATTACCGTCCAAAAAATGCTGGCAAATCCTAAGTGAAATGAAAACATATGCAGCTGATCCATTACTAAAAATATGGCTGCCGCTAATAAACTTATTCCCCAAAATATTCGTTTGATATTTCTTCTTTTCATTATGACGACCTTCTTTCATTTAACCGATCACGAAGATTACGGTAATAATGCCGCCAAACATAGACAGTTTTATATGAATCGTGAAATTGCACCTTACAGTCAGAAATTGATCGCGTCAGGGCATAAATCTGATCTAAATTTAAAATAGTTGATTTAGCCACTCGCATAAACTGGCTGCTTAGTAGATTTTCTAGTTCGTACAATTTATAGGCAACAACGAAAGCATCTTGCTTTGTATGAGCGATTACCTGCTTATCTTCTGTTTCAAAAAACAAGATATCATTTAAGTTTAAATAATAGGTTACCTTATTCTTCTTACCCTCAATTTGATCAGGATGATTGCTAATTTCTTGCAGCTGCCTATACATTTGCTCAATTTCAGGCGACATTTTCTTAGCGTGAATTGTGATGCTAGTTGCATTCACTTTCGGATCAAGTTCAATTTTTATTTTCACGATTCTCACCTGCCTCGATTGGTTATTCTTATTAAACTATCATTCCCTAACTAAATCTAGTTTATTTGACTAAGAGGTCATTTTATAAAACTAAGAGGATAAATATTGCCGATTAGTCTCACCCTTTATGATATGATTTTAATAAAGACTTTTTTACACTAGAATCTGGGAGTTTTCATATGGAACGAACGCAAAAATATAACAGAATGACTTTGACTGATTTTTTCGAATTGGTTCGACTCAATACTAAGTTAAACAGTTTAATGCCCTATTTAATCGGGATACTATTTACTTATTACTTCTTCCATACTTTTAACTGGCAGAATCCCTTAATATACCTAGTTGCCCAAGGTGCAATTGCCCTCTTTGTTACCGGCTTTAATAACGTTCAGGATTATCGCTTAGCCAAAAGCAATGATTTTAAGAAGAACCATAATGTTATTGGAAAAAATAAGTTATCCCCACGGACCGCAATGGATGTCATGCTTTCTTTACTGCTTATTGCAAGTATTTTAGGTATCTGGCTAACTGTTAGAACTAACTGGTTCATTCTTTTAATCGGAATCCCCGGCCTTTTAACCTCTGTATTCTATACTTATGGGCGGTACCCTTTTCTCGAACCCCGATTGGCGAACTTTTAGCCGGTTTATTTGAAGGCTTTGGCATAACCTTCCTAACGGTTTATATAAATGCCCCAATTAAAGAAATAGCAACCTTAAATTTCAATTGGCCCGCATTCAGCCTCAATGGTAATTTACAAAACCTGCTAATTATTTTTCTAATATCTCTGCCTGAGGTATTTTTTAATGCCGCTACTATGCTAGCTGATAATACCTGTGATCTGAAAGCAGACCTCCAAAATGGCCGGCATACGTTGCCATCCTACATTGGTGTTAAAAATTCCCTGCGTTTATTTGCTTACCTAACTTTAGGTACTTATGTAACGGTAACAATTGCCGTAATACTCCGTGTTTTGCCAATATGGCAACTATTAGTATTTATTACTTTACCTAAATTAATTAAAAACGTTAAGGCCTTTAACGCTAAACAGACTAAAGACATGACCTTTTGGGTTGATAAAAATAATAAAAAGCACCACATCCCAACAACCTTTGATTTAGCCCCACAGAACCTATCCCTCTTTCAGGCCATGCAAGTTATTGGTTTAATTTTAGGTATTTTAATCTAAAGAAAAAGTGTTAGGAAAAATTTCCTAACACTATTTTTATGCAATTTTTTATTCTAGACCAACCTTTTTAAAAATTTCATCAACATGGCGTAAATGGTAATGGTAGTCAAATGCATCAGCAACATCAGCTTTAGATAAGTAATTCATAACGTCACTATTTTCCACTAATTTTCTAAAAGAAGTTTGCTCATTCCAAGATTTATTAGCTAATTTTTGGACCATATCATAAGCTTGTTCACGGGATAAACCAGCTTCATCAATTAATTTTAGAAGTACCCGTTGCGAATAGATTAAACCGTAAGTTTTACCCATATTCTTAAGCATTGTCTTAGGGAAAACATCCAAATTAGACAAAATATTATTAAAACGATGAAGCATATAATCAACACCGATCGTGGTGTCGGGCAAGATAACCCGTTCGGCACTTGAATGTGAAATGTCTCGTTCATGCCATAATGGTACGTCCTCATAAGCAGTAATGATATGACCACGCATTACTCGTGCCATCCCACATAAATTCTCTGAGCCAATTGGATTACGCTTATGGGGCATCGCCGATGAACCTTTCTGTCCCGGACGAAAGTGCTCTTCAACTTCATGAATTTCGGATCTTTGCAAACCACGAATTTCGGTAGCCCAATTTTCAATACTGGTTGCAATTAGAGCAAGCATGGCAATATATTCAGCATGCAGGTCCCGCGGCAAAACCTGACTGGTAACCGGTTGCTGGGTTAAGTGCAGCTGCTTTAACACACTTGTCTCTACTTCTGGCGGAACGTTAGCAAAGGTTCCAACGGCACCGGATATTTTACCAGATTCTACACCCTTAGCCGCGTGTTCAAAGCGGTCAATATCCCGGTTGATTTCGGCATACCAGCGAGCCAGTTTTAAGCCAAAGGTGGTTGGTTCAGCCTGCACACCATGAGTACGGCCCATTTCAACCGTATCCTTATACTTAACTGCCTTTTCGGCAATCGTTTTTTTCAAATCATGCAGGTCTTTGCGAATGATTTTATCTGCCTGCTTAAGTAACAGACCTTGAGCAGTGTCTACAACGTCAGTTGAAGTTAAGCCAAAGTGCACCCACTTTTTCTCAGGACCAAGGCTTTCAGAAACGGTTCGAGTAAAAGCAACCACGTCGTGGTGCGTCACTTTTTCAAGTTCAGCAACACGTTTAGCGGTAAAAGTAGCATTCTTAGCAATTTTTTCTGCATCTTCTTTAGGAACTTCACCTTGTTCGGCCCAGGCATTAGTTGCAGCAATTTCTACCTTTAACCATGCAGAATATTTATTTTCATCGGTCCAAATTTTACCCATTTCTGGGCGAGTATATCGTTTAAGCATAAATTACATTTCCCACGGATTCTTTAAAACTATCGTTTGCTCACGATCTGGTCCCACAGATACAGTGACGAGCGGAACACCAACTAATTCAGAAATACGCTTCAAGAATTTTTGCGCATTTTCTGGTAAATCTTCCCATGACTTAGCAGCAGTAATATCTTCATCCCAACCAGAAAGTTCTTCATATACGGGCTTGCAACGATTAAGTTCCCTCAAACTTGCTGGATAATAATCAATCTTTTTACCATCAAGTTCATAAGTTGTGGCAATTTTAATCTTAGCAAAACCGCTGAAGACATCTAGTAAATTCAAACTTAATGCATTAATTCCCGACGCACGCTTAGCATGACGGAGTGCAACCGAATCGAACCAACCAACCCGGCGGGGACGGCCAGTAACCGTACCGTATTCATGGGCAGTTTCACGAATCCGGTCACCGGTCTTGTCAATTAATTCCGTTGGAAATGGACCGGCACCGACCCGAGTTGTATAGGCTTTGCAGACACCAACGACAGTATCGAAACGATTAGCTCCAACACCAATGCCACTTGCAATTCCACCAGAAATTGTATTTGATGAGGTAACAAATGGGTAAGTTCCTTCATCAATGTCTAACATGATGCCTTGTGCACCTTCAAAGAGAACTCTTTCATTATTGTCCAACGCATTATTAATTAATACTGATGTATCGGTTACATGGCTTTTCATTTTTTGACCATATTCATAATATCTATCAAAAATATCTGCAAACTTAAGTGCAGGTTTACCATAAATTTTAGTAAACAAGGCATTCTTTTCTTTTAAGTTTGCACGTAATTTGCCCGCGAAAGTATCCTTTTCAAGTAAGTCGCATACCCGAATACCAATTCTTGAAGCTTTATCCATATAGGTTGGTCCAATACCATTCTTGGTGGTTCCAAGTTTGTTAGCGCCCTTAGCTTCTTCTTGATATTCATCCTGTTTAATATCATAAGGCATGATAATATGCGCACGGTTAGAAATCTTTAACTTGCCGGTATCAATCCCATTCTTTTCCAAGTTATTGATCTCGCTAAGTAAAACTGCAGGGTTGATAACTACCCCATTACCAATCACCGCTGCCTTACTTGCAGCAAAAATACCCGATGGGATTAACCGCATTTTAAAAGTCTTACCATTAATAGCAATAGTATGGCCGGCATTATTACCACCAGCTGAGCGGACTGCATAAGCAGCATCCTTACTCAAAAAGTCAGTAATCTTTCCCTTGCCTTCGTCTCCCCATTGACTTCCAACAACTGCAACTGCTGTCATTACATTTCTCCTCTTAAAAAATCTATCAATATCACGTAAATTAGTCTAGCAATTCAACAACCATGAGTCAAGAAAAACACGAATTATTTTATTTAATATCTTTTTAATAGTTCGACTTTATTATTGACAAAATAAATTTTATCTCGTATAGTAACCTTCGTTTGGCAGGTTAAATATATAGGAGTTAATTTAAAAATGAGCAATTACTTTAGCATGGAAGCCTTTGATTATGATGATATTCAACTTGTACCTAACAAGAGTATCATCAAAAGCCGGCATGATGCAGATACTAGTGTTAAGTTTGGAAACCGAACATTTAAGATCCCCGTTGTCCCAGCTAATATGGAAAGCGTAATCGATGAAAAATTAGCCATTTGGCTTGCTCAAAATGGCTACTATTACGTAATGCATAGATTCCAACCTGAAAAAAGGCTCGCTTTTATTAGAAGAATGCACGAAAAGGGACTCTTTGCTTCAATTTCTGTCGGTATTAAAGACAGTGAATATGATTTTATTGATCAATTAGTCAAAGAAAACGTTAAGCCTGAATACATTACAATTGATGTGGCGCATGGCCATTCTGTTTACGTGATCAAAATGATCCATTATATTAAAGAAAAATTGCCAGATTCATTTTTAACCGCTGGTAACATCGCTACACCTGAAGCGGTTCGAGAACTAGAAAATGCTGGGGCCGATGCAACTAAAGTTGGTGTGGGTCCTGGCCGTGCTTGTATTACTAAACTTAAAACCGGGTTTGGGACCGGCGGCTGGCAACTATCTGCTCTAAGAATGTGCAGCAAAGCCGCAAGCAAACCATTAATTGCCGACGGTGGTATCCGTCATAACGGAGACATTGCTAAGTCGATTCGTTTCGGTGCTTCAATGGTGATGATTGGTTCAATGTTAGCCGGGCATGAAGAATCTCCTGGCAACGTGATCAAGATCAACGGTAAAACCTACAAACAATATTGGGGGTCTGCTTCTGAAGTTCAAAAGGGAGCATACCGCAACGTTGAGGGTAAGCAAATGCTCGTTCCTTACCGTGGTTCAATTAAAAAGACGCTTAAGGAAATGCAAGAAGATCTACAATCCTCAATTTCGTATGCAGGCGGCAAAAATTTAAATTCAATTAGGTTAGTGGACTACGTAATCGTCAAAAATACTATCTTAAATGGTGATAATTAGCTTAAATTTTTAAATTCATATTTCATCTAGATTATTTTCTTGTTAAAAAGCCTAGTCTTACATAGAAATAAAGAGCAATTTCCGATAGAATAAAGTTATCCAGTACTGCAAGGTAGTCAGTACTGGGTTTTTAAATACGCTTTTATTATAGAAAATTATGTTATAATAATTGCGGTTATGTTTTGCGCCCTTAGCGCAATTGGATAGAGCGTCTGACCTCGGATCAGAAGGTTGAAAGTTCGAACCCTTCAGGGCGCATAAAACGGGAAGTGGCTCAGTTTGGTAGAGCACCTGGTTTGGGACCAGGGGGTCGCAGGTTCGAATCCTGTCTTCCCGATTAGTTAAGAAGAAGTACTTTAAGAAAAAGGTACCTCTTTTTATTTGCAATTTTTACTAACGTGATGTTAAATAATTATTAATAAATTAAAAAGCAATGAAAAAGAAGAGTAAATAATTTAATTCTTTCAGTGAGTTAGTGGCAGTGTGAGACTAGCAGACCCTGAATTATTGAAAAACACTTTTAGCAGCTCGCCGAAATAAGAGCATTAGAGTAGGTCGAGACGTATCCAGTACGTTACCAAGCTGGTAGAGCATGTTTGTGCTTTATTGAGTTGGCCTAGTTTCTAGGCAATTTAGGTGGTACCGCGGAAAAAGCCTTTCGTCCTTAGCAAAATAAGGGTGAAGGGCTTTTTCTTTACCTTAATTTTCCAAAATTTTCCAAAGGAGAAATAAAATGAGTTTAATTTTACCTAAGGATTACCATCCTACCTTAACTGTTAGAGATACTGAAGCTGCGATCGTTTTTATCAGAGAGAGCTTTCAAGCAATTCTCGCCGACAAATTAAATTTGCAGAGAATGTCGGCCCCCATGTTCGTCGAAAAGAAAACGGGTTTAAACGATAACTTAAATGGAATTGAACGGCCGGTCGCCTTTGATATGAAGGCAATGCCGAAAGACGACACAATTGAAATCGTACATTCACTTGCTAAATGGAAAAGATTAGCTTTGAAGAAGTATGGTTTCGGTATGCACGAAGGCCTTTATACCAACATGAACGCAATTAGAAGGGATGAAGTCCTAGACAATTTTCATTCTATTTATGTTGACCAGTGGGACTGGGAAAAGATCATCAGTAAAAGGGAACGAACTGAGGAGACACTAAAGACCACAGTTAAGACTATCTTTGCGGCAATTAAAGAAATAGAAAAAGAAGTTACCGTTCGCTATCCTGGTTCTGTCTATCATTTAGCAGATGAAATTCATTTCGTTACCACCCAAGAACTTGAAGACCGATGGCCAGATATCAGTCCTGAGGAACGAGAAAATAAGATTGCTAAAGAAGACAAAGCTGTCTTCATAATGAAGATTGGTGATAAATTAAAGCGCAGTGGTAAACCACACGACGGCCGTGCACCTGATTACGATGATTGGCAATTAAACGGTGACATTATTTTTTGGTATGAACCATTGCAGCAAAAAATGGAAATTTCTTCAATGGGCATTCGTGTCAGCGAAGAAAGCTTACGCGAACAATTAAAGAAGGCTCACTGTGAAGAACGAGCTAAATTACCTTTCCATAGGATGCTTTTAAACGGCGAATTGCCTTACACTATCGGTGGCGGAATCGGTCAATCACGACTTTGTATGTTGCTTTTGGGCAAAGCTCATATTGGCGAAGTACAAGCCAGTGTATGGCCTAAAGATATGATAGCAAAATGTGAACAAGATCATATGCAAATTTTATAACTAACTAATAAGTCCTACACATTAATGTGTAGGACATTATTATCTATTTAACTATAATGCTGCCAGTTTCACTTCTAGCATTTAATACATTTTTACTGAGAATACGTTTGCGGTAAAAGTCACCACTAATACCTTTACCTGCAATTTCAATTCTGCCATCACTTGCATTTATCTGATAGCCCGTAAAATGCGAATTCCTTACAACAATATTGCCACCCTCAGTTCGTAATTTCGTACCTGAAGTTGTCGTTAAATTATTAACGGTAATCTTACTATCTTCACTTCCAACCGCAAGGCTTTTAGCACTAAGATCATTAATTAAAACGGCACCGTCTTGAGCATCGATCTTTACTAAAGTTAACTTTTCAGGAACCGTAACCACTATTGTTTGCTCACTATCATTTTTATGAAATCTCTTAGGTTTTTGCTCGATTGATAAAGAATCTTTATCCCGGTCAACTTCAGGCTTTAAATTTTCTTCACCATGATAAATAACAGCAAATTCCTTACCGGCTTTGACAGCAACTGCACTGCTTTGTGTTCTTACTCTTAGAGATTTAAATTTTCTATTCGTTAAAGTTTGATTGACCACCTTGGGTTTCGATTCATCTCTTGAATTATGCCTTACTATTGAACATGCCGTTAATGCAAAACCAATAATAAGGATCAGAACTATCGTTAAATTTTTTCTAGTCAATTTTCTCATTTATAAAAAATGACTCCCTGCATCCCTATTCACCACCTATTATTAAGTATATCAAAGACTAAAAATTCATTACACAAACTATTTAACGGTTTTACATTTTAACCCACAATAAAAAAGCCATTCCTCTACGAGAATGACTTTTTATAACTCATGTATTGCATGAGATATTCTATTTTTCGTTTTTACGTTCACTCTTAGAAATCCAGAACATAATAAGCGGTAAAATAATGAAACCAAAAATCATCATAGCAATTGCATACCAGTTAACACCAACAACCTTGCCGTTAACAACGATCCCAAATTGTACTTTCCAGTTATATTCAACTAGCAGGAAGACAACTAACAAAATCGATAAGATCGGCACAATAACATCGGTCCATGCACTCTTAGGAGCATCAAGTACCTTTTCTTTGCTCTTACCACAATAGAATTGGATAACAGCTAATGGCACAACGATGAAACCTAAGAATCTTACCATGGCACTCAAAGTGATGAGGTTAACCATATCATATTGGAAAGCCATCGGAATTAAGATTGCTAAAGCAACAGAAATAAAGAACGTTCTAATTGGGAAGTCATTCTTTGTTCTCTTCGTTAATGCCTTAGACATCTGGTTTTCACGGGCCATTGCTTCTAATATTCTTGGCGCATTAAAGCTGGAAGCAACGTTAATCCCAAACATGGAAACAAGTGCTCCAACTAAAATGAAGTCGCGTAAAATTTCATTCTTAAAGATTGCGGCAATAGCAACAACTTGTTTAGTTGTCATAAGTGCCCTTGGATTAACCAACATAGCAACGGCCACAACTCCAATATAAATTGCAGCGATTACCAAAATAGCAAGAGGAATTGCACGTGGCAAATTCTTTTCCGGCTCTTTCATATCTTCTGAACCAGATGCAACTGATTCAAATCCGGTAAATGCATAAAAAGCAGAAACAATTGCCATAACAAAACCGGTAGTGGTCAAAGTTGGTACAATCTTTTGCCCATTTTGGGTAATTTGGTCAACTGTGTTCAGATTGTGGGAAACACCCGTAGTAATAAGCAGAACCACTCCAGCTACAATAATCAAAACCAAAGCAGCTAACTTACCAATGGTAGCTAGGTTCATTACATACTTAACAACCTTTTGTCCAAATAAGTTAATGAGCGTAATTAAAGCCATTAAGATCAAAAAGCCGATCGTTACACTGAGTGTATTGTTAGGATCGCCACCAAAAATAGAAATGGTGGATTTGATTACCCCAACAGCCATAACCCCCCAAGCTACACTAGCTGAGAAGTATCGCAGTACACCCATATAGAAACCAACTTTATCACCAAAAGCAGCTTTAGAATAGGCATATGCCGCCCCAGATTTTGTAACATACTTAGAAGCTGCAGCAAATGAAATTGCTAAGATCGAAGCAAATATGGCTGCAATTAAGTAGACAAGTAGTGACTTGCTGCCTGCTTGACTAACAACACTACCAGGGGTTAAGAAAATACCCGAACCGATAATGGAGTTAATAGCCAAGAAGACAATTGACCAAAAGCCTAATTTATCCCCCGCTTTTGTATTATCATTCATTTTAATTTAATTACCTTCCTATTTTGCGTTATTAATTACGAATTTAAACAGGTTGTTCATAAAGGCGGTATCAGGATTACGGTGCAGCATTTCTGGATGCCATTGCACACCAATAACCGTACCTGCCTTGTTTTCTACTCCTTCAGGCACACCATCAGGTGCAACTGCAGATTCAATTAAATCTGGTGCAACCTTTTTAATCAATTGGTGGTGGAAGGAATTAACCATAAAGTCCGTCTTACCAAGTACTTTAGCAAGTTTAGTACCCTTCTTAACCTTCATTCCATGAGTAGGTAAAGTTGGAGTATTACCCTGTTCATGTTTATAAGTCAATTCTTTACGGTAGGAGATATCTTGATAAAGACTACCACCATGAGCAACATTAATAATTTGTGCGCCACGGCAAACACCAAGTACCGGAATCCCTTTTTCTTCGGCTAATTTAAGCAAAAGCATGTCAAAATGGTCACGTGCAGGCCAAGTTTCCCCAATCTTAGGTAATAACTCTTCACCGTATAAATGCGGATCAACGTCGTGGCCGCCAGAGAGGATCAAGCCTTGAACATGTTCAAGTTGACCTTTGATTACGTCATCATCCTCAATAACCGGAATAATGTACGGAATACCACCGTTTTGGACGACTGAATCAACATAATCTTCATTAACATAGCTGCGGCGATATCCGGGGAACATGCCACCACTATCAATAATTACGGATCCTGCGATTCCAATAACTGGTTTAGTCATTGTCTTCCTCCTTACTTACTTTTTATATGTAACGTTTATATTATAGAAAAAAGGTTTAATAAAGTACAATAATTTAACTTATCCTTTCCTATGCTTAATTACATATACCAAAGCAGTAGCGATTAATACAATTGCACCAATTGATACGGAAAGACGGGTTTCAGGATTAATAAACATGAAAATAACGATTATTGTTAGCATTAACAAAGCAAAATAATTTGAATACGGATATAAGGGCAATTTAAACGGATGTTTTTTCATTAATTTTGGATTTTTCTTACGGAAGTTCAACTCTGCCAGCAAGATTACAAACCAAGATACCATCCCCGGCAGAACTGAGGAACTATAAACAATAACAAATAAATTTGCCAAAGACTTGTTTAGGTATTGCACGATCACATTTAAAATAAAACCGATAAAAATACCACCGGTAATACCCAGAATCGCATGACTGGGAACAACTCGGTTAGAAACATAACCAAAAGTTTTAGGCGCTTCATTATCACGAGCTAACTTATAAAGCATCCGGCTTGATGAATAGATTCCTGAATTAGCTCCTGACAAAGCTGCTGTCAACACAACAAAATTAATGATGGAGGCTGCCGCAGTAATTCCTACTTTGGCAAAGGTCGTAACAAATGGCGAGCCGATTGAGCCCAACTTATTCCACGGATAAATGGTTACGATAACAAAAATTGCACCAACGTAGAAAATCAGAATTCGCCAAAGAACGGACTTAACCGACTTGACGATCGCTTTTTTAGGATTAGAAACTTCACCGGCAGAAATTCCAATTAATTCAATTCCTTCATACGAACCGGCAACAATTGCCATTGAAAAGAGAAAGCCTTTAATTCCGCCGGTAAAGAAACCACCATGAGCCCATAAATTGGAAAAGCCTATTGGGTGGCCACCATTACCGAAGCCAAATAAGATGACCATAAAACCTAAGATAATCATCAAAATAATGGTAACCACCTTAATCATTGCAAACCAAAATTCGAGCGTTGCGTAAGCCTTCGCACTGACTAAATTAGCCAATAACAAAAATAGGATAACAACTACACCGGCAATCCAATCAGGACTACCTTTCCACCAAAAACGTAAATACTGGGTAGTTGCTACCACTTCTGAAATACCAACAATCACGTACTGAAATACGTTAGCCCATTCAGCTAAGTAACCAGCAATTGGATGAACATGTTCTGTGGCATAATCAGCAAACGAGCCCGTTCCAGGATCAACGTAAAGCATTTCACCTAATGCCCGCATGACGATATACAGAATTAGGCCGACAAACATATAAGCCAACAATACAGAGGGTCCGGTCCACTTAATTGTTGAACCAGCTCCCATAAAGAGGCCTACACCAATCGCTCCTCCAAGGGAGATCATTTCCATTTGTCCAGCTGTCATCGACCGCTTTAAATGTGGTGCTTTATTATCTTCACTCATAAAATCCCTCCCTTTCACAAAAAATAGATTATTTCAAAAAGAAATAATCTATTCCAATTTTCATTATTAAAAATATATCATTTATTTCTTACTTTTTCTTTCTTTAACCCTGTTATTCATATACGCAGTGGCTATAACTACTACAACGATAAAAAGCGTCCAAAGTACTTTTTCAAAATTAATTGGGCCAAATAATGGCAATGTACCAACTATTTGAATAACAAACAAACTAGTAGTAATCCAGGTTAACTTGCCACGATAAAACTTTAGCCAATTAATAATTGCGTAAACAATATCCAAAAAAGCTAAGAGTAAAATACCGTAAACAAAGACAATTTGTGCCCATTGCGGCATAAGCCAAATCATCGTCCCACTAACTGCCAACATAAGTACAAGTATGAGTGAGGTATAGCCCACGACAAAGCTTAGAACTATCCGCAACAAAACTAGGATTACGTCCCAGCCATCCTGAAAGCTGCTTAAGTTAAAATAAATCAATCCCAAAACAGATGGTGCGGCGAACAACACTGCTAATAAAGAGGCGGCAACAGGCCCGCCATCGATCATCCCCAATGGCATATCAGACATTGTCTGTGAAATGGTAATAATTAAGTTAATTACCAAAAGGCAGTCTAAAATGATTTTTATTATTCTATTCTTATCACTAAACCAAAAAGCAATTGCGGCAAGCAAAAACAGAATTCCATATACTATGGAGATAGCTTCGCTGCGGCCATTCCAATCTGTAAAGAATATTACCCCCGCAGAAGCTACAGCTAATAACGTTAAAACAACTTTTACTGTAATATCAAACGTTTTATTTTTAAACATATTATTCCTCGTTTATGTAAATACCCTGTCTATTATACAAAAATTGGACAAAAAAAGAGGTTATCCACATGGGAATAACCTCTTTTATTGTGTTTTCAGACTTATTTAGTTAATAATTAATCTTTATCTTCTTTTTTGTCTTTTTCAGCGTCGTCTTTCTTAACCTTTTCTTCAAGATTTGGAGAAATATCCAAGACAGACTCACCGTTTAAGTACAAGTGCTTATCATCAGCTGTGAACTTAACGTTATCAGTATCTGGCTTTCTCATAATTAGCTTAGCAATCGGAGTCTCAAGATCTTGTTCAACAACCCTTCTTAATGGACGAGCACCGAACTTCTTGTCGTAACCCTTTTCTGCCAAGAATGTCTTAGCTTCAGGAGAAACCTCAACACTGACATCTTTCTTAGCCAGAACATCGGACATCTTCTTAAGGTAGATATCGATAATCTTAGTCATATCTTTCTCAGTCAATGAGTTGAATGGTACGATTGCATCCAAACGGTTCAAGAATTCAGGTCTGAAGTATGTTTCAAGAGCCTTGATCAACTTCTCATGGTCAACTTTACCGTTCTTAAGCAGTTTATCGGAATAACCTGCGTTGGAAGTCATGATCAGAATAGTATCCTTAAAGGAAACAGTTCTGCCTTGAGCATCAGTTAACCGACCATCATCCATAATCTGCAGTAATGCGTTGAATACCTGTGGGTTAGCTTTTTCAATTTCGTCAAACAAAATCAAACTATATGGTTGGTGCCGAACTTTTTCAGTTAATTGACCACCTTCACCATAGCCTACGTAGCCTGGTGCAGAACCAATCAACTTGTTAACAGCCATCTCATCTTGGTATTCAGACATATCCAAACGGATTAAGTGCTTTTCACTACCAAATAATTGGATAGCTAATTGTTTAGCCAATTCCGTCTTACCAACACCGGTAGGACCAGTGAGTAAGAATGAACCAGTAGGTCTGTTATTATCTTTAAAGACTTGCTTACGAGCAATAGCATCGGTAATTACATCGATAGCCTTATCTTGATCAATAACAACTTTCTTCAAGTTCTTAGCCAAGTCGGCGTTCTTCTGCCCCTCATCAGCATGAAGTTCACTCATCGGGATCTTAGTTTCCTCTTCAATCAAAGAGTAAATATCCTTCTTAGTGACAGTTGGTGTATCAGCACTCTTATCAACATGTTTAAGGTCGTCTTGTAATTTATCGATCTTCTTCTTTAAATCACCGGCTTTATCGTAATCTTCACTCTTAACCGCATCGGCTTTTTCAGATTTCAGAGACTTAATCCGTTTCTTGATACCATCTTCGTCACGTGGTGCAGCTGTCAAAGACTTCTTAGCACCAGCCTCATCCATCAAATCGATGGCTTTATCTGGTAAATAACGTCCTTGAATATATCTTTGTGACAAAGTAACTGCAAGTTTCAATGCGTCATCATCATATTTTACGTGGTGGAAGTCTTCATACTTCTTCTTCAAGCCTTCCAAAATCTTAACCGTTACCTTAGATGAAGGTTCTGGAACTTGAACTGGTTGGAACCGACGAGCAAGAGCTGCGTCTTTTTCAATTTCTTGATACTCACTGGTAGTAGTAGCACCAATTAACTTCAAATCACCACTAGCAAGTGCCGGCTTCAAAATATTAGCAGCGTCACCGTTGTTATTTTCAGAGTCAGTAGAACCTGCTCCCATAATGTTGTGTAATTCATCGATAAAGAGAATGATGTTAGGATCTTTCTTAGCTTTATCAATGACCTTCTTCAGACGCTCTTCAAAGGACCCACGAAGACTAGAACCTGCAACCATATCGTTGATATTAACTGCAATAATGTGCATGTCCTTCATCTTTTCAGGGACATCACCCTTAGCAATTTTTTCAGCTAAGCCTTCTACGATAGCAGTCTTACCAACACCGGCAGGACCAATCAAAACTGGATTATTCTTCTTACGTCTGCTTAAAATCTCAATTACAGCCTTAATTTGTTCATCACGGCCAATAACCGGATCATATTTATTCTTCTTAGCTTGTTCAACTAAATCAACACCAATCGGCTTGCCACCTTTACCCTGTTGTGGGCCTTGTTCAAAGCCTTGTGGTGTTCCATTAATATTACTTGAATAGTGAATAGGAATGGAACCATCGGAGCCACCACCATTATCAAAGAAAGAACCGTTTAATTCATTAAATAAGTTATCAAAATCGTTGTCAAAGTATGCCATATATGCAAACACTCCTTGTATTGGAATTTGAAATTAGCACTCTATATAGTTGACTGCTAATTCCTTACACTTATTAGTATAACAGGTTATCCACAAAATGCAAGTCTTTTTTGAAAAGTTTTCCACACTTTTTCAATTATTTGTGAAATAATAATTATTATGCTTATTAATGCTTATATAACAATGCTTTATAGTGTTCACAAGATCTAGTAAATTTACTACTTTTGGTACAATTCTAAGTGTGCCCGTAAATATTTTGCCGTTAAACTAGCCTTATTCCTAGAAATATCCACAGGTAGACCTGAAGCAATAATTTGACCACCTTTATCACCACCACGTGGCCCCATGTCAATCATATAATCACTGTTAGCCATGATATCAAGATCATGTGTAATCGTAATAATAGTAGCTTTTTGATCAATTAATTTTTGGAATACCTGCAATAAAGTCCGGACATCATATGGATGTAAACCCACCGTAGGTTCATCAAACACAAACAATGTCCCTTTTTGGCTGCGGTGAATATGGCTGGTCAGCTTCATTCGCTGTGCCTCACCACCTGATAAAGCCGGGGTAGATTCACCAAAGTGCAAATAACCTAAGCCCATATCATGCAGTGTTTGGACGGTCTTTTTAATCCTAGGCTGATCAGCAAAAATAGCTTCTTTGAGCGCATCGTCAACGGAATAATCTAAAACATCAGCAATACTCATACCATGCCATTTAACCCGTAATACCTTTTGGTTGAAGCGACGGCCACCACAAGTTGAACAAATCTCCACCATGTCAGGCAGATACTGAATATCCATCGAAATGGTCCCAGTACCACCACAGGTAGGGCAGGCCCCCTCTTTATTATTATAAGAAAAATGACTTGCAGTATAGCCTAACTTCTTAGCAAGTGGTTGTTTAGCAAAGAGTTTACGCAACTGGGTCATAATATTGGTATAAGTAGCCACAGTTGAGCGTTGATTTTTCCCTACTGGCGTCGCGTCGACACTAATAATATTTTTAATACCAGCAGAAACTAAGTCTTTAACCCAACTTGGACTTTCTTCCTTACCTTCTTCAGCTTTCAAAGCTGGTAGAAGTGAATCTAAAATCAGGGAAGTTTTACCAGCTCCGGAAAAGCCAGTGATAGAAGTTAACCGGCCGATTGGTATCTCCGTGTGGACATTATGCAAATTAAAGTGCTTCGTAACCGAGAAACTAATTTTGCCATCCTTAAACATGTCTTTTTTATCTGCACGTTTACGGACATAAAGCTGCGCATTCCCCGTTAAATATGGACCAATATGTGAATGCGGATCCTGCTCTACTGCTTTAGGCGTACCTTGTGCAATAATTTGTCCACCTTCGCTGCCCGATCCTGGACCTATTTCTACAACCCAATCAGCCGCAGAAATAATTGAAGTTTCATGGTCGACTACAACTAAGGAATTACCTTGATTAACCAATTCATGAAAGACCTCGATCAGACCTGAAACGTTGTCAGGGTGCAAGCCCACAGATGGTTCATCTAAAACATACAAAACACCAGTGGTTTGCGTTCTAAGTGTCCTGCCTAACTGGATCCGCTGTAATTCACCGGTAGACAGGGTATTAGCTTGCCTGTCTAAGCTCAAATAATCTAAGCCCAATTTAATTAGTGGCCGTACCTGGTGTAAAAGTTCGCCGGTCAAGTTATCAGCCAAATCCTGCATATTGGTTGGCAACCATTTTTTAATTGCTTCCATGTAAGGAGGTAGTTCATCTAAAGTAAGATGTTCTGCCTCAATGATGTTTTTACCGGCAACTAGTTGCCCCCAACGACTAGGATCGATCCGGTAACCCTTGCAGCGCGGACAAGTACTAAATTTATAAAAGGAATTAATCCGCATAAGTCCACGTTCAGATTTAGTCGTTTTACGTGAATTTTCTACGGCATTATAAGCATTCTCATAAAGGGCATTCAGATGATAAACCCGGCCAGTCGAAGACGGAATATCAACCGGTACCTTTCGCTCTTTCCCATGCAGGATAATATCTTTTTCGTGTTTATTTAATTTTTTATACGGAATATCGGTACGCACACCTAATTCACGGGCGATGCGCCACATCCAATTTCGACCAGGAATCTGCCAGGTAGCCACCGCACCATTTTCTAGGGATAGATTTTCATCGGCAATGATTTTATTATCATCAACTTGCTCTACTGTTCCCAGACCCTGACATCTTTTACATGCGCCATCGGAATTAAAGGCAAAATCTTCAGCGCTAAAAGCATAAAATTTTACCCCACAAACAGGACAGGTGATTTTTCCCATACCATCACCTGTTAAATCCATTGCCTCAGCAATCTTAATAGTAGGTGATACCTGGTGGCCATTAGGACAAACTGGTGACCCCAATCTTGAAAAGATCAGACGCAGAATATTAAAGATTTCCGTAACCGTTCCAACAGTTGAACGTACACCTGGAACCGTGGGACGCTGGCGCAAGGCTAAAGCTGACGGAATATGGCGTACTTCATCGACTTGCGCCCTTCCTACCTGGCTGATTCGCCGGCGGGTATAAGTTGCTAATGAATCAAGGTAACGGCGCGCACCTTCAGAGTATAAAATCCCCATCGCTAGAGAAGACTTACCCGAACCACTGAGTCCAGAAATAGCAACAAAGCGGTGCAAAGGAATATTCACATTAATATTTTTTAAATTATTAACCCTGCCACCGATTACTTCAATTTGTGTTGGTCTCTTTTGATACTTCATTTATTAATATTCTTTCTCCTATTTTTTCTCTTATTTTGACCTAACTGCTTTTCTTGTTTATTTCCTGGTTTAAGCAGATATTGCTGGATCACCTGAATTACCTGCCTATTTTGCGGCAAATCTGAGTGATCGGCCTTCGAACCGGTCACGGTCATTGCGGTATAATTCTTTACCCGATTTTGAAAAATATACTTAGCGGCAGCAACACTAGATTCTGGTACAATTCCGTCTGACTCGTAATTTTTACCCCCAGAAAGGGAATAAACAATTAAATTCTTGGGAATCTTCTTTTTATTCTTAATGAAAGTTTCCAGCATTTGGGTCTTATTATTGATATTCTTTTCATTGAAATTATATGGTGTACCTAAGGTCATCAGTCGTTTCATCGTGATTTCATTTGAATAATCTGCATAGTAATGTTCTAGCCAGTAAGTCCATATAAGGCCCCCATTGGAGTGACCAAAGGCTTTAAAATTATTAAACTTATAATTATGCGCGAGTGAATCAAACGCCTTATCTAGCCAACCAGCCTGTTTCTTAATATTGCTATAACCATCCTTATTATTTTCAAAACCCACAATAATAAAAGGTTCTAAATCATTTTTAGCAATTGTGCCTTTATAAGAAAGCTTGCCTGTGCTAGAAACATTAACTTTGAGCACGCTGTGTTTATTTAACGTAGCTTGATTAAGCTCATCGATTAACTGGTTAAAACGCTCAGTCGTTGCACTAGACCCCGGTACCATAATTACCGGAGACATAAGTGACTTCTGCCGCTCAGCCTTTGCATGGTTAGATTTTTTCATCCAAAAATAGCCAGGAATCGCTAACGCAACAACAAGCAATAAAACCAAAATTAACCACTTAAAATTATGATTTTTGTGCATTTAAATCATTCCTTCGATTTTCTTTTTCTAAGTTAAGCTCAACTTTTTCACCAATTCTAATAATAGGAATGAGGATTAAAACATCTATTACAAACAAAAGTAGTGAAAAAAGCAAGGTTGTCCAGTTACCATTTGTCCCAAAAAACGCGATTAAAATCCCAGGAGTTCCCTTCAATACAGGATAAACACAAACGGGAATAAAATGAACAGCAATTGCTCCGGCCGCAAGGGTCATATTAATTAACGGAATAATTATCATTGGCAGCATAAAAAGCGGATTCAAAATAATTGGCATCCCAACCGCAAACCCTAAAACTG
Source organism: Lactobacillus acetotolerans DSM 20749 = JCM 3825 (assembly GCF_001436775.1). Classification (GTDB taxonomy): domain Bacteria; phylum Bacillota; class Bacilli; order Lactobacillales; family Lactobacillaceae; genus Lactobacillus; species Lactobacillus acetotolerans. The sequence goes on from NZ_AYZC01000007.1 coordinate 19,964, forward strand.
ACGTAAAGGCTACTGGTAATAAATTAATTTGGGCAATAGATTCAATTTCTTTATGTTCTTTTCTTAAAAGAACAATCACAATCACGGCTAATACAATACTTGCTCCACCCATCGTTCCGTAAGTATTAATCAGGGAACTACCCAAAAATTTATAGGGTACATTCCAGGAATTACCTCTTTGTAAAGCATAGGTCAGGTTATCGGCAGTATAACCACTATTAATCGAAGTTGACAAGGAATTTAAGGGGTAACCTATCCCAAGCCAGCTAAGAAACATTACCACAACTGACAAAAGTAAGACTTCTCCCAAATTATTCGTTCCCTGAATGCGCCTAACTAATAACTTAAAACTACCAGAATTAAGCATTTTTATCTGTAGTTCATAAATAAGGACACCTAAAATTATACTAATCCCGACCGATACAGAAATCGGAATAAGAGCATTCCAAGATCTACGCTGTATGCGTTGAGCATGTTCATACTTAACAGGCGTATAATTGCTACCAAGCCAATGAAAGACCTGTCCTACCCCATAACCAATTAACAGGGCAATAAAGACCCCATTTACCCGCAATAAACTTGACGAAAATGGTGACTGTTGCTCAGAAACATTGCCAACAGTGTTAGCATAAGCACAAAATAGAATGGCAATCACAGCGGTCATTCCCGCCATAGTAGAATCCTTTCGGTATAAACGGGCCGTATAACGGGCTGCGAAATAAGCAGCGTAAACGCCGAAGACGCCAAATGTAACCTGCACCATCCCTTGACAGACAAAGGCACCACCATACCAAACATGATCGGACATGATTGCGTCCAGATTAAAAATATTATAGATAATACCATCTGGCGTAAAAACACTATCGTGTAAAAGGCTAAAGTATGAGCCAAGTACTGCTATCGGCATCAGCATTACCAAGGTACGTTGGACCGCCCTAAAGAAAGAACGCTGTCTTACCCAAAGTATAAATTTAGTTACAGAGTCTATCATTAATAATTTCCTTTGTTTTATAATATATTTAGATCAAATTAATAACCTAATTATACAATGCAAAAAATTAATTTAATACCGTAAGGCTTATTGATTAATTAACAAAATGATATAATATAATTAGTTATTGAAGGGTGAGAAAAATGGGTAGGAAAAGAATCGAACTAAACGATAGAATTGAAAAATTATCCGAAAAATACATGGCGATGACTGGTATGAACTTAGATGAGCTGACAAATAAAGCTTTAAAGTTTTATATTGTTAACCAATTGAGTTCCCACAAAGTCAAGAGAGTTTTGCGAAAAGATGATAGTGAGAGCACAAAGTATGCAGATCAAATATTTCAAAATAGTTTAGAAGATTTGAGTAGTTATTAAAAAGACAATCTAATAAAAATGGATGCAGAAAACTGCATCCATTTTTTATATAATTAAATATTTTTATTTAAATTGACTTCCTGCTAAAGCACGGTAAAAGTTTGCCCTAGAAGTTTGGTAATAAGGAACAAGCCATAAGAAACCAATTCCTAACGTAATCAAACCAAAAATAAACCAGCCTAAGAAACTAAGATTAAAAACAAACAGTTCCATCTTATGACCGTCCATCAATTTTCTACTTGCAGTAATTCCGCTAGTAGCCTGGACAGTCTTGCCACTGGCAACCATATCACTAACGATATATGGAGTCATTGCATAAGAATATGATTTAATAAAGCCAGGAATAATCAGAAGCAGAGTCCATAAGTAAGTAAAGACCGTACTTAACAGATAATTAATTATTTCTGGACCAAAGCGACCATTAGTAAATGATGAAAATGCGGCTTTAAGTACACCATCTTTCTTACCATCTCTAAAGTTCAAAAAGGAAATTACTAAACTCAAAGCGATAAAACCAGTAATAATACCCATAATTGTTGAAGTGGTTCCATACTTATAATAATATTCTGGATTTAGCAAAGACATTTTATATTTCCAACTACCATTATGGGTACCGGCGGTAACACCACCGGCCAAAATTGAGCAAACTATGAAGTCAATGAAAAAGACTAAAACTGCCCAACCCCAATTACCACGTAATTTATCTTTAGCTTCCGCTTTTATTTCTTTTCTAGACATAAAACCTTCCTTTATATTCTATTTTATATATATAAAATATACCTACTCTTTTCATTTTAACAGGAAAAAAAGCATAAAAAAAGCCTAATTCCACCAACATCGGAACTAGGCTCACACAGTGTTGACCGCCACTTCTGACCACATATAGAAGATAACATTTTCGCTACCGGAGAAAATGATTACTTTCTAGTGGCGGTACAAGAAGATTTTAGCATTCAGACAGACAAAAGACAAGACATAAACTAATTCAATAAAAAATAGGGTAGAATTTTACTTCTATCCTATTCTTTTATATTATTTCATGCTTATAAGTTTAGACATAATCTTATCAATCTTGACCTTCGTTGGTATAAATTTCTTACCATCCGAATGGTTATTTTGAATAATAATCATATCTCGAGCATCTTTAGTACTACGCATAAAGGTAAAGTAACCTTGACCAGCACCATTAGCCGTCTTATATCTGGCCTTGTTGTAAAGCCCACCATTATAATATGATGGTGGCCCAGCTTTATAGAGAATCTTTCGGCTCTCCTTTGTCAGCAGACTTCCCGCTAAAATATATTGCAATACTTTAGCTAAATCGTGGTTAGACATTACAACTGAACCGGCGCCAAGTTCATTATGAGCTTCACGCACCGATGAACGATACTTAACGGTAGTATACCTGCCATGCTTAAAATCATGACCAGGAACTAACCCACTTGCAACTAACTTACCTGGACTAGACCATAAGAACGCAGTATGTTTAAGCTTTAACGGTTTAACAAAAGTTGATTTAAACAATTGTTCATAGGACTTATTCTCAAGTTGAGAGATAATGCCACATAAATAAACGTAGTTTAAGGAACTATAATTCCATTTACCTACCATGTCGCTATCAAAGACGGTCTTTTTTATATCGTGTTTAATATTATCCTCATCAGAAACAAAGTGTTTAGTACCCAGCTTCTTTCCTGGTTCAAGTGAAAGTCCAGAGGTCATTTTAAGTAAATCCTTAATCTTGACCTTTTTAGCTCCCGGAACTGTCGGATAAAATTTTGCAAGCCGATCATCCATACTCAACTTACCGTCTTGAATCTCCCGCATAACCATGGCTGCAGTCATTGATTTTTGAACAGAATTAATCAAATAACTAGTGTCAGTTGTATTGTCTGTAGCATAATCGAGCAAAGTTTTACCATTATTAATGACTAAAACTGAGCCCTTAATACCCAAACCATTAACAGCCTGGCGCACTACTTTGCTTTTAAACTTATCTTTTTTATTAGTTTTGTTTTGGTCAGTTACGCCTGTAGGTGATGCATACGGTTTTATTTGCCATTTCTTAGAATAGAAATAATTATGCATGCTGTAATTATATGGTTTGTTAGCTTTCTTCATGAACGGTTTAACGGCTCGGTCAACTGCTACCCAACCACGCCAACCTAAGTGGATGGTGTCTTCCATGAAGTACTTTCTATTACCTTGTCTAGATAGGTCAGTGATATTATCAAAGCCTTGACTAGTCAGCTGGTACTTAATCTTAGAAACAGATCTTTGGTACATAGGTTGTGATAAACCGGTGTAATCAGACCACTTCTCATTGATTGCTGGGATAATGAACAAAACATTAGTATGCTGCTTCGCAAATTGTTCTAGCATCAATTGAAAGTCACTATACTCAACTGATTTGGTGTAGTCAAAGTTACGTTGGCTACCCTTTAATCTCTTCAAAGTCTTCTTAGGCAAACGAAGTCTAAAGAAATTATTATCGATTCCAAAATCATTCGAATTGGTATGTTCTGCTGCTTGTTGATCAGCGACTTTATCTAGTGCTGCAACTGAGTAAGTATTAGGTAATAACTTTGTCTTCTTATGAATCTTTTCAACACGGTTACGCAGTTGGAATGTACTAAAGAATTTATCCTCGTTGTTTAACATTCTCCGACGATTTTCTAAAATAAATTTCTGCGTACTGGTTAACTTTTCTCCTTTAGCTACTGATCTCATACCTGACTTGATTTCACCCTTAACTTCGGGCATTTCGAGAAAACGTTCAGCTGCATAACGATCAGTTTTGTTATTCTTAGCACTTAACAAGAAATTACATGCTTGAAGTGGTGAATAATACATAGTAAAGGCATTAGGATCTTGACCCTTTTTAGTAAACCATTGTGGTGAAATGATCACTACAGCTTTTTTATCTTTAAGTTGTTTAGCTGTTCCTTGCATCCCTAAATATTGGGCCAGAGATTGACTACCTGGTCCACCTAATAGGAATGGACGATAGCTTCTATGATACTTTTCAGCAAGCACACTTGGGTGAAGCGGGTCCATTCGTGATAATTCACTTGAACCGTAGAAAGGTACATAACCATCGTCATAAGCCTCTTGCTTCATCTTTGAGCCCTTAAATACGGTTGTAGTTTGTGAAGCAGCAGCCTCATAAAGTGATTCCTTAGAAAAGGTTCTCTCCCATGGAAGCAAGAAGACAACTAGCAATAAGATAAAAGCGCATAGAACCGGGCCAAAAATCTGCCACAGTCGGCGTTTATTACTCATTTCTTAAGCTATCCACCTTTGCAACAATCTTATTTGGAGTATCCCATTCTTTACGATCGAATTCTGAAACTGGAACATCAATATTGAATTTATCTTGCAAGTTTAAAAGCATTTGAACACTTGCCATTGAATCCATTAAACCGTTGGCAAAAATGTTTTCGTCCATCTTGTCTGATAAATCTTCACTAGTTAAATCTTTTAAAATACTTAAAACTTCTTTTTTAGTATCCATAATTAAAACCTTTCAACTAAAACTAATTTTCTATGCCGATTATACTTTACTTCCAGCCGAACCATAATTGACTAAGGAAGCCTGAGAAAATAAGGAAACTTAAACAAACTACATTGAAAGTTATGAAAATGGCTAAGCATTTCGTAAATATATTCGATGGAACTTGTTTTCTGTGCTTCTTCTTAAATCTCAACCAGTAATCGTTAATAATAATTGCTATCGCATGGAATAAACCATAAACAATGTAATACCAGGTTAGACCGTGCCAAAAGCCCATGATTCCGAATAAAAGCAAGTAAGAAACTTGTGATAATCTAATTCGGTTTTTGATTAACTTATTCTTCATAGCAAAGAAAGTAAACCGCATGTAGATGTAATCACGGAACCAAAATGACAAAGTCTTGTGCCAACGATTCCAGAACTCTTTAATGTTCTTAGAAATAAATGGCATATTAAAGTTCATTGGTGTATGGATACCCATGAAGTATGAAATTGATACCGCAAATAATGAGTACCCAGCAAAGTCAAAGAACAGGTACATACTGTAACAGTACATATATGCTAGCAACCACCATGATAGCTTAAGACCACCATTGGCATTACCAACAGCTAAAGCTGCCTTACTGATTTTCGGCAACCAATAAGTTCCGAAGAACCAGCCCAAGATAAACTTATATAAGAAACCTTGGAATAGGTAACGTACTGCGTATCTCATATCAGTTATATATTGATCACGAGTAGGTGCGTTATCAAAGTCTTTCTTAAATCTCCGGTAACGGTCAATAGGACCTGATGAAATAGTTGGGAAGAACAACAGAAATCTTAGGTAAGTACCAGGATCAACTTTTTTAATTGCGCCATCCCGAACTTCCATAATTACTTGTACAGTCTTAAAGGTAATATAAGAAATACCTAAGAAACCGAGAAGCCCATGCACTTGTGTTTGCGGAAACGCTGTTTGAATCTTAACCAGCGCTAACGGTATGATTGCTAAAATTACGGCCAAACAAAAGACCCAAGTCTTATTTTTCCCAACTTTACGATAGTGCAAATAGCAGAAGGTAATTGCAAATTCAATAATCAAATAGATTATTAAATTTACACCTTGATGCCATTTGACCCCATCAAAGATTAAGAACAGGAAAACCAGTGAGAAGATGGCTTCATAGGTCTTGAAACGGTGGCCATGATAAAGCCCGATCATCATCGGTATTAAAGCGATCATCAAATAGATGAAGTACTGTGGGTTAGAGTAAGACTGTAAGTTAATGAAATTAAAATTCACTACTTATTAACCTCCTCAATAACACTTTTAATATCCACTTTCCCGTTTTGTGAAATCGGTAATTTTTCACGGTAGACAAAACGTTGTGGAATCATATAAGGCATCACATTCTTAGCCAGATCGTCACGAATCTTTTTAGTTAAGACAGTCTCAGAGTACTTACGCTTAATACCATCTTTTAATTCAATTTCAGCAACAATTTGTTTAACAGTATGGTCTTTATTGTATTTAGGTGCAGCAACACCGTAACGAACAAGTTCGTTTTGGTCTAAATAATGGTTAATCTCTTCAAGTTCAATTCGATAACCATTGAATTTGATTTGAAAGTCGATTCTACCACGATAGAAAAGCATGTCGCCATCGAAGAAGCCCTCATCCCCTGAACGGTGGCTTTGATATTTATCACCATCTTGTTTAAAGAATGCATTTTGAGTCTTCTCTGGGTTATTCATATAACCCTTCGAAACGCTAGGCCCTTCAATGATGATTTCACCATCATCCGCTTTATCACCCTTAGATTTATCGATCGTAATCTTGGTGTCTTTTTTAGGACGGCCAATTGGTAAACGATCATACTTCTTAAGGATATCGTCAGTAATCTCAACCTGAGTTACGGCAACTGTTGTTTCAGTTGGACCATAGGTATTAAAAATATGTGCGTCAGGGAACTTCTTCTTTAGCGTTGCAACTTCATCATGGGGCAATTCTTCCCCACAAAATAGCATGTGCGTTAAGTTTGGGTGGTGCTTGGCATCAAACGTTTTATCTAAGAAACACATCTGTGCGAACGATGGGGTTGAAACCCAAACGTTGAATTGCAGTTTTGGCATCGTTTGAAACAGTTGCACGAAGTTTTGCGTAACATCATGGGGCAAAACAACCAACTTACCTGCAGCAGTTAATGCCGGGTAAAGACTCATAACTGATAAATCAAACGAATACGGTGCTTGGACTAAAAAGCTCGGATGTTGTGGCAAATTAAAGTCAGATAATTCCCAGTTAACGAAGCTGAGTAAGTTAGCATGACTAATTTGGACTCCCTTTGGCTTTCCACTAGTACCTGAAGTAAAGATGATATAAAAGTTATCGTCGCCTTCTACAAATTTGTTTTGATCAATTTGGTAGCTACCATCTTTAACATCATCTGGTTTAACAACTTGAATCCCCGATAAATCAACGTCCGGCAATTTATCAATTGCGAGAACAATTTTAGACTCAGATACCTCTTGAATCATGGTTAAACGCTCAGCGTTAGAATAACTAGCAATTGGAATATAAGCGTGCCCTGATTTCACACATCCTAAGAAGCTGGCAATCATTTCGAAGGTTTGGCCACCCCAGACCATAATTGGACTTTTTGCTGGAATATCTAAACTTTCGATTTTATGTGCCCACACATCCGAACGCTTTTTAAGGTCATCATAAGTGTTAGTTTTACCGAGATAGTCATAAACGATTCTGTTAGGATCATTTGCGGCAACCTCGTCAATTTTTTTAATTACATCTTTGATCATCTGATAGCACCTACCTTAAAATTCGTTATAAATAAAGTGAACCGAAGTAAGGCCACTGTATTCATACAAATAGATTAGAGCCATCAGAATAGCAAAGTAAATAATTGTCTTCAAGACAAACATTCCAATGCGTTTGCCTTTAGAATCAACTTTTTGCTTTTTCTCCATAATCTCCCTCGAATAACATAAATTTACTATGGCACTATAGTACTACAGTTTGCAGTAACTAGAGAAACCCTAATTGATATTTTACCAAATTTAAACATTTTACCAAAATAAGTTTTTTATTTGTTTAACTTGCGGCAATCACCGTACGCAAAGCAAAGTGGAATAAAAATACCTAATGATACAAAAATTAATGCAAAAATCATCAACCCCATCATATTTTTAGTCTTTGTCCAGCGGGGATTTTTGGCTGTTGTCAGCAGGTACACCGCAAATAAAATTACGATGATTAATTCAACTAAATAAAGGCTTGAATAACTCGACGAGCTAATTACCTGGTAAAGATATAAATAAACTGAAGCAGGTAATAAACACAGCCAGCCGGAGAAACGCAACCAAAACGTTATCTTCTTTCGATAATTCTGCTTTCCCATTTTTTACTCCTTTTAAACACCAAATAAGGCATTAATATTCAATGATAAAATTCTATCCATTATAACAATCTGCGGTTTAGCATACAATTTCGCTCCAGATTCAAAAAGACATAGAAGCTGTCCTTTATAGGCCGTGATTTGTTCCAAGTACGGCGGCATATCGATGATTTTTTCTGCATTCTTTTCATCTAAAGAATTTAAGGCACTAGTAGGAAAAACATAAAGTTTAGAGTCATTGCTTCCATATGATTGGCTCAAAAAAATCTTATCTTGATAAATTGCAATTCCTTGAATTTGTTTGTCCATAGACGCTTCACCATCAGCATTTGTCCACCTGACAGAACCAGTCACGGATTTAATTTCATTATTCGTAATTGAGCCATTATGCTTGCCGCCACGAGTGATTCTGTAACTAGCAACCTTGCCGCGATCATACATATTAAAAAAGCCGACAAACAATTGGTTGTCATAATAAGTTACAGTCGAGGCATTTTCGATGGTAGGAATTACAATTTTGTGGTCATATTCAATTGGAAGGTGCTTTTTAGGATTATACTTTTTTAAATCTTTTAATGAAAAAGACATCAAAGCCGGATCATCACCGATGGATTCCGTCACCCAAATATTTTTGGCAACTGGATCATAAGCAATTCCACCTAAATGCGACCGGCCCTTAACTTGAATTGTCTTAAGGTATTTGCCAGTCTTCTTATTCAAGACGTATATTACGGACGCGTGTTTGTGTTCACCATCATACGCGGTAATCAATATATACTTGTTCACTACCGCTAAACCTTGTGGCGTCATGCTGTCAGAAATATCATACTTTTTATTTGCAAAGTTATAACTTTTAGTTGAAACAAGACCAGGAATAATGAAATCTTTCCCATCCCACGTTCTTGGCGGAACATAAACTGAAGTCTTATTAATGAAGGAATATTTATCTCGTAATCCTTTTTGGTAGGCTGAAAAAGTATGCCAGCTAGCATTAATATTAGTTCCATCCTTAGCCTTCACAACCTTAGGCCTTTCTCTTTGCAACTCACTTTCTTGCCACCATTGATGACCAAAATAAGATATCACTCCTATTCCTACTATAAGAAGAAAGATTGGCAATAAGTGCAACAAAATTTTGCCTAACTTTTTCAAATTAAACTACCCTTTTCTAATGATCAGTTACTATTATAGCGATTAGTAAAAGTTAGTAACCAAATAACGATGGGTAAAAAGCCAAAAATTTACATTTTTAATTTAATGAAAGCGTTATTTAAGTTAATTACCTTAATAGAATAGGTATTATTTCAATTATTTTCGATAAATCTTAATTTCGTCACACTTTTTTCACAATTGGAAGTTATACTATGTTTGTAACGAGTAAGAGCTTAAAAGTACTTGTTTATTACACTCAACTTTTTTGTTTTTCATTCATACTCCTCCAAGTAAATAATGAAAATAAAAAATTTTGGCTTTATAACCAATTTCATATCTATCCCTTTCGACTCACGTGTGTTACGTGAGTTTTTCTTATTCTTTAAAAGTTCTAAATGTTTTCTTTACCAATTTGTAAGAATTTAAACATTATTAATTCACATTTACCCTATATTATATAAATTGTAGTGAGGCGAAAGAACTTGCTACAATACTCCCACTTTTTTATTTCATTCATTCTTACTCCTCCAAAGTAGATGAAACTAATGGACTCGCATTTTTTGCGGGTCTTTTCTTTTTCCTCACCTTTTTCCTGTATACTATATTATAGGAAGAAAGGAGCGCTTACATGTTTTCGCCCTCAATCAAACATTTAATTGAAGAAAAGTCCGGTTCATTTTTAATCCCGGCAAGTCGAATCGCATTTGTAGAAGATGATAATCCTCTCTACCATGCCTTTTTAATTTTAACTAGAGTCAAATATTCTAAAATTCCGGTACTCGATAAGAAAAGCCGGGTTGTTGGTCTAATAAGTCTAGCCATGATTACCGATAAAATGCTTAAAACAGATAAAATCAGTATCGAACCCTTAGATAAGTTAAAGGTGCGCGATGTCATGCAAACCAAGTTCAGCAAGATCAACTTTGTTCAGACAACGTTAGAAACACAACTGCATCTTTTAATTGATAATGCCTTTTTACCGGTTGTTGATGACCAAGACGTTTTTCAAGGACTACTCACACGACGTGAATGGATCAAAGCTTTTAACTACGTGGTACACACATTTGACAGTCATTACACCGTCACACCAAAGGAAAAAGAAGTAGTAAATGAAAAATAAGTAAAATTATTGACCAATTAATCTAATTTAGAGTAATTCTAATTTACATTCTTGCTATAAGTGTTAAAATGTTGAATATACTTACGTTTTTTTATGGAGGCAAGAAACAATGACATTAAAACGTCAGTGGAAATTTATTGTCGTTCTGCTCGTTGGATTAATTGGTCTTATCTGCCAATTTGTATTCCATGCGCCAAATCTTTTTAATATTGGTAGTCTCGATTTCCCAATTCAAAGTATCCTAATCGATATTATTGGGGTCATAATGGTGATTGCCTTAATGACCGAAATTATCCAAGATTGGAAAAACGGCCGTTATGGGGTTGATATCCTAGCAGTTATCGCTATCGTATCAACCATGTTAATTGGAGACGAATGGGCTTCATGGATGATCATGGTTATGGCAACAGGTGGTCAAACACTTGAAGACTACGCAACCGGACAAGCTGACAAGGAATTACGTTCACTTTTGGATAATTCACCAACCTTTGCCAATAAGATGGAAAACGGTGGAATTGTTAAAGTAAAAGCTGAAGACTTAAAAGTTGGCGATCACGTTATCGTGAAGCCAAGTCAACAAGTCCCAGTTGACGGTAGAATTGTTAAAGGAATTTCTAGGTTTGACCAATCTTCATTAACCGGTGAATCTGTACCAGTTTCTAAGAAACCGGGAGACGACTTAATGTCTGGTTCCATTAACGGTGATGCAGCCGTAGAAATGGAAGCAACTAAGGCTGCCAAGGACTCAGAGTACCAGTCTATCGTTGCCCTAGTTAAGTCTTCACAATCTAAGCCCGCTAAGTTTGTCAAAATGGCTGACCGTTATGCCGTACCATTTACTGTCATTTCATTAGTTATTGGTGTAGCTGCTTGGATCTTCTCAAAAGACCCAACAAGATTCGCGGAAGTTATGGTTGTTGCCTCCCCATGTCCACTTTTAATTGCCGCACCAGTTGCCTTAATCTCTGGCATGAGTTCAATGTCAAACAGCCATATTATTGTTAAATCTGGTCCAACCATTGAAAAATTAGCTGACGCTAAAACATTTGCTTTTGATAAAACCGGTACTTTAACTAAGAACCAGTTGGTAATCGATCAAATTGTACCTGCTTCAAAGGATATTTCAAAAGAAGAACTGCAAAGTTTGGCTGCTAGTGTTGAACAGCAATCAACCCACATCATCGCAAGTTCCCTTGTTAAAGTTACCGATAAGAAGTTGATCCAGCCAGCTCATGGAATTAAAGAAACCACCGGTCAAGGTGTAGAAGGCACGGTAGCCAATCACGTTATTAAAGTTGGTAGAACAGAGTTTACCGATCCTAATAATAAGGAGAAATTTAACTTCGGTTCTACAACTATTACCATTTCAATTGATGGTAAATATGCTGGTTACATTACCTTTAAAGATCAAATTCGTCCTGAAACTCCAAGTACATTAGCCCGTTTGCGTCGTCAGGGTGCTAAACACATTATGATGCTTACCGGTGACCACAAAGACGCTGCTGATAAAATTGGTAAAGCAGCTGGAGTTGATGACATTCGTTACCAGCTTCTGCCTGATGAAAAAATCAAAGCAATTAGAGACGTCAAGAAAGAAAACCGTCCTGTCGTTATGACTGGTGATGGTATTAACGATGCCCCAAGTTTAACTGCTGCCGATGTTGGTATTGCCATGGGTGCTAAAGGTGCATCAGCTGCTAGTGAGAGTGCTGATGCAGTTATCATGGTTGACGATTTATCTAAAATTAACGATGCGGTTGCTATTTCTAAGCACACAATGAAGGTAGCCAACGTTGATGTTTTAACTGCTATTACTATTATCGTCTTCGTTGAATTAATCGCCTTCACAGGTATTATCCCAGCTATTTGGGGAGCTATCTTACAAGAGTGTATCGATTTACTCTCAATCAGTTTAGCTTTGCTTGCAAAGACTAAGCCTAAGAATCCTAAACAAACTGGTGAAGTTGCAACTAATTAAAAAATCACTTAAACTTAAAACTAAATAAATACTTATTTAGCGGTTGGGTTTTTATTAAAAAATAAAAGCTTTCAAGATTAGCTTCTTTGGGTCAAGGAGCAAGAACTTGAGGGCTTTTTATTTTGCCTTAAGAAAGGGGAAAAGATGTACTTTTTAGGAGAATTAATTTTAATTCTATTAACGACAGTACTATTAGGGCAATTATTTGCCCGTTTTAATATGCCAGCAGTAGTTGGGGAACTCTTATCTGGAATAGTTTTGGGGCCTGCACTTTTAAATTGGGTAAAACCAAATGACATTATCAGCCTCTTCTCTCAATTTGGGGTAATCCTATTAATGTTTTTAGCTGGGCTTGAAAGTGATCTTGATCTACTCAAAAAGTACTTTAAGTTAAGCTTCACAGTAGCCGGTATCGGGGTAATATTGCCCGTAGTATTTATGGGACTAGCCAGTTATGCCTTTGGTATGAAGCCATTAGAAGCCATTTTCATTGGTATTGTTTTCGCGGCAACCAGTGTATCAATTTCGGTCGTAGTTTTAAAAGAGGCTCATCAACTGCAGACTCGTGCTGGTACAGCAATTTTAGGAGCGGCTGTAGTTGACGATATATTAGCAGTGATTGTGCTCAGTTTATTTACTACCTTCAGCCACGAAGGCGGTAAAAGTGGTATAACTAATAATTTCTTCATCAATTTATTAATCGAGGCAGCATATTTTGTTGTAGTCTGGATAATTTATAAATTTATTGCCCCATATTTCATGAAAATTGCGGAGAAATTAGACGTTAACTATTCTGTAGTAATTGCATCCCTCATCTTAGCTTTAACGATGGCCTGGGCTGCTGATTTTGTTGGTCTGTCTGCAGTAGTTGGTGCCTTCTTCGGTGGCTTAGCAATCAGACAGACCCCACAGTATAAGGAAGTTAATTCCTCTATTAGCGCAATTGGTTACTCTGTCTTTATTCCCGTCTTTTTTGCAGATATCGGTTTATCAATGACCTTTGATAGCTTCTTTAAAGATATTTGGTTCATTCTTGTGATGACCGTACTAGCTGTGGTATCAAAATTCTGGGCTGGAAAATATTCTAGTGAAATGTTTGGTTTTAGTAAAAATGAAGCGAATATTGTTGGTTCAGGGATGGTTTCACGTGGTGAGGTTGCGTTGATTGTTGCTCAAATTGGCATCACACACCACTTATTTCCCGAAGATATTTATTCCAGTTTAATTCTGGTAATCATTATTACAACGGTACTTTCGCCATTCATTTTGAATCATTATATTAAAAAAGCGAATTAACTTTAAATATTAATTTAATTTAGTTGAATTAATATTTTGAGTTCTGTATTATGTATATAGAAGATAAATTTTCTATAATTACGGGCTAGTGGATATGGCTTGTACCCGCCTGAGGGCTTTTAAAATAAAAGTAAAATAATTTCAGGACTACCATCCCTTGAGGTTAGATAGGGCATTATCTAGCGATGGGTGAAACCAATTCGCGGAAGAGAGGCTGCGGCCTCTTTTTTTATTACTAATTCTTTTGGAGAAGATGATATTGTTATATGATGAAAAATGGTTACAAGAATTTGACGGTAATATAGACCCAAATACTGTTAATTTTAAAGAATTAGCTAACTCTCTTGAAAAATACACTTCTCAGTATGTGTATAAATATAAAACTAATATAAAAAATTTTAATATTATAAAAATAAAAATTATGAATAATAATATTCCTCATTTATTAGGATTATCACATAACCATCATGTTGGATTACCCAGTTACTATTCACAAGCTGTATTTGAGGGTTTAAAAAATGATTGGACACTCGAAAAAATAAAGAAAGCCGATCAAGGCTGGTTTAGCAAAAATAAAGACAAAATTATTGGTGTTTTATTTTTATATCAATTTATGCATATTCAAAACTGTAAGGTTTACACAACTATTAATTCAAAATCCAAAAATAAAAGATTAAAAAGAGATAATATTTATTTTATAATTTTTAAATATCCTAATAATCAATCATATAGCATTGAATTAACTCCTGAAAATCAAAATAGAAACAGCATAAGCAACACTTTTGTACCTCGAAGTTTAAAATTAAATGATAGAATCGAAAAAGATTGTTCAGAAGCTAAATTTACTCTAATTAGTAGAAACAGAATTAAATCAAAGAAAATTTCTTATATTCCTTGGAAAACATAAGAAAAACGCCCTAAAAGCTAGGTATTTTAGGGCGTTTTTGTATTCGAGAAAATTTTTTAATGTTTTTTATTCATCACTTATTAATCAAGATCGACGTTGTTGGGATAATGAGCTAAATGTTCAACATCTGGACCAATCTCTTCCTTAATTTCAAGCAGACGGTTGTACTTTTCAACCCGCTCACTTCTTGCCGGAGCACCAGACTTTAATTGACCAGCACAAGTAGCAACAGTAAAGTCAGCTAAGAAAGTATCGCCAGTTTCACCTGAACGGTGAGAAACGAATGTAGTCATATTGTTCTTCTTAGCCAAACTAATGGTTTCTAGTGTCTCAGAAACAGTACCAATCTGGTTAAGCTTAATCAAAATTGAGTTACAAAGCTTATTTTTAATAGCTTTTCTAACTAATTTAGGATTAGTACATACATTATCGTCAGCAACAACTTGAATCTTATTACCAAAGCGAGCATTAAATTTTTCAAAATTGGACCAATCATTTTCTGCAAATGGGTCCTCAACAGAAATAATTTCTGGAAATTCTTGCAAAAGCTTATCGTAGTAATCAAGCATTTGCTTACCATCCCAAATATGGCCTTCAAAGTGATACTTGTTGTCGTCAGGATTAAAGAAGCTGCTAGCTGCAGCGTCAAAGGCAATAGCAACATCCTCACCCGGCTTGTAACCGGCTTTGGTAATAGCCTTTTGCAACATCTTTAAGGCTTCTTCTGAACTCTTAAGATTAGGAGCAAAGCCGCCTTCGTCCCCTAAATCAGTGGTAAAACAAGCATTTTCAATGACGCTCTTTAAAGCATGGTAAGTGTTAACAATTTTTTCAAAACTATCACGGAAACTGGTCTTCTTAATTGGTGTGATCATGAATTCTTGAATATCAATTCCGTTATCAGCATGCTCACCACCGTTAATTACGTTGTGATAAGTTTGTGGTAATTCTAAATTGCAACCGCCAAGGTAACGGTAAAGTGGTTCTTTCTTAGACATCGCAGCAGCACGAGCAACGGCCATTGAAACACCTAAGATAGCATTGGCACCCAAACGTGCTTTATTCGGCGTATCATCTAGATCAATCATAATCTTATCGATCTTACCCTGATTATATGGACTCTTACCCTTTAAAGCATCGTTAATTTCAGTATTAACATTGTTAACAGCCTTAAGAACACCTTTGCCACCTAAGCAAGAACCACCATCACGCAATTCAACCGCTTCTTTTTCACCTGTAGAAGCACCTGACGGAACCTCTGACTTAGATTTGGTACCATCAGAAAGAAAGGCATTAACCTCTACAGTTGGGTTACCACGAGAATCAAATACCTCTCTGGCAATAACTTTTTCAATGGATACTGACATATTTCTACCTCCTGAGCAAAAAAAGAGCAAAAACTAATAAGACGCCTACTATTTTCTCTACACAAAAATATGTAGATAATAGTAGACGTCATTAGAATTTGCTCATTTATTATTGGTGAACGTCATCACCTATTCAATTGACACCTTGAATATAGCACACGGAAAATTTTTTGCAACAACTTTTTAAAGGAAGCCAAGCAAATTATATGCCATGTGCGTCATCATCGAATAACGTAAATCTTTGGTGGTCATGTATACCCATCCAAGGACGCATCCCAGTACCCAATAAACCAGAATGAACTTAGTAAGACGAGGATCGTGCATGTAAGCAAAAACAAAACCACTCACTAAAATACCAACCCATTTGTTAAGGAAGGTGTTACGAGTAAAGAAGGTGTTAAAAAACATCCCTCTAAAAATTGTTTCTTCACAAAACGGTGCAACAAAGCAGACCATAATCTTATATAAGTTACCACTCTGCAAAGAAATGCGGTTTAATTCCTTTTGGTTAGCAGAAATGGTTTTACCACCACTTACCAATTGCATCATTGTATAACTCAAAAGGGTTATTAGTACGATGCCAACTACGGCAATCAATATTCTTCGCCAATCCCAATGTGGTTCAGAATTAAAGTCCCAATCATTGAATTCACGTAGTTGCCTCTTATATAGCCAAAAGACAACCGCTAGAAGAATAACTGTGATTAAAGCCGTCATTACACATTGAATTTGCACATTTAGGTGCAGCAATTTATGAATTCGACGGGGAAAGAAATAAAAAGTTTGCAGCACACTGTATGCTGCAAGGGCAAGAATTATTCCCGCAATGTTCCCCAAATAATGAAAAAGTTTTCTCATTCCATACGCACCTTGATTCTCCATGATTTTTAGCAGTACTTCCATTATAATAGACATATCTTATAATATCTAAAACGAGGATAAATATGGTACAATTTTTTCATTTATTTCAACAAAATCGGGAATTTACTTACCTCTCTATTGTATTGGCAATTTCTTTAATCGCCTTTCTTATTTCATGGTTAGTTGAGCCACGAAGACTGAATACGCAATCGCACGCGGTATTGCCCCTGATGATATATTACGGGAAGATAAATCTAAAAATACTTATGAAAATATGCTTTTTTCTAAAAGAATTGCCACCAAAAACTACGGTAGTAAAAAATATAAAGCCAAATTCTTCAGTAACAATTACCATATTTTCCGCGCGGGACTCTATGCCAAGATGGCAAATCTGAATGCCAATGGTATCGGCTGTTATACCAGATTTTACTTCCTACCTAACGCAATTATTCGAGAATTTGCTGGTGTCTTTGTCATGCATAAGAAGCGCCACTTTATCTTTATGGGTTTAATTCTATTCTTCTTCATTATTCAAGCAATTCTAGTAGCCATAGGGGCTACCAAATACAGAATGATCTAATATAAAGACCATTTTAAGATTTTTAGCGTTAATGTCTCCTCCTAGATTCATCTTTTTATAAATGATACACTATCTACTAATAATTAATTAGTATAAAGAAGGGACAAATGGTATGCTGCAACTTAAACATTTACGTAAATCCTATCACGTTGGAGATAGCGTCACACACGCATTAGACGATGTTTCTATCTCTTTTCGTGACCAAGAATTTGTTGCTATTTTGGTCCCAGTGGTTCTGGTAAGACAACCTTATTGAACGTCATCGGCGGTCTAGATCGTTATGATACCGGTGATCTGGTTATCAATGGCAAATCAACCAAAAATTTTAAAGAAACAGATTGGGACGCTTACCGTAACAACTCTGTTGGCTTTATTTTTCAAAATTATAATCTTATTTCCCACTTATCCATCATTGCCAACGTTGAATTGGGAATTAATTTATCGGGAATGCCGGCTAAAGAGCGGCACGAAAAAGCAATCGAAGCCTTAACACAGGTAGGATTAAAGGAACACATCAATAAACGTCCTAATCAATTATCTGGTGGACAAATGCAACGAGTAGCAATTGCCCGTGCCATTGCCAATGATCCGGATATTCTGCTTTGTGATGAGCCTACTGGTGCATTGGATACCGAAACTTCCGAGCAAATCATGAAATTAATCAAGAGCATATCAAAAGACCGCTTGATCATCATGGTTACCCACAATCCAGATTTAGCTAAGGAATATGCCACTAGAACCGTCCGTTTCCAAGATGGAAAAATCTTGAGTGACACCAATCCATACAAACCCACTAATGAGAAAAACACCTTTAAGTTAAAGCGGACTAAGATGTCTTACTGGAATGCCATTAAACTTAGTTTTACTAACATCATGACTAAAAAATGGCAGACAGTTTTGACTGCTTTTGCCTCAAGTATTAGGATTATTTCTATAGCTGTTGTTTTGGCACTTTCTAATGGTTTTCAAAAGCAAATCGATTCAACTATGAGTAAGGCTTTAGCTAAATACCCTGTTTCTATTGCTCAAACAGCAACGGACATGAACGGTTCAAGTAACAACAAGGATGATGATGATAAAAACGTTAAGAATAAGGGCTATGTAACGGCTAAACAAAGTGAAAAGCAACAAAATACCCATAAAAATAATATTAGTCAGGCTTATGTTAATTACATTAAAAAGATTAATCCAAACTATGCTAATAACATTTCCTATGAACGCGGGGTTAATTTGAACCTACTTTCTAAAGTAAACGGGAAAGTTAACCGGGTACAATTCTCACAAGCTGATCCAAACAGTTCTCAAGCTCAAGCCGCAGCTCAGGCTCAAGCTATGAGCTCTGTCGGCGTTGGCCCCCCTGTTTTTCCAACTACTTTAAAAGCAAAAAAAGGTTCTTTCTTAAAGCAGAACTATCAACTTTTATCTGGTTCATGGCCAACTAAATCTACTGACTTGGTTTTAGTAACTGATAACAAAAATACTGTTAACATAAATGCTTTAAAGAATTTAGGCTTTGATGTTAAAAATGACAATAAATTAAAGTTCAAAAAACTAATTGGCAAAGAATTTAGAATCGTTTCTCATAATAATTAGAAAACAGGAGATTAGGGTCTGTTATATTGAGTTGAAATTT
>NZ_AYZC01000007.1:39219-48849 GCF_001436775.1 Lactobacillus acetotolerans DSM 20749 = JCM 3825
GGTTTTTATCGCTATGGTTTGGGTTTAAACACGTGAAATTGTGCTTTATATTAATACCCTGCATCTGCAAATATTGACCAAGCAGAGCTTTTAATCTGTCCTGCGATCTATTATTATTGTTTTGGGTATTCATTTTACGTATACCTCCATTTTTATAAATTGATTGAGTAGTAACTGGTCAGAGTTGCTGCTCTTTTTATTTTGCCAATAAGTCAGCCAATAAGGTGGTAGAAGCTGTACTTCGTACTAACAATATTAACGAACATACTTAGAATATAGGGTTACGGGCGCTTTTGTAAACAAGCCCGTAAACCCTCTTAAAGTTAATTAAAGTTAATTAGCAAGTGAAGAAAAATAAAAAAAGCTGTGAGCCTTACTTATAAGCGTAGTTACAAAAAAGGAAAATTTCACAAAGCGTCAAAGTGCTACACAAAACTGTCAAAGTGCTACACGCTTCGCGTCAAAGTGGTACACGCTTACTGCATCCCTTGTGGCTCTATGGTTAAGAACACTTTTCGTCTTTTACTATTTCACTAAAAAAGCATGAATTATAAAAAGCTTGTAATTTCTTGCAGCTCTAGGGCTTACAGCACTTTTTATTGGTTACCCCGTCAAAGTGCTACACGCCCTAATAGTCCTTACTCGCTGTAAGCTTCAGAGAATTATTAATACAAATTTTCAATTTCTAGTAAAAAAGAGCAGAAAACTAATTAAAGTTATCTGCTCTTAATATTTATTCTTCTGCTTCTTTTGCCTTTTTAGCTTTTTCTTTAGCTTCTTTAGCTTCTTTAACTGCTTTCGCTGGTAAAGGTATTGCAACGTACTTTTTCCAGTGAACTAACAGCCTATATTGTTTAAACTCCGATAATGGAAGCTGTTTGAAGGCTGTAACCTTATTGCCGTTCTTGTCTAAGAAAGTATAAGTAATTAGGTTTAAGCCCTGCCCGTTCTTTTTTGGGAATTTGCTGCCATCGCTTAATTTATCTAAAGCCTTTAAAAAAGGTTCGATAACGTGAGAATAAACACTAGAATTTGTCTTCCCGTTTTCATCAATTAGCCCGACTTCGTGAAGGATAGAGCCTACTATATTGGCTCTATTTTCGTTGCGAAAATTATTACGTTTGTCGCGTGCAAGGTAATAACCAACGTACCATGCTAGTGGGTATCTTCGCGTATCTAGGGTAGTTAAAGCCATAGGTAAGAACATAATATACGGCTTTCCGTAGTTGGTGAAAAAGTCGAAGAAATCGCGATCATACTTAAAAAGTATGTCGTTTCCATCTGTAACAGTGTTGTTGTTACTGTCTTCATCTTCCGCTAGCATACCAAAGATATGGAAGGTAAGCTTTTTAGTTTGGGTTTGCTTCTGCCGCTTCTGCCGCGTTTGTGACGCTGTAGCTGCGGGGTTATTGTTAAGGGTCTTAAGCCATGTTTTACTTGGCTCTAGTTTCTTCCCTACTTCCGCGATATTTGCTACAATACTTTTGGAAGTTTTAGCATCTTTAGCACTCTTTAGAGCGCTTTTTTTATTGCCATTTTTCATTTGCAAAATGATCCTTTCATAAATAAATTTCTTCTAAATAAGGATCACGCTCTTAATAACTGTTAAATTTGGGCTGCTGCCCGTTTTTTGCTATCGTGCTTGCCTTCTTTCACTGTGAAGTTTGGACTTGCTCCAATAAAGTGTCTTGCATTCAAAAAAAGGATAATGGAAAATTATTACTAGCATTTTGTAGCATAGCATAATTTAACCGTTAAAAAGGTTTAAGCTTCGATTTAGCAAATTTATTTAAAATCTTTGTGTATTAAATCTTGTATTACTACTTCGTTTTGCAAGTTACCTACTTCAACGTTGCAATTAAAATGCTCTTTTAAATATTTAGCAACGCTTAAAGGGTTAACTTTAGGATTTATCATCCCTTCGCAGTCTTTTAAAGGAAACGGGTAAAAGTGTATTTGTTCGTACAGATAAGATATTTTTTTGTCTTTGTGGTTTGCCATAGCGTGCATTTTATCAATATTATTAAGCAACTCGCGGGAACTAGAAGATAACTCGTATTTTTCGGTTAATCTGCGATCATGTAATAGTTGCTTCATTCCTTGATAAAAGACTTTATAAGCACCAATAAGCTTAAGGGCGTCAAAGATATTACCGTACGCGTCTTTTGCGTAATCAATGTTTATTATTTGGCTTTCTTCAATCGCGTGAACAGCAAAGTCTTCAAACTCTGATAATTTCAAATTATCAACAAAGTTATAGACTTTAATAGTTTCTTCATTGCTTAAGGCTTGCCTGTTTTTAGTTAGCTTGTTGGTTAAAAAGTCTTTTATTAGATATTTTGACGCGTAAGCTTGGCTAATAAGGAAAGCTACTGATTGGTTGGCTGCGGCGTTCTTAGCTAGCAATAAATTTAATACATTTAATGAAAAAGTAACTAAGTGTTGATAGAGTTTAAACTCTTCGTATTCTTCTTTGCTGCAATGTTGGTAGAAGTTATGTAGTAATTGATCCATTTCTTCTACGGTAAAAAGCTGTTCATTGTTACTATTTTCAGAAAGAATACAGTTATTAAGGAACATGATACGTCCTACCTGCAGTGCAGAAACGCGGTGCTGTTTTAATAGCCTCTTCATAGCATATTTATTAATCTTCATGGCAATCTCCTTGTACAATATAAAGCCTTTAGTTTACTAAACTTCAATAAGTGAATACCACCACCTTTATTTATATTGGCTGCATTAAACACCAACATGCTTAAAATACTTGTTGTCGGGGTCGATACTTAGAACATGATTTAGCTTTAAACGGGGGTAATCTTTTGATAGCGTCCTTACTGATTCTTTTATTCTTCATAAATTCTCGTTCTTTTTTTGCTTCAATCATGCTTAACTGCATCCCCTTCAAAGGGATGCTCTTTTATTGTTTGCAATATTGCTCTTTTTCTTCATCAGATAAAAAAACATGTTCAATATCAAGTTTGGGGTATTCCTTGATAACTTGTTCAAATGCTTTTGTGGGCTTTGTTGCTCGCTTAAGTATTTCATCGTCTATATTGTCGGGATTGCGCGATAATCGTTCAAGTTCATCCATGCTCATTTTGAAAAGATTATACGTGTAATCGTTAATAAGAACTTTAGCAGGGCGGTACTTGTGCTTCAAATAATCAATAGCCTGCTCCAGCGTGTCAAAAACTTCACCATCGTATTTTACAAGCCACTTATCGTACACGGCATATGTTATAAGCATCTTTCTGCCGCTTGGGTGTTGGGCTTTCTCAATACGTTTAATTCTGTTAGTAACTCCTGCAAGTGTCATTCGTTTGCTACCTCACTTTCCAAGTTATCCAAACGCTGCAATATATCCTGCGTTTCTTGAACGTGAAAGCCTGCGTCTAAAATAATCTTTGCTGCCCTCGTTTTGTCAGAAGGTGAAGCGTCGGGGTCATCTAGTACGCCTGCTAAGGTGTCTACCGCGTGAGAAGTAAGACTTCTAAGCTTGTTGCCTGTGTACTCCATAGCCTGCCGCTGCAATTCAGTATAGGCTTTCTTAAAGTCGGGGTCATTCTCATATCTGTTAGCTGTAGTGCGTGAAATATGTGCTTTCTTGCAAGCTTCTGTCTTATTGGAACTGGTTAACAATGCTTCTAAATAGTTACGCTGTTTTACTTCCGTTGCTTTACTCACTGGTTCACCTTCTTAAATCTGTTTCAAAATGTATCAAAATTACTCATTTCAACTTCCGCTAACACATATTTGTAGAAGTTAAAACTTTTACCCTGAATCAGGGTAGAGGTTCTGTCCAATTTTGGACATATCTTTTCACTGCGCAATTTTGCGCAATGAACTTTTTGCTTCATAGTCCATCCCTACAAAGGGGATGTTGGACTAAGCTAGTTGCTTAGCTTACTCACCAATTCTTTAATAGTGGCGTTTTTCATTTGATTCTTTAAATACTTGTTAACTGCTTCGTTAATAATTTCGTTTTGGCTAGTTCCCTTAATTCTTGCTACCAAGTTTAATTGCTTGTCAGTTTCGGGCGTAATAAGAATTTGCTTACGCTTAGAGCGCAATTCTGCGGGCGTTTTCGTTTGTTTAGCCTTACGATTGGTGGAAGTTGATCTCTTACGCTTCGTAGCTGCTGCGCTTTTTTCTGCCTTTTCAGCATTTGTTGCATTTGCACGGCTAGCCATGTTAATACCGTCCATTAAGCTATTAGCTGCGTTTGTTACGTCAATTTTCTTAGTCATTGCTAATTCTCCTGTAAAAATTCATCTATAAAATTATTAACGTCTTCTGTAACTTTGCCGCGTGGGTCATATTCATAAATTGATTCAAAGGCGTTTTGGCTTTCTTTTACTGCCGTAGCTTCCCTTATACGGGACTTAAAGACTTTAGTGTGTAATTGCTCTGCTGCGCTTTCCAATACTTTAGAAATGCTTTTAGCAAATACTGTGCGCTTGTTGAATCTACCAATAAGAATACCCGCTATCTCTAAATCTGGGTTTGATCTATTCTTGATAGCTGCAATGGTTTGAGCTAATTCACCAAGTCCTTTAAGTGAGTAAATGTCTGCTTGTGTTGGAACTAATACAGTATTTGAAGCTGTAAGGGCGTTTAATACTGCTTCGCTTAAAGCAGGCGGGGTATCTATAACAATGTAATCATAGTTAACCTTTGAGTTTTTAATAGTGTCTTTAAGAATGTATTGCGGGTCGATTCTAACCTTTTGAGTTAGCACTACGTCAAGTTCTGCAAGTTTGCTGCTTGCAGGTGCTAGGTCGATATTGTCGTTAACTTTAACAATAATATCCTTTAATGCTGCGTCACCAGTTAACACTTCAAATGTTGTCTTATTTTGGTCATAGTCTACGTGCATTGAAAAACTAGCGTCTGCCTGTTGGTCAAGGTCGATAAGTAATACCTTTTTGCCTCTGTGTGCTAGTCCATACGTTAAAAATAAAGCTGTACTGGTTTTCCCAGTACCCCCTTTTTGATTAGTTACTGTTATTACTTTCATCGCTGTTTTTCCTTTACTTAATTAATCAAAAATAGCCTTGTCCACGTCGCTAGAAGCTGGGTTCTTTGCTACGTCTAAGTTGTGGGCGTATATTTCCGTTGTTTGCATATTTTTATGTCTTAATAGCTGCTGCGTTTGCTGCAAAGTAGCACCATGAAGCAAAGACAAAGTAGCTGCTGTGTGTCTTGTACTGTGGGCGGTTAATCTTGGTGAGTTATAACCTGCCGCAATAAAAGAATGCTTGACAATACCGCTTATGCTTCGCGTTGTCATACGCTTCCCTGCGTTGTTGTGGCTGGTGCTTGTAAAGAGTGGTTGATCTTCTTTTAGGTTCTTACGGGCGCTAAGATACTCGCGTACTGCGTCTTCTACGTGCGTTGGCATTTTAACAGCCGCGTCTTTTTCAACATGTCCTTTGCCTTGCACATATAACACGGTAGCGTCTCCACTCGTTCTTAAGTCACCAACGTTACTACGGCTTATTTCAATAGTTCTTAAGCCCATAGTTAGCATAATTGCTAACATAGCGTAGTTGCGTTTTCCAATAAGTGTGCTGCGATCTATGGTATCTAATACATGCTTAGCTTGCTTACTAGTTAAATAGTCTTTCTTGAAATTCTTTCCAATTTTTGCACCTTTAACATATTTAGCAATGTTTGGATATAGTCTTTCTGCTTCTGTCCATTTAAAGAACTGTTTAACCGCAATAATGTAATTTTGTATTGTTGTTGGTCGCTTGCCGCTATCCTTTAGATACTCGCGATACTCGCGCACTGTGTCCATTGTCGGGTGTCCATTGTTCGTATCCTTTAGATATTTAAACCATTGGCGCAATGATGTCTTATAAGTTCTTACAGTGTTTGGAGTAGCGTCGATAAATGCTACAAAGCGTTCGAACAACATTGATAAATTGCTGCTGCTTAGGCTAAGTTCGTGGGTTTGACTTTTAGTAGCACGTCTTATTGTGGGCTTTATATTAATACCTTCGTTCATCGTTTTTCGCCTCTTTACATACTCTATTATACACACTTTGTGTATGTTGTGTACCCTGTGTAAGCGATGTATAGTAGAAATGTCGATAATATTAGCTTTACGATACCGCCCTATGCTTAGCAACTCCCCTGTAGCTTCAGTAATTTAATTATACTACAAACATATACACCTTACACACCTTGTGTATATGTGTATCTTGTGTAGCCTGTGTTAGCAATGTATGTTGTGTAACTTGACTACCATGTCCGTAACTGTAGTTACGCTCATAAAGTTTTGTTATGGTCTAACCCCCGTAATCATAACTACGGAGGTTAACACAACATACACCAACTGTGTATCAATAAGAGTGCGTTACCACACCTCGTTTGCTGCTTCATAATTAGCCCGCATCGCGTTTATATCACTAATTAAGTAAAGCATGTTAGTCTTGTAAAAATACTTTGAAAAACGAATTTATCGTGCATTATGGACTTGCACCGCTCCTATGCTGAAAACCTTCCAATTTTGTTGGGTAGGGGGATGCACCAATATCAACCCAATAAAAAAAGGCTAGCTCTGAAGCTAACCTCATTCATTAAACTTTAAAAGTAAATTTATATAGGGGAAGGTTCGCACTATTGGGATTAATCGTTCCCGTTGCACTTGCCTTTACGCTATCAAATAAATCTTTGTATTTTGGATCATCTAAGGAATATTCAATCGGATCCGTACCATTTAAGTCAATAAATAATTTAGAATGGTTATTCTGCTTTAAGTTTGAAATTATATTTAGGAACTCTTTATTTAATTTGATAATTCTGACTGAATTGGTATTTTTGGTAGATTTGTCAGCTTCACTACTATCATAATTTTCGATTTTATTTTTATCATGATTAAATGACTTATTTATATTAATAGTTTCATGCTTAAAGTCGATATCTTTCCAGGTTAATACATCAATTTCTCCTGGACGCATTCCTGTATATATAGCAGTTATAAGCATATAACGGCTAATGTATGATGGCTTTATATTTTTTAAAAGCGAATCCTTAAGCTCTTGAAGTTCTTTATAGTTTAAATAATCAATCTTACGTGTTCGTTCACTATTCCAGATCAAATTAATTCTGTTAGTAAAATTAATATGAATAATTCCATCAGAGACTGCATCAGACACACAGGTGCGAATTGTCCCGTTGGTCTTATATACTGTGTCTTTAGCATGGGTTTTGCCGTATTTATTCATAAATGCTTGATAAGAATGTCTATTTATTTTAGATAACTTGGTTGAGCCAAATTCTTTTGATATTTTTTTGTAAATAGTATTGTATCTAACTTTGGTGTTTCTCGATTTATTTGGAGTTTTGTAGGTCGTATACCAGTCTCTAAAATATTCAGCAAAGATAGGGTCCTTATTTGATATTGCATTCTCGGACTTTGCAACCTCCATTTTATTGGCCCATTCTTTGGCTTGACGTTTGGTAGGAAAGCCGCTTTTGGTTTTATACTTCCGCTCATTATGTATTCCGTACCATGAAATTTGTGCTTGCCAAGCATTGCCACGCTTCATAAAATATGCCATATTATATTCAGCCTCTTTCGAATGTATGTTCAGCAAAAGTTCAAAACAATACCTATCCGCTCAGAGAGTGGGCAGGTTTATTTTTTTACAAGCCTAATAGTTGTTTTTTCTTAGCTTCAAATTCTTCTTTAGTAATAATCCCATCATCGGCTAATTTTTTGAATTTTCTTATTTCATCAGCAGGATCAGCACTTGCTGCCTTAACAGTTGGCTGTTTAACCGCTTGCTTAGCTTGTTGTGTGACAGGCTGTGCGTTAGGTTGATTAGGTTGTTGAGCCTGGTTTGCGGCGATGTTGGCCTGATTTTGAGCTATGATTACATCCATTAGAGAGACAAGGCTGTTAAAGTTTTCAATACATGATCTGGTGGCATAGCTATTAGCCTTCATTTGTTCAATTTTTCTTATAAAGACAATTTCAAAATTACTTCCGTCTTTTAAAGTTATGATCAAGCCCAGATGGTCAATAAAGTCGTTCCTTTTTCCACCTGTAGTAGCACCGACAATGGCTCCAACGCCACCAGCCAGTGCACCACCAACAACAGCTCTGGTAATGCCGTGATGTTTCGTAATTTTGCCAATCATCATCATATCCGTAAATTTTTAAATCAATAAATGGCAACCTTTGGTGAAGAAAAATCACAGCATTAATTAATTGATCTAGTTGTTTAACGGGAGTTAAGCGGGCAATTGCAATTAATTGGCCAGGTATTCTTTTTTGAAAAGAAGATTGTTGATTTAATAATGTTTGAGGTAAATAGCTAACAGGAATTGCATAACAAGGGATCTTTAATTCCTTGCGGTTTTGGAGGTCCAAAGCTTCTTGTTTTGTTGCACATATAACACCGTTGATTTTACTTCCCAATGAAAATAACCTTTTTATATAGGGGAAGGGTTCTCCCTGAGGTTGGGCATTTTTTGTAAAAGCTGAATGTAGAACAACGTATTTTTTAGCAGGCTCTGTCATTAGTTTGAACGGTTGAAGAACGTAATCTTCTCGATCTGAATAAAAAACTGCTGATGTATCTTTTTGAGCTAAATGATCTAAAAAATAAGCCCAGAATTGTGCTTCTTGATCAAATTGGTACCAACGATTTAACTGTTGCAATTGAATTAGAGTCAACACTGGAATATTACCGGCTCCACCACGATAATGATAAATTAAAAAGGCATTCCCCTGAAAATTATAGTAAGAACGATTAATTAATTTACCCCCATCATCAAAATATTCGGAGTAACTAAGTTGATTATTAACATAAAAATCTCTTCGGTCTGTAAATTCCCAACGATCAAGATATGTGACATAATCAATTTTTCCGTGATACTCAATAATTTGAATCCGAAGTTTATGATTAATAAAGCCTTGATTATTTTGAATGTTTAATCTTTTATCGCTTAACAAATTATCTAATAATTTCTGAGTAGGAACGGATGTTTTAGAATTTAAATTTTGAAAGTAAGCAATGGGGTTAATAATGTCACTACTGATATTTAAATTCTTCCATACATAAAGTTGATAACGTGAATAATCAAGTGCAACAATTTTGGCCGGGATATTCAGTGCTTTAAAGAGTTTAAGTCTTTTAATTTCGGCTAACTCTATAGCTGAAGTTAGTTCATCAATTCTAGAAGTGATAAAATAATTCATCTAATACAACCTCCTATTGTGTGATAAAAGGGTAGTAGTGATTAATCTCACTACTACCCTTTTTAATTTCATCAAAACTAATTAATTAATTAATTTTCTCGTTTCTTTCTATAGGTAAACCAACTTGTTAAACTTCCTAATATTAGTAATAGAACACCTAGGATTGAAACAGAACTTTTTGATTTTTCACCTGTTTGCGGTAAAGCAGTATTATTTTTAGATGCTAAATTATTATTCTTAGGTTGATTATTTGTTTTACCATTAATTGAAGATATTGTGTGACTATTGTTTTTGTTATTTTCAATTAATTGAGTTGGTTGAGTCGGCTGAGTCGGTTGAGTTGGTTGAGTCGGTTGAGTTGGTTGAGTCGGTTGAGTTGGTTGAGTCGGCTGAGTTGGTTGAGTCGGTTGAGTCGG
>NZ_AYZC01000070.1 GCF_001436775.1 Lactobacillus acetotolerans DSM 20749 = JCM 3825
ATTCATTAATTTAGTCTTGTTTTAAATTTTCTATCACCAGCGATTGACACAGAGCCCTTAGATTTCATAAAACCTAAGCCTATTTATTTTACCTAAAATTAATGTTTTCTGTTTTGTTTACCTTTGTTACGGTTACGCAGGTTTTCGTGTAATTCCTCTGTCTTTTCATCATTAGCAGAAGTTGTAACTTTGTTACTAAGTAGGTCATCAATCTTAGCTTGAGTTACTATTTCTTTAATTGGTTGGTGTTCAATTTCTTTAGCAACGTTCTTCTTTACTCTCGGCATAACGATGAAGGTTACGATCAATTGTTGAATGATCATGAAGAAGTTACCGGCTGTCCAGTAAAGTGCTACTGACCCAGAAACCGTCATGGTAATGAACAAAGTCATAATTGGGTTCATCAGCATCATTGTCTGCATTGATTTCTTCTGCTCTTTTGGAATACCAATCATAGATAGGTAACCTTGAATGAAAGCAAAAATGGTAGCGACAATTGCGAGTAAGAATGATTTTTGACTAAGTGAAATTCCGAAGAAAGTTGAATTTGCTAAAGTCTTTGAATACATTACAGCATCGTAAATACCAATCATAATTGGCATCTGGATAATTAATGGGAGACATCCCATACCACCTGTTAATGAGAGGTTATTCTTAGAATAAAGCTCTCGTTGCCAGCCCGCTAAAGTCATTTGTTGTTGCTGGGTTAAATCTTTACGCTTCATGGCTTTTTGAATTAACAGCATTTGCGGTTGAACACGTGTCATCCGTTCTTGTTGGGTAACACTCTTCTTCTGTTGGTTCAGCATTAATGGCAATAACAATGTTCTTACAATTAATGTCATGAGGATAATTGCCCAGCCTGCACCGTTGGTGCCTCCAATAGCACGTGAGAACTGCAGCATGATATTCTGTAACGGTCTACCAATCCAAGTGTAGATCCAACCATAAAGTCCACCATGTGGTGGGGTTGTTACATTGCCATTAGCACAACCGGTAACAATAAGCATGACTCCTAAGACAATAGCAGCCAATCCAATATATTTACGATATTTTTTCATTCAATTCTCCACATTAATTTTTCTAGTTCACGTTTAATATAATACATGAAAGCCATGCATCTTTTCCACGTTTGATAATTTTTCTGTTGTGATATTTGCAATCCTGGCATATGGTGAAATTTTATGAGGCAAATCTTTAATAAACTCGTTAATTTGTCCCTTATTTCCTTGCAGTGTGATTGTGACTGAGCCACCAGCGTTATTGCGTACGGTTCCAGGGATACCTAAATTTTGAGCTAAACTTGCAACGCTCCACCGAAAACCTACGCCTTGAACTACGCCTGAGGCAGTTAGTTTCCAAGTTTCCATGCTTCCGCCTTCTTTTTTATTTTTATGAAATTTATCAAAAAAGCTCATTTTTAGACCTTTCTGCAAACTACTCTGATTTTAACATTTTCAAAATAATAAATCTTATTAGAAGAAAATATTATTACTTATCTAATTAATTTTGTCCAACAATTTTTTATTGACAATACATATGATTGATAATATTGTAAACAAGCAGGATATAAAGTCACAGAATTTTTTTAAACTGTTTTATTTAGAGGTTTAGGGAGCCTACCAAAATCCTTTTATATGGAGGTCACAGAGCCTACCAAAACTGTTATGCCTGCTAAATATCTGTTGCTGGTCAAATAACCAGCTTCTTTTATAGGAAAAATAATTATAATAATGAAAAAAGATAAAATTGTAACCTATTCAATAATATTAACTCCAATACAAGAAAAAATTTAAAGTATTTAGTTACTGTTCCAGCATTAGATAGAGAAACCCAAGGTAAAGATATGACTGATGCGATTAAAATGGGAAAAGATTTAATTGGCAGTATGTCATTAGTAGAAGAATTGCCTAACGATGACGTTGAAACACCGACAGTTAAAAAAGACGAGCTTGTTAAATTGGTTACTGTAAATATTTCAAAATATCGGCGTGAGAATATTAATTAAGATATTTTTTAACATTTTCAAAATAATAAATCTTCCTTTAGAATGTTCTTTATAAGGAAAGGAATTAATTATGCAACAAATTAGTTCAGTTAATAATAAAACAGTTAAAGATTTAGCAAAGTTAAAGCGGAAGAAGTACCGTGAAGAGTCTGGTCTCTACGTGATTGAAGGTTTTCACCTGTGTGAAGAGGCCATTAAGGCTAACAAAAATTACGTTTACTTATTAGGAACGGAAGATGCTTTAAACAAGGCTGAAAGTGATTATGACGTTGATCTTTCAGCTAACAATATTATTTTAATTAATAATGCGATTGCCCATCACTTGAGTGCAACCAAGAATTCACAAGATATTTTTATGGTACTCAAAATTGCTCAGCCTAAGGAATTTCCATTTGATTACGGTAAGTGGGTATTGCTAGATAATTTAGCTGATCCAGGTAATGTTGGTACAATTATCAGAACCGCAGATGCTGCGGGTTTTGATGGCGTTGTTTTGTCACCAGAAAGCGTGGATTTATATAATCCAAAGACTCAGCGTGCAATGCAGGGGAGTCAATTTCATATTAACTTGATTACACATGATTTGTCAGAAGTCATTACTTCACTTAAACATGCAGATATTCCCGTTTATGCTAGTATGTTGGATCAGTCCGCTAAAAAATTATCTGAATTTGAACCGGTAGCGCAATTAGGATTAGTTATTGGTAACGAAGCACATGGAGTAAGTTCTACAGTTGCTGACCTTTGTAGTGAAAAATTGTATATTCCGATTAAAGGAAAAGCAGAGTCTTTTAATGCAGCTGTAGCCGCAGGGATCATGATCTACCACTTTGCTTAAGCACCATTGCTTGTTTTTAGTAAGTAGCTTCTTTATAATAAGTATAAAGAGATCTGTATATTTTATCTGAGATGTTCAAGCCTTGATAGAGGGGAGGATTTTTTTATGGCTCAAGCAGAAGCAGTAAAGAGTAAACGAGATTGTGGCTGCACACCAGAAAATTATGAGCTGTGTGAACACTTTATTAATGCGTTTCGTGTTATTGGTAAAAAGTGGAATGGGTTAATTATCAGCTCACTCTGCGATACCAAATACATGCGTTTTAAAGATTTAGCACATTGCATTACAGCTTGTTCTGATCGTGTTCTTGTTGAACGATTAAAAGAATTAGAAAAAGAAAAAATTGTTAAGCGGTCAGTTGATAAGGATACTGGCATTATCTCTTATGGTTTGACTGAAAAAGGTGCTGAATTAAAACCTGTTTTTGATCAAATTCATGACTGGGCAGATAAATGGGTTTAAACAAATTTTGAAAACAATAAAAGGGTCTATGATATTCCCTGTTGATAGTTTATATATGATAAGCTGTTAGCAGGG
>NZ_AYZC01000071.1 GCF_001436775.1 Lactobacillus acetotolerans DSM 20749 = JCM 3825
ATTAATCAGGATTTGAATCTGTTTTAGATGATTGTTAGATCAATGAGGTTTAGAACATTCAAAATGGCCAAGCTAAACATTATCCCGTTTTAGATGATTGTTAGATCAATGAGGTTTAGACCTCAGTGATGTTAATGAATAGCCTAGAAAAAGTTTTAGATGATTGTTAGATCAATGAGGTTTAGACCGTTTAGCAGAAGCTAAGCATCTCAATATCAGTTTTAGATGATTGTTAGATCAATGAGGTTTAGACCATTTATAATGAGATGTCGGTACAGATTCAAGTTTTAGATGATTGTTAGATCAATGAGGTTTAGACCTGCGACTACAACACAATCTCAACCTACACAGTTTTAGATGATTGTTAGATCAATGAGGTTTAGACCAGGGCCCGAGACAGGAAGCACTTGTTTCTGGTTTTAGATGATTGTTAGATCAATGAGGTTTAGACCCAAGCTTTAGGAAAGCCTTTTCAGTTTTACGTTTTAGATGATTGTTAGATCAATGAGGTTTAGACCCCAGTTGCCGGGCACCACGTTCTTCGAACTGTTTTAGATGATTGTTAGATCAATGAGGTTTAGAACAATTATCGGTTCTACGTTTATGCTCTTCAGGTTTTAGATGATTGTTAGATCAATGAGGTTTAGAACTCCTGGTGATAAAGATGATCCATTTGCAGGGTTTTAGATGATTGTTAGTTCAAGGGCTTTTAGAACGTACGTAGCAAAACCAATATGGCGGACTTAATTTTAGATATCTGTTAGATCAAAAAAGGCGATTTTAATTAATCGCCTTTTTCTTACGCTTTCTTTTAAAATTCTTAACTTTTCTTTTAAAATTCGTTTTACTGACTGGTCAATTTGCTTTTCTGATATCTCTTTATTTTTAACTGCTTGTTAATTGCTGGAATTCTGTTTTTGTAATTTCCTCCTAAAAGTAAATAATTACCTGCTTTTAGAGCTAAAATATCAGCGTTTGTGTGGTGTAATTTAGTATATTGTGTAATTGCACCCATTTGAAGATCATCAGAAATAATTAAGCCATTGTAATCCAATCTTCTACGTAAAAGTTTATGAACTGTAGATGAAAGGGATGCAGGTAGCTTAGGATCCATGTTTTAATAATAATGTGTGGGACCATGATACCATCTGCGCCAGCTTCAATACCAGCTTTAAAGGGCAACAGATCTTCGCATTCATAATCTTTAGGAGATTTATTTATTTCTGCAAACCCGGTATGTGTATCACCGGCATCCCCGTACCCCGGAAAAAGTTTTAAAGTGGAAACTACTTTTTCTTTTTGAATTGCTTTAACAGTTACTGGGATATAATGAGCTGTTTTTGTATATCTAACTCCTAAAGTACGGTCATAAATAAAACTTGAGTGATCTTTCGCTACATCAGCTACTGGCGCAGAATTCGTATTGGTTTCATTTGTACGTAGAATCTTTGCCACTTGCGTGTCTTCTTTTTCAATCCCAGCTAATCTACGCTTTTTATAAACTTCTTGTGGACTTGGGAAATTACGTCCACCCGTTAATTTGTGATTAGAACTTAATCTTGAAACGCTGCCACCATTTTGATTTGTTGCGATAAGCAAACCATGTTTATTGTTAGTTTAGTATTGCTTCATTTCGTCGCGGAATTTCGTTTTGCTTTTGTTTTAAAAATCTTTAGCAAATAAAGTTGGCTAATTTTTTCATTTAAAGTCATATTCCTAAGTATTCGTGTGACTTTATCAGGCTTTTCTTGTTTAACGATTTTAGTTTTGCTATTAGAATTTGATTTCTTATTTTTATTAATTTTAGAATTGCAAGCCGCGAGTAAGGCTACGCCGACTAGTAAACCAATGAATAAATATTTTTCTTCATTTATATAATTCACTATAAGTAATATTTAATAGAATAAGTTCTAAGCTTATTCTATTTTTGTTGATAAATTTTTTGATTTACTATTTTTATTTAAATTTGGTAGGCTTATTAAAAAGACAGATAAAGTAGATTGGTGACTAAAATGACGAAGAAGAAAATGCGAAGAACGACTAAATGGAAAGTTTGGTTAATTTCATTACTTGTAATCATTATTTTATTTGGAATTTTTTATGCTTGGGGATCGGTTTATTATCAAAAAGAGAGGCAAATTGACCGAATAACCTCTAGTTTAAGTAATCCTAATGCTAATTTGGCTGAGTATGTTACGCCATCTGATCCTGACATTGATGTAACTAACAGAAATTTGAAACCTTTGCAGAGTTATTCTAAAGAAAATCCGAGGGCTAAGAAGCAATTGGTGCATGATTTGAAAAATGGACAAACTTCTAATCAAATCACTTTAATCAATTCAGGTAGTCATTTCCTTCTTTTTCCTAAATATACTATCCGGGTACAGGTATATCGCCCACAGATTGAAACCAATCACCCGGATTCAAAGTTACAGGTTAATGGTAAAAATTTGGGTGTTATGAACGGTTCGGGTCAGAATTTCTATCAGGATTTGGGTCTAGTTTTTCCAGGCCGTTACCATATTGTCGTTAATACGAAAGTAGGTAAACGACCTTTAACAGCTAATTCCGTTGTTAATATCTGGTCTGATAAAACCGTGGATATGACCATTAGAACGGCTACTTTTCAAGTTCGAAGTGTCCCTAAAGGCAATATTTTTATTAACGATAAAAAAGTGGCTACTTTAGATAGTCATGGACAGTATGTGTTTAAAAATTATCGTTTAGCTAAGAACATGGAACTGTATATTCAAAGTACTTATAAAGGCAAAAGAATTAAGTCAGAGAAAGTAAAAGATATACCCCAATCAATTGATAAAGACTTTAGTAATACTGATGATGGGATTACTGACTACGGCAATGCACCGGATTATCAAGGTAACCAAGAAAAAGATGTTTATCAAGATGTTGACGGTGACTACATTGTTAATCCAAATTGGCCAGGTTTAATCAACGATAAAGCAGCTGCTAAGTTGATTGGTACGAATTTTAAGAAACCTGATAAAAATGATTTTGTTAAGGGTAAGAAAAATCCGAGCTTTAATAAATTGAAGCAGCAGGTAAGAAAATTTAAATTTAGTTTGCCAATTAGAAAAGTAAAAATAGCTGTAGATGTATATCAAGTTTTACCGGCTGGGGATAACTATGGTGATGTTAGCTATAAAGTTGTGTATAAATATAAGAAGAATGGCAGAAATGCGAAAAAGGTAGTTAGTTATCAACACGCAATTTTTCATGATGTTGATAACAAGCAATTGATTAAAACACTAGGACAACGCAAATAATTAATTTAAAAGACAAGTCTTTCTTAAGATATGCAATGTCATTAAGTTAAGACATTGACAAAGCTGATGATACTTTTTAAGACATTT
>NZ_AYZC01000072.1 GCF_001436775.1 Lactobacillus acetotolerans DSM 20749 = JCM 3825
AGCTAATTTGAGTGTCCAATATGTGAATGCCAGAACCGGCAAAGATGTTGGCAAGGCGATAAAGGCACCAGACGGTTATATGAATAAACCATTTGATCCGACTGATAGTAATAGCTTTATCACGATCAATATTCCAGACGGCTACCATTATGCCACGACCAGTGATGAATTGCATGGTAAGACCCAGCCGAAGAATGATGGCAGTATTAAATATACGGATCAAGATTACACAGTACCGGTCTATGTAGCTGGAGACACAGTACCAGATGATGGCACGAATAAGGATGCAGTCCATGTACTGCACTACTTGGAAAATCAAGATGGTACCCCAATGACTGATTTGGTTCCAAATATAAAGGTTAATGATTACTGGTTAGGTGGACATTATGGTGATACCGTCACTGCTAGCGGTACTGATGAAAAGCAAAAAGCCCCAGCTGGCTACACCATAGCTAATCCGGATAAGCAAAGCTACGAGTTAGTCAAGGGTGCTACTACGCAGCCAGAGTTTATCTTCTATTACAAGGCAGTTGAACAAAGTAATGTGACGATCACCTATGTAAATGCCAAAACTGGCGAAACGGTTGGTGATGTCTATAAGCCAAAGGGTGCCACTGATGCTCCAATTAAGTTAAAGGGCGGTATTCCTGATGGTTATCACTACGCTGAGACGACGGATGAATTGAATGGAAAAACGCAGCCAAATGCGGAAAATGCAAAATATACTACTGGAGACCAAAGTTTTACTGTTTATGTAGCTGGCGATACGGTACCAGATGACGGTACTAATAAAGATGCGGTTCATGTTCTGCATTACTTGGAAAGTCAAGATGATACACCGACTACCGATAAGGTACCAGGTATAAAGGTTGATGATTACTGGCTAGGTGGTGCTTATGGCGACACTGTTACTGCTAGTGGTAGTGATGATAAGCAAAAAGCCCCAACTGGCTACACCATAGTTAACCCAAAGAAGCAAAGCTATGAGTTAGTTAAGAATGCAACTAAGCAGCCAGAGTTTGTCTTCTACTATAAAGCTGATAAAGAAGCTAATTTGAGTGTTCAATATGTGAACGCTAGAACTGGTAAAGATGTTGGTAAAGCAATAAAGGCACCGGATGGTTATATGAACAAGCCATTTGATCCAACTGATGACAATAGCTTTATCACATCAAATGTTCCAGATGGTTACCATTATGCTAAGACTAGTGATGAACTGAATGGCAAGACCCAGCCGAAGAATGACGGTAGTATCAAATACACAGATAAAGATGATACGGTCACGGTCTATGTAGCTGGAGATAATGTACCAGATGATGGTACCAATAAAGATGCAGTTCACGTCTTTCACTATCTAGAAAGTCAAGACAATAAACTGACGACTGATGTAGTTCCAAATATAAAAGTAAGTGATTACTGGTTAGGTGGTCATTATGGTGATACCGTCACTGCCAGTGGTACAGATGAAAAGCAAAAGGCACCAACTGGTTACACCATAGTTAATCCAAAGAAACAAAGCTACGAGTTAGTTAAGGGTGCTACTAAGCAGTCAGAGTTCATCTTTTACTATAAAGCCGATAAAGAAGCTCATTTGAGCGTTCAATATGTAAATGCCAGAACAGGCAAAGATGTTGGCCAAGCAATAAAGGCACCAGACGGTTATATGAATAAACCATTTGATCCAACTGATAGTAATAGTTTTATTACAAGCAAAATACCGGATGGCTATCATTATGCCAAAACAGCGGATGAATTGAACGGTAAGACCCAGCCTAAGAATGACGGCAGTGTCAAATACACGGATCAAGATTATACAGTAACGGTCTATGTAGCTGGAGATAATGTACCAGATGACGGTACTAATAAAGATGCAGTCCATGTACTACACTACCTGGAAAGCCAAGATGGTACCCATACTGAAGATACAGTTCCAGGGATAAAGGTTAGTGATTACTGGTTAGGCGGTCATTA
The DNA here is from genome assembly GCF_001436775.1 of Lactobacillus acetotolerans DSM 20749 = JCM 3825. Classification (GTDB taxonomy): domain Bacteria; phylum Bacillota; class Bacilli; order Lactobacillales; family Lactobacillaceae; genus Lactobacillus; species Lactobacillus acetotolerans. The sequence continues at coordinate 1,972 of NZ_AYZC01000072.1, forward strand.
TGGCGATACGGTTACTGCCAGTGGCACAGATGAAAAGCAAAAAGCTCCAGCTGGTTATACCTTAACCAATCCAGCGGAACAAGAGCGGGAACTTAAATATCAGACTAAGCAGACGATCATCTTCTATTACCAGGCTGATGCAGAAGATAAGCTGAGTGTTCAGTTTGTCAATGCCAAGACAGGCAAAGTAGTCGGTGATAAAGTTAAAGCACCACAAGGTTATATGAATGAGACCTTCGATCCGACTGATGGTAATAGTTTTATTGTATCAAGTATCCCAGCAAGTTATCACTATGCCAAAACAGCTGCTGAACTAAATGGTAAGGCCCAGCCTAAGAATGATGGCAGTGTTAAATACACAGATCAAGCTGATACAGTAACGGTCTATGTAGCTGGAGATAACGTACCGGATGATGGAACAAACACCGATGCCATTCATGTTTTGCACCGTTTGCAAAGCGATGATTCTGAGCTCAAGGGTTCCTATTGGATAGGTGGCAATTATGGTGATGAAATTACTGTCAAAGACAGTGATGCTAAGCAAACAGTAGTTGGTTACACGATTGTGCCTAAGGATAGTGTCACGCTGGAACTTACCCAAGATACACCACACCAAGTAATCTTTTACTACACTGCTAATGCAGTAGCTAACGTTACTATTAACTTTACGACTAAGAATGGCACTATCATTAAGAGTGATGTACCGCAAGGCCACCACACCGGTGATACCTTACAAATAGGTGCAGGTAGTTCTTACTTTACGACGACTAAACCCAATGGCTTTAGATACGCTAGCGGTACTGAGGTACCAAGTGATTATACGCAACCAACTAGTGTTACTTACTCTGGAGATTCGCAAACAGTTATAATTTATGTCGCTGGTGAATCAGTAGGTGCGGGCGATACAGTTAAAGTTGTGCACTACATGGATGGCACAACTAAACCAGTGCCTGGTTTGACTGATTATGTCTTAGGTGATAATGGTCACTACGGTGATACTGTTACT
>NZ_AYZC01000073.1 GCF_001436775.1 Lactobacillus acetotolerans DSM 20749 = JCM 3825
AAGTCTAACTTTGTTGGGCTTTTTTATAAATAATTTATTTAACTAGCACCACACGTAATGTAAAGGTCTATAATATATTGAGGGGATTAATATGGTAGAAAAGAATCAACAAGATAAAAAGCCGATGCGTCGACATCACCATCACCATCGTTATCATCACAGAAAATTTTGGCGTGGTTTTTGGATTGTGCTAGGAATTGTCGTGGTCATTGGTCTTTTTGTTTGCGGCATGGTTTACAAGAACCTGCGTAGTACAACGCAAAACATGTACACCCCCGTTGCTAAGAATACGAAGAGCAACAAGGGTCGGACTCTTGATAATTTGTTAAATGAAAAGAAACCAATTAACATCTTGTTATTGGGGATCGATACTGGTGCGATGGGTCGTCACTGGAAGGGCCGGACGGATACCATGATGATGATGTCCATCAACCCTAAGAAGAATACGACTACCATTGTATCTATTCCACGTGACTCTAACGCAATCTTCCCAGATTACCCAGAATATGGGGTAACGAAGATGAACTCAGCTTACACTTTAGGCGGAGTTGCAGAAACTGTTAAAACTCTTGATAAATATTACAGTGTGCCAATTGACGGTTACATTATGATCAACATGGGTGGCCTTGAGAAGGCCATCGATCAAGTCGGTGGTATAGATGTAACTTCACCACTTACATTCAATAATATGGGCTACCACTTCGAAGAAGGCAAGACTTATCATATGAATGGTAAAAAGGCATTGGCCTTTGCTCAACTTCGTCACGGAGATCCACGTCAAGACTACGGTCGTCAAGATCGTGATCGCCGCGTAATTATGGCGCTTCTTAAGAAGTCTGTTTCACCAACAACATTGTTGAATTCTAAGTTCTTGAATTCAATTTCTGATGAAATGCAGACTGACTTGACCATGAACCAAATGTACAAGATTGGTATGGATTACCGCAAGGCTGCTGATAACTTGAGCCAAGACCATGCTCAAGGTGTAAGTAAGCAAACTATGAATCCTAAGTTTGGCTTGATGGAAATCGAAGTCGTAAGTAAGGAAGAAAGACAAAGAGTATCTGATAAGATTAGGGATGCTCTCGAATTGCCAAAGACTAAGGTAGCTGCTAATAAGTCGAGTTACGTCATGAATCAATAATAAGGAAAGATAGATGGAACAAGAACAAAAACAATCTGAAAATACAATTGATCTCACTCAATTGCTTCAACTTTGCCGCAGACATATCTGGGCATTGATTCTTTGGAGTATTGGACTTGCATTAGTAGGCTGGGGAATTGCTAATTTTGTCATTTCACCAAAGTATACTGCTAGTGCACAAATCTTAGTTAACCAAAAATCCAATAAGAATGATCCTAATACAGCATATATAACCCAACAAGCTAACATGCAGTTAGTTAATACCTATAAAGATATTGTAACTAGTCATGTAATCTTGAAGGATGCTTCTGATCGTTTGACTAACCCCGTTAGAGTGGTTAAGAAGGCTAAGCCAGCTAAGTACAAAACTACTGATAATGGTAGAAAAGTCTTGGTGAGAAAGGCTCAACCAGCAGTCATTGAACGTGACAGTAAGGCATATAGCGTTTCAGCTGCACTCTTAGCTAAGAGCGTTTCAGTTGCTACGCAACAACAATCACAGGTATTCTCAGTTTCTGCTAAGGCTGATACTCCTGAAAAGGCTAAGGCTGAAGCTAACGCGGTTGCAAGATCATTCAGAGATCAGATTCCTAATATCATGAACATCGATAACGTTACGATTGTTGCACCAGCTACTAATGGTGTTCAATCATCACCTAACGTTAAGATGTTTACTTTGGCAGGATTTGTTATTGGCTTAGTATTAACCTTTGCAGTGATCTTAATTCGTGAAATGACTAATACCACTGTTCGTGATGATACTTACTTAACTCAAGATTTAGGCTTAACTAACTTAGGACATGTATCGCACTTCCGCGTATCTTCATCATTTAAGTTGATTAAGAAGAATAATAAGCCAGCTGCTAAGCGTGAACAACGCAAGAGACGCAGAGTATAGGAGGTAACTGATGTCACTTTTTAAGAAAAAACGTGGTACAGATGAAACCATTAAAAACGGTGCTAAGTTAATTACAGTTGCAGATCCTAAGAGTCCAGTAACTGAACAGTTCCGTACCATTCGTACCAACATTAACTTCATGGCAGTTGACCATGATATCAAATCTGTTGCCTTTACTTCTGCTAGCATCGGTGAGGGTAAGTCAACCGTTGCTGCAAACGTGGCAGTAACCTATGCTCAAGCGGGCCGTAAGGTATTGTTGATTGATGCCGACTTACGTCGTCCTACTGTTCACAGAACATTTAACTTAAGCAATCATGTAGGATTAAGTACAGTTATCTCTTCTACTGCTAAGGAAGTAGACTTAGATGAAGTTGTCCAAGACAGTGGGATTGCTGACTTAGCAATCTTACCTGCTGGTCCTACACCACCTAACCCATCAGAATTGATTGGTTCTAAGAGAATGCAAAACTTCATCAGCTTAGTTGAAGATCACTATGACATGGTAATCATCGACTTGGCACCAGTGCTTGAAGTATCTGATACGCAAGAATTAGCTCGTCGCTTAGACGGTATTATCTTAGTAGTACGTCAAGGTAAAACACAAAAGGCTGCTATTAAACGTGCTGTTGAAATACTTAACTTCTCTAAGGCCAAGGTATTAGGCTTCATTATGAACGATATTAGTCCTGATAATGCCAGCTACGGTTATGGATATGGTTACGGCTATGGATATGGCTACGGTTACGGCTATGGTGAAGAAAAGAAGAAAAAAAGTTGGTTTTCTAGGCAATGTCATTAAGTTAAGACATTGACGAAAGTTTAGCTTTATGAACCGAATCAT
>NZ_AYZC01000074.1 GCF_001436775.1 Lactobacillus acetotolerans DSM 20749 = JCM 3825
AAATGATTCGGTTCATAAAGCTAAACTTTCGTCAATGTCTTAACTTAATGACATTGTTAAGATATGGGAAGATTTGTCTTTTTTTCATAAAAATAATTGACAAAAAAATAGAGTAATATTAGTGTATTAATTAGTTAATACAGAAGAATGAAAATTACGGAAAGAGGAAAAGATATGACTAAGATTCTTAATGTAGACCAAGTCACAAAAACATATGGTAAGAAAGGTGAAAAACGCTATCAGGCCCTCAAAGGAATTAACTTCTCAGTGGATTCCGGAGAATTTGTAGCCATTATGGGTGCATCTGGTTCTGGTAAAACGACCCTTTTAAATATTTTATCAACCTTGGATACACCAACTACTGGTCATGTTTTTATTAATAATGACGATATTAGTACCTTAAATGCCAATCAGATGGCCGATTTTCGGAGTAAACAAATTGGTTTTATCTTTCAAGATTTTAACTTGTTGGAGAATTTAACTGATAGGGAAAATATTGCCTTGCCCCTCACTTTGCGGGGAATTTCTTCTAATCGGGTTGATCCACTTGTGGATAAGATTGCTACTAGATTAGGTATTAAAGAAATTTTGGATAAATATCCTGCAGAAATATCTGGTGGGCAAAAACAGAGGGTAGCTTCTGCGCGTGCACTTGTGCATGAGCCAGCAATTTTGTTGGCAGATGAACCGACAGGTGCATTAGATTCTAAGAGTGCTCGTGAACTACTAGATACGATGGAAGACTTAAATAAAAACGATGGTGTTACCACTTTGATGGTTACCCACGATCCATTTTCTGCAAGTTTTGCTAACAGAATCCTTTTCATTAAGGATGGGAAAATTGGTGAACAAGTCAAAAAGAATGATAAAACTCGAACGGAGTTCTACCATACTTTGATTGAACATTTGGGTACTGAAGAATAGGAGAAAAACATGATTTGGAAATTATCTTTTACCGGAATTAAGAGCCGGCTTAAAGACTACAGAGTTCTATTTTCTGGATTAGTTGTAGCTAGCATGATTTTTTACATGTTTTTAAGCTTGGCAATTAATCCTTCATTTATGAGTAAAGACGTCAATGCGCCTTCTAGTTACCTTAGTTTTATTTTTGGCTTTGGAATTGTACTTCTTGCAATCATTACCTTAGTTTATTTAATCTATGCTAATTCGTTCTTGCTTAGTATGCGGCAACACGATTATGGCATGTTTATGATGCTGGGTGCTAAAAGTTCACGAATTGGATTATTAATCTTCTGTGAAACCTTGATTACTGGTGTCTTAGCAACTATTTTAGGAATTATCATTGGTTTTGGTTTGACCGCATTAGTGGCCAAGTTATTAATCCATAATCTTGGTTTAGCGATTACGCATTTTCAAGTGATTCTGCCTAATGCGATTACATGGACATTAGTTTTCTTTATACTTATTTTCTTCCTTGCAGCACTTAGAAATGTTCATAAACTTGTGCATAGTAAGGTGATTGACCTTTTACATGAAAGTCAAAAGCCAATTAAGATTAGCAATCATCCTGTTTGGCGTAGTGTTGAAGCTGTTCTTGGTATTTTGTTATTGGCAGCTGGCTACTATGTTATGGGCTGGAAGAATGTCTTTATTGTTATTCCGGTAGCCTTGGTCACGATTGTTTTAGGTTCGTACTTTACCTTTGATGCCTTCTTTACGGCGATCATTGACGTATTGTTGAAAAATAAGGGCTTTGCCTATCATGGCATTCGTATTTTCACATTAGGTCAATTAAAATTTCGCTTACGTGATTATACGAGAATCTTAACCGTTATTTCACTTCTCTTTGCTTTGGCTTTGGGAGCCATTACCGTTGGTCTAAACTTTAATACTATAAAAGATCAGGTAAAAGGTAGCATTTATTATGATGCTGAAGTAGTAAGTAATTCTTCTAACGTTCAAAAAAATGTGGATAAACTATCAATTAAGACTAAGCATACATATCATTATAAAGAAACCAGTCATGATCTTTACTTTGATAAAGCTGAGTTCAAAAAGAATCCTGTTAAAAATGTTCGCTTTGAACTAAAGAATAACCTTCCTACTTACAAAAATGAAACTTTGAATACTGGTCAAATAAGCAATCCAGGTACTCATGCCAATAGTTCTTTTGGAGAATTAGTGCCAAATGGGATCCCTAAGAAGATCCATTTACTTCCTACAAAAGAAGCTAAAAATATTAAAGGACAATCGAAATTTGTTACTTTTTTAAGTGTGAATAATTTTGATAAAGATTATCCTGTTTTACTTAAAATTGAAAAAAAGCAAATGCAGGAAAATCCAAGTTTAACAGATACACTTTCTGGAACTAAACCACTTGCTTATCAAACCATGTTAGGTCTAACCAGTGGTTTTGAATTCATGGGCTTCTTCTTAGGACTCGCTTTCTTGACTATGTTAGCTTCAACTTTGATGTTTAAGGTCTTAAGTGGGGCAGCTAGTGATAAGATGCGCTATCAAATGCTCTATAAGATTGGTGCCCGTGAAAAAGTTTTGCGGCATTCAATTTCTAGTGAAATTGGTACTTTGTTTGTACTTCCTGGAATTCTTGGAATAGTTGATGTTTTGTTTGGATTAAGGATGTTTAAACTACTACTCCCTCATCCTTATGCTGGACTTTGGATTCCATTTACCATTTTTATTATTCTGTATTTCTTCTATTATGTTTTAACTGTTAAACTTTATGAGCGAATTGTATTAGCTCGAAAATAAATAAATTGTATGAAAAAAGCTTCCCTCATGGGAAGCTTTTGAAGTTAACCCCCTGAACTAGACGAAGAGTCTAATCCAGGAGGTCTTTTTATATGA
>NZ_AYZC01000075.1 GCF_001436775.1 Lactobacillus acetotolerans DSM 20749 = JCM 3825
CAAACCAATCATACGAGAAAGGAACTCCTTTTTCTAATGTTTTAGGAAATTAAATTAGGGAATAATTCATCCTTACACAAACTATTTTACAGTCTCACCTTTACAATTTAACAAAAAGACACTTTAGTTAACTTAATATACGCTATAAATTTTTACTACAATAAAAAAAGCAACTCTAAGCCCCAAAGCTTAAAGCTGCCTTCTAAATCATTTAATTTCTACTTATTCAATTCATCAAAGAAACCTTGCTTCTTCAAGATTTCCAAGTAACGGTGAACTGCATCTGTCCACAATGGCAATGGCTTGAAGCCATTATCCACAAGCTTGCTCTTGTCCAAACGTGAGTTAAATGGACGAACAGCTTTAGATAAACCATATTCTGCAGTTGTTACTGGAGTTACCTTTGTGTCGTAGTCAGCTTGACGGTAAATTTCCTTAGTAAAATCATACCAAGAAATATAACCAGTCTTGGTGCCATTAGCATCATGATCGCCTTCAGCTGCAGGCAATTCACTGTTAGTTGCGTGGTAGTAGCCGTACTTATCAGTTTCAATCATATCAACTAATAAGCGAGCCAAGTCAAAGGTATAAGTTGGCGTACCGATTTGGTCATCAACCACCTTAACTTCATCGTGAGTTGCACCAACCTCAACCAGGGAGATTGCCAGAGCCAACTACAACTTAACAAACATATAAATTATACCAATAAACATTATACGGTTCATGGCCGCAGCGTTGCGTAATACCATACTTTTCACTTCCGCTTATATTTCATCAACAACATCCTCTAAAAACGAGAAAAGCATCACACACATAAGTGCATGATGCTTAAAACCTGAATCAACTTAGCACGAAGCCTTGTTGACCAACGTCATTAGCGCTGATTCCTTATATCTTATTATACACAATTCCCGCCTCCAGCGTCCTACACATTTGGCAGCGTTACTATGGGATGCAGCGTGAAGTTATTCTGCTTCTTAGCATTTGGTACATCTTGAGGCGAAGTATTACTCCACACAATCGCGTTACGTAATACCGTATCTTTCATTTTCGCTTGTATTTCATCAAGAGTATCCTTATTAGCCTTGATATATTCGGCCAAAGCTAATTGATAAAGAGCAATGAGCTGTGCTACGTATGCATTAGCATGCTTCATGAACGATAAATTATTGGGATCTTCTCAGTATGAATCAGCGATATTTGCTTTAGCGAATCCCTTCTTTAAAGGAATCTATATTTAATACAAGAATAGTATTTATCTAAAGGTTAAATTTCGTAATATATAACTAATGGCTTAAGTACTAACATTCCGACTTTAGCAATGGCAAAATTAAACAATAATGCAGTCGTAAATGAAGACCCCAATTTGCTAATGTCACTTATATCATTTATCTCTGTATCCATTGGATTTGTCTCTAATTTATTTTCTACAATACCCAAAACATGCATTTTTCTAGGACTATTTGCAATACTATTTAGCTGTGTAGTATTCATTCTAAAATCTTTAGTTTTTGCGTATGCTATATATCGATTACTGGCTAAAATGATTGTATTCGGGAAAATTTTTTTACCATATTCACCTAATAAATTAATAGAATCTAACCCTTCTAGGCTCTTATTATTTTCAGATTCAATTTCCTTAATTTCTTGCTTTTGTTTCTGCTTAAGCCTTGATTTCAAAGATGAATTTTTGGAAATAGCATTATTATACTTTTCTTTTACCTTATCTATATCATCTTTTACACTGAATTGCATAACTTTCTTTAATAAATCATGATCAGTTGAATTATACATTGTTTCAAAGTCATATAAATGTGGTGCCTCTGCAATATTTACAATATCACCAATATCTACATTTCTATATCCATTTTTTATCTTGTTTTTAAGGCCCTTTTCTAGCAAAGTAACAATATAGTCGTTTAACACTGTGTCAACTGCAGTCTGATCTGTATTCTCAATATCTCCGGCATTTGTTGAATCATAATGTATTGCTAATTCTCCTTGCGCTTTAGCCAAAAAAGGTATCCTTCCTTCTCCACCGCCTTTAGCTTCTCCGCCTACAGTTGTAGAATGATTTGAGCTAGTCGAATTTGATTCCGTAATTGTCTTGCTTGTTGTTATACCTTTATTTTCCTGCGCTAAAAGTGAATTAACTTCAACATCATCTATATACAAATATTCTCTCATTTCATTTTTCTCCTAATTACTTATTAATTTATAAGACGACATGGTATTCACTATATATAGCATTTATTTGCATGCAATATACATTATATAGTGTAAGCTCATATTATTCTATACTGGACATTAATCAGATTTATGTTAGTAGCACAAATAATATTTTTGTCATTTTTTGCACTATTTATAAAAAGCAAATCTTTTTCTGTTGGCTATTAAGACTAATAGGATTAATTCAATCTGTCGACGTATATCATTACATCGTTGAAAATTAGCAAATAGTACATAAATCAATATAATTATCGGTAAAACTTGAAATTAAATAAAAACCCTGATTTAAAATTGAAGTGCAACACAAATAGAACTTAAACAAAAAGGTC
>NZ_AYZC01000076.1 GCF_001436775.1 Lactobacillus acetotolerans DSM 20749 = JCM 3825
GTCTAACTTTGTTGGGCTTTTTTTATAAATAATTTATTTAACTAGCACCACACGTAAAACAGTATTAAAGTGATACCATCATTAAGGTGCTATTTTAAGAGTAATCATAAAATTATTCCTCAGAAGAAAATAATTCGATACTAATACAAATAAAATAGTATCTGAAGCAAGAGTTTCAGGGTAGCCCCTTTTTTAATTTAAGAATAAACATGAAACATTAAATACAACATTAAAAGCAGTTTATTCTTTCTAAAAAAGCTGAAAAAATATCTAATAAATTTTTTAGTTAGTGGCTTCCCTCTTGCTGCATAACCTATAATTTTTTCTCCTTGTATCAAAAAAATGCCCAGAATTCAGATATGAATTTTGAGCATTTTTCATTTGTTTTAATATTAGTGAACGCCGTCCATTAATACATTAATTCTCTTTACCAGGAAGAACATTAAGATCCCAAATAGGATACTTACGCCACCAATAACCAAGAAGTATGGTATTTCTGTTGAAGCAGAGTAATATTTAACGATCTGTGAGTTTATAGCTTGACCAGCAGCATCTGCCAAGAACCACATACTCATCATCTCTGAACGATAAACATTCGGTGCTAATTTAGTCGTAACTGATAAACCGATCGGTGAAATTAGCATTTCAGCAATTTCTACGATAAACCATGAACCTACTAACCAGAATGGACTAACACGGCCGCTTGTACCATATAAAGTCCCTGGTATAGCCATCCAAACATAAGAAAGGCCAGCAAAGACAAGGCCCCAAGCAAATTTTCCGGGTGCACTTGGCTGTCTCTTCCAGTGTTCCCATAGTCGAACAAAGAATGGAGTTAAAATCATAATAAATAATGGATTTAATGTTTGGAAATTAGCTGCAGCGAAGTGCCAGCCGCCAATATGTAAAATAGTTCTATCTTGAGCAAATAATGCTAAAACAACTGAACCAGATTCCTCAATTCCCCAGAAAATTGCAGCTGCAATAAACAAAGGAATATAAGCAAGCACACGCGAATGTTCAATCTTAGTCACTTTAGGACTGCGAAGCATTGTCCAGAAACAGCAAATTGGTAAGAGAATGGCAACAATTGTAATCAATCCAATAATATTATTAATATTTAATTGTCCCATTATAGCTAAAATACCTAAAAGAATGGCAACTACTACTAAACCAATAATTGTCTTTTTACCAACTTTAACCAACCCTTTATGGTCGATTGGATTAGTCGGCATAAGGCTATCATCTGAAAGATATTTTTTCCCACCAATATAATACTGAACTAAGCCAAAAAACATACCAATAGCAGCTAACGAAAAGCCAGCATGAAAGTTCATTTCATTACCGAAGAGGTGCAATCCAAAACCGTTAGCAGCCCATGGGACAGCCCACGGTGCAATTGCAGAGCCTAGATTGATCCCAAAAACAAACATACTGAAACCGGCATCCCGGCGCCGATCGTTAGCAGAATAAAGGCCACCAACCATATCAGAAACGTTGGGTTTTAATAATCCAGTACCAGCAACAATTAAGGCAATTGAAACATATAAGGCAACTAAGCCCATCGGAAGCGACAGAACAATATGCCCTATCATGATCAATACACCACCGATAAAGACTGTTTTTCTGGATCCCCACAGACGATCAGACAGCCAACCACCGACAATGTTTGACAAATAGACAAGTGAGCCATAAATCGACATAACTGACGCAGCGGTAACTTGGTTCATGCCCAATCCACCTTTAGTTACTGCGTAATACATGTAGAATAAAAGAATGGCACGCATTCCGTAATAACTAAAACGCTCCCACATTTCTGTGAAGAACAATGTGGATAAGCCTTTAGGCTGACCAAAGAAAGCTGTATCTATATTTCGTTTACTCATTAATTAAAAAATCCCCCTATACTTAGGTAAACACAATATAGAATTATACAACGAATAATTGGGACTAGTCAAAAATCGTATATACGCATATATATAATTTGCTTTATAAAACTTATATTTTTTGCATTCTAATAGTTTGTTTATTATCATGCAATTATAAAGAGAGAAAAATTATCATGAGTAAAATTGATGAATACGCTGCTAAACGTAGCCGTAAAGATCCAGAGTTTGCACAAGCAGTTCAACAAGATAATATTAATCTAGAAGTAGCTGTTAAGATACGTGATTTACGTGATAAACTAGGCTTAACCCAAAGAGAATTTGCTAATTTAGTTCATAAACCCCAATCAACTATTGCACGAATTGAAAATGGTTCAATGAATACCTCTACAAAATTATTAAGTGAAATAGCGCAAGCAACTAATCAAAAAATAACAATTGAATTTACTCCTGTGAGTTAAAAGTATAATTATTTATAAAACTTAATTTCTAATAAGTAAAAAGCATTACCTGTGTTTTAAACAGATAATGCTTTTTGAGTAGTATAAATAATATTCACTTTATAACTGAAACTTGAAAGCCAGATACCATGCTCTTAGTGTATGATACCTGGCTTTCC
>NZ_AYZC01000077.1 GCF_001436775.1 Lactobacillus acetotolerans DSM 20749 = JCM 3825
AAAGAACGATTAAGAAAGATGGAAATGTAATCCAAAAAGGATCGCTTTTCTATTCGTAAATTAGCCATCGGTGCCGCTTCTGTGCTGTTAGGATTTAGTTTTCTAGGGATAACTGCGCAATCAGTTAAGGCTGACACAGTTAACCCAGTAGAAAAAGATAGACAAGAAATAGTAAATAAGGACCAAACCCCTAAAACTGTAGGGGGGGGGGGTATTACACTCTCCATCAACTGAGGCTGTAAGCAAGACAACTACATCCTCAAATAATCAGACAGCTAATACTGCCACTAAACAAAATAGTAAAACAAATAATAGCACCAGTGTGAAAGACACGGGTGCTATTTCTGATTCTAATAAAAAGCCTAACTTAAAGACTTTTCAAGGTTTAAGTTTATTCTTGGCAGGAAATGAATCTACGAATATAAAAGTATCCAGGATACAGCCAATAAGAGCAATAGTGAACAAGTAGTTAAACAAGAGAATCCTGTTCAAGAAAGTAGAGAAAATACTTCTAAAATAAATACTGATGTTTCTGTTACTAATGAGCAAACTGCTTCTACTGAAGACAATAATCAACAAACAAGTAATACTAATAAGCAAACATTTAAGTCAAATTTAGATACTTTTTCTGGTCTATCATTGTTCTTTACTGCTACGCCAAATAATAGTAGTAGTGACACATCGGCACAAAATATAAATACCGCTAATAGAGATCAAGCTAATGCGGTTGGTAAAACGCTAGCCCCAAGTATAACCACTACACCTATGTCTGATGAGCAAACTGCTGTGAATAAAGCTGCTGCTAGTTTACAGACTGCAATTACTCAGGGTACTGCTTATATAAATTCAGCTGCTTTCAGTAAGATGACAGCTGAAAAGCAAGCACAATTGCGAGCAGCTATGCAAACTGGTAAAGAATTAATTAGTAAATATAATGCTATGCAAATAGCAGTTAATTCAGCTGCTTTAGATGTTGATCAAAATAATAAAAATAAAGCTCCAACTAATATTAGTACTAATCTGATGGCTTTGAATGCCGTAACTTCAAATATTATTACCACTGCAAATACAAATTCTACAAATGCTGTAATAACTACTAGTGAATTAGCGCAAGCAGCACATAATATTATGCTTCGGTTAGGTTCAGTTAACAGTAATATTTCTTATGATGCAGGTACCCAGACAGTTACTATTTCAGCGGGTGAAATTGATAATAATTGGTTAAAAGATCCATCTCTTCTTCCAGATAATGCTCAAGTTAAGCATATCAAAATTACTGGGCGAGTTACTGTAGCAGATGGAAATGCTTCAAATTTGTTTTCGCCATATTATCGTGAGCCAATGACGACCTTACAAGATATTACTGGGTTAAGTAATTTAGATACTAGTAACATTACGAACATGTCTGGGATGTTTTCATTCTTACGCTTAACAAGCTTGGATGTCTCTAACTTTGATACTAGTAATGTTACTAATATGAGTCAGATGTTTGAAAATGACGATAATTTAACGAGTTTGGATGTATCTCATTTTAATACTGGTAAAGTTACTAAGATGGTCTATATGTTTGGTGGTGACAGTAGTTTAACAAGTTTAGATTTGTCCAACTTTGATACCAGTAAAGTTACTGATATGAGCAATATGTTTTCAGGTGACAGTAGCTTAACGAGTTTAGATGTCTCCAACCTAGATACTAAAAATGTTACTAATATGAGTGATATGTTTTATGAGGATTCAAGTTTAACAAGCTTGGATGTCTCTAACTTTGATACCAGTAACGTTACTAATATGAATGAGATGTTTGCGAGTGTCAGTGACTTAACTAGTTTAGATGTCTCTAACTTTGACACTAGTAATGTCACTAATATGGGTAATATGTTTGGAAACGATACGGCCTTAACAAATATAATTGGCTTACACAACTTTGATACCAGTAAAGTAACAGACATGAACCTTATGTTTAATGATGATAGTGCTTTAACGAGTTTGGATTTGTCTAGCTTTGATACCAGCCAAGTCACTGACATGGGTGATATGTTTTATGGGGATTATAACTTAATCAATTTAACTGGTTTAGAGAGCTTTAATACTAGTCAAGTCACTAATATGAGTAATATGTTTGATGGTGACAGTGGTTTAACGAGTTTGGATTTGTCTAGCTTTGATACCAGCCAAGTCACTGACATGGGTGA
>NZ_AYZC01000078.1 GCF_001436775.1 Lactobacillus acetotolerans DSM 20749 = JCM 3825
ATGACCTACCACCCATCAAATAGATGGGTGGTCTCTTTGTTTAGAGTTTTTCTGCGAACAGCCTGACTTGTCCTCTTCATTCAAAAATGTCCACTCAAGTTTTCTTGAGCTTAGTGGCTTTCTAATCCCACAAGAGCATGGCGGTCGGCCTATTTTAGCAAGGCTGGGCCCCAGCCTGTATTTTACTTATTTTGCTTCCTAAGCTAACTGCTCTAGCCAAGATATTCTTGGAGGCATTTACGTCTCGATCGTGATGCGCATGGCAGTATGGACAATCCCATTCTCTGATAGCTAGCCAGTCCCTGGTCTTCATATGGGCGAATCTTGGATTCTTTTTCCCACATTCTGAACAGATCCGGCTAGTATACTGCGGTTTCACCACAATCAGCTTCTTGCCGTACCACTCGCATTTGTAAACCAGCAGTCTTCTGAACATGCCCCAAGAAGCATTAGCGATATTGTGAGCCAGCTTATGATTGCCGAGCAGATTCTTGATTTTCAAATCTTCAATGACAATCACGTCATAGCTCTTAACCAGCTCAGTCGTTACTTTCTGCAGGTAGTCGTATCTAATGTTTCTGATCTTAAGCTGGTACTTGCTTTTGGTCTTTCTCAGCTTTTGCCAGTTGGCATAGTCGTACTTGTCTATCTTGGCTTCTTTGTGGCTTTGGTTGAACCGAGCTACCCGCTTTTCAATCGCGGTCCGATTGCGGTCGCAGTGGCTTTGGCGCTTAAGCATTGCTTTTCCCAGCTTGAAGGTAGCAGGCACGCCAAAACGTTTGCCATCACTGGTTACCAGCCATTCTTTGCCCAGGCCAACGTCAATCCCCACTGATTTGCCAGTTTTCTTAGACTTCACCTGATATTGAGCTAGCTGTCGTTTATCTTTCACAACAGAAAAGCTGATATAATAGCGGTCTAAATCTTGCCGATAGGAAATGACAGCTTTTTGAATGCGGACATTTCTCAGATTATTCAAAGAGCTGGTTCTCAGCGTAATGCCGTTCTTCTTGCCAATTCTTAAGTGGTGCGGACTAAGCACTGCAATCTGAGCTTGAGCACCAGTCTTGGTCTGATATTTAACATTTTTAATCGTGGCAGTTTGAGAATAATACTTACGGCTTTTAAATCTGGGCTTGCCTTGCTTAATTTGTTTTTTAGTTAGAAAAGCCCACATGGCATCGCTAAAGCGTTCAACCGTAAATTGCAAAGACGTGCTGTTAACTCTTTTTAGCCATTCATGCTCCTTGCGCATCAGGGGAAGCCAGCTCTTCAAGACGCTAATTTTTGGAAATTTTAATTCAGGATTGGCTTCATAGCGTGCCTCAAAGGTAGCTATAAATTGATTCCAGACAAAACGATTAGCGCCAAACAACTGCCAAATCCAAGCTATTTGTTCACCTTCTGGGTAAATGCGATATTGTCTGGTGCCCAGTTGAATTTCATGTTCGGCAAGCTTAGTCTTAAAAGCCATAAATCTCATCTCCTTTCAATATTTAATGCGTATCATCTAAATGGTCTTTCCCATTGAGTTTCCACATAATGCTTAATAGTTTCTTCTGAGCAATTGCCTACTGTTCTGGCAAAATATGATGGCGACCACAAATGGTGATGGTAAAAGGACCGCCTTAATTCAGGCTTCTGCTTAAAAAGCCATCTTGCAGTGGTGCCTTTAAGCTTCTTAATTAAAACGGTAACTGATATCCAAGGTGGCATAACCACCTCTAAATGCACATGATTGGGCATGATAGTCAGCGCCTCAACTTGACAAGAGTTTTCAGCACAAATTTTTCTAATCTTTTGATCAAGCATTTCTCTAATTTCAGATGTTAAAGCTTGATTGCGATATTTGGTTGCCCAAACTAGGTGATAGATCAAAACTGAAACACTTGAAGAAGTATGATATTCTTTAACCATTAATATTAACTTAGCTCCTTGATACATATCAAATTTTAGCAAATTTAATTATACCATTAAAGAGATAAATTTAAGCAA
>NZ_AYZC01000079.1 GCF_001436775.1 Lactobacillus acetotolerans DSM 20749 = JCM 3825
AATGATTCGGTTCATAAAGCTAAACTTTCGTCAATGTCTTAACTTAATGACATTGAACAAAAGATGTGCGATTATTTTTTTAGTACAGTATTTATTTAAAAGTATATTTTCCTTTGATTTAATAGTGTTATTCCCACAAAATATGGCATTCAAAATTACCGTATGTATACATATTGTGGTACTCTAATTAATGATTGAACAGAAAAGGAATGAAAAAGATGGCAATTCTAGAACAACCATATTTAGATCTTTTAAATAAGATAATGACAACTGGTCACAATAAAGATGATCGTACCGGAACAGGTACACGCAGTCTTTTTGGTGCACAAATGCGTTTTGACCTTTCAAAGGGCTTTCCCATTTTAACTACTAAACGAGTACCATTTGGTTTGATTAAAAGTGAACTTCTTTGGTTTCTGCGAGGAGATACTAATATTCGCTTTTTGCTTCAACATAAAAACCATATTTGGGATGAGTGGGCTTTTGAAAATTGGGTAAATAGTGATGAATATCATGGTCCAGATATGACCAACTTTGGTTTGCGTAGCCAGTCGGATCCAGAATTTAATAAAGTTTACCGTGAAGAAATGAAAAAGTTTGACCAACGAATTCTTGATGATGCGGACTTTGCTAAGAAATATGGCAGTTTAGGTGATGTTTACGGTGCACAGTGGCGGCACTGGAAGAAGCGTGACGGTGGTCATATCGATCAGATTGCAAATGTAATTAAGAAGATTAAAACTACTCCAGATTCACGTAGAATGATTGTTACCGCATGGAACCCAGAAGATGTGCCTAATAGTGCACTTCCACCATGCCATGTATTGTTCCAGTTCTACGTAGTTGATGGCAAGTTGAGTCTGCAACTTTACCAGCGTTCTGGTGATATGTTCTTAGGCGTGCCTTTTAATATTGTCAGTTATTCCTTGTTGTTGCATATGATTGCACGCGAAACAGATCTACAAGTGGGCGAATTTGTTCATACTTTAGGTGATGCACATATTTATGATAACCACTTTGATCAGGTAAAAGAACTGCTTAGCCGTAAGCCATATGATTCACCGCAATTGTGGCTTAATCCAGATAAGAAACACATTGATGATTTCGAAATGCGTGATATTAAATTGATTGGCTATAAACATCACGGTACAATTAAGGCTCCAGTAGCCGTTTAAAGAATGGACGGGATAGAGTATGATAACTTATGTATGGGCCGAAGACCAAAAGCACCAAATTGGCATTAATGGTCATTTGCCTTGGCATTTGCCAGCTGATATGAAACATTATAAAAAAGAGACGATGGGGCACCCAATGATCATGGGGCGAAGAACATTTGCGAGCTTCCCCAAAGTTTTACCAGGTCGCAAGCATATTGTTTTAAGTAGAAACGAAGACCTAGCAAAAAAATATGCTGATAATAAACAAGTCCTAGTTTTACCTTCACTTGATAAGTTAAATGATTGGCTTGATCAGCATAAAGATGAAAAAGTTTGTGCAGTAGGTGGGGCTTCAATCTTTAAGGCTCTGCTTAACCGGGTAGACTGCTTAGAAAAAACGCAGATCGACGCAACTTTTAAAGCAGATACGGTAATGCCGGCAATTGATTATTCGCAATTTACTTTAATAAAGAATGAGCATCATGATCCAGATAGTAAAAACAAATATCCGTACTCGTTTTTAACCTATATTAGAAAAGGGGAACCTATACAGAATGGGTAATGCAAGAAAATTAAGGAAAGTAATCTACTCTGGGATCATTTTTCTAATAACAATTATTTTATTTATCACTAGCATAGTTTTAGCCAAAATGTTGAACCCGATGTTTTGGTGGGGAGCAATTGGCATGGCTTTTGTTACTTGGGGAATTTTGGACTGGCACATATCATTTATTCGTGCTTATAAGAAAAGTAAAAAGAAGTAGAAAAAAGTATTGAACTGAGACCTAAAAATTAGACAGTTTAAAATACAGGATTAATAGAGGCTTG
>NZ_AYZC01000008.1 GCF_001436775.1 Lactobacillus acetotolerans DSM 20749 = JCM 3825
CAAGCCTCTATTAATCCTGTATTTTAAACTGTCTAATTTTTAGGTCTCAGTTCACAATACATTCTTTTTCATATTAAAAATTTAGTTCTTGTTACCCTTCTCTTGTTTGACTAGCTTATTATCATAAAGTTTAAAGAATGGATAATAAATTAGTACGGAAATAAGTAGATTAAGAAACGCAATTATGACTGCTGGGAAATTACCGCCAGTACCGAGCCAGGCACCAACTCCGACTGGCAAAACCCATGCAATAGCAGTATTAACGTACCCGACGAAACCAATTTTAATCGCAAAATAAGCTACTGAAGCTAGCACCATTGGATTAATGATAAAAGGAATAATCAAATACGGGTTATAAACGATTGGCGCACCAAAGATAACTGGCTCATTAATGTTGAAAATAGCTGGTAAAATCGCAGTTTTACCAAGAGTTTTTAACTGCTTAGATTTAGCTTTAAACACCATCAAAAGAACCAAACCTAAGGTACCACCAGCACCACCAATGAATACCCACATGTTATAAAGTCCCCTGCAAAAATATTATGAGCACCATTAATATTTTCAGTTAATGCTACCAATAAAATTGGGTTGATAAAACTATTCTTAATAATCGCAGTTCCGTGAACACCAACGATCCAAAGCAAATGAATTAACAATAGAATAACCATTAACCCTGCCCATGAACCTGTCAGATTCTTAACAAAGCCAAATGGAGCAGATAATAGAGCATGCAAATCTGTATTAAAGAAAGCAAGGATTAAATCAATCGCGATCATTACAAAACCAACTAAAATTGCTGGAACGAGTGACGCAAATGATCTACTAACCCCTTCTGGCACACCTTGAGGCATTTTGATAGTTACATTTTTATTTACACAAAATCTATATAATTGAACAGCTAGGATTCCAGTAATAATAGAAATAAAAATTCCGACTCCGCCAAATCTTGTGATCCATCCGTTTGTTAATGAGACACCATTTACGATCGCGACACCATTAGTAAGTTTAGCGTTAGCAACTTGAGAAGCTCCAGCTTTAAAACTAATTGACGGAATAGTAAGAAGAAAAGCAAATAACGATAATAAGGAACCCGTAAATGCATTTAACTTTTTTTCCCCAGCTCTTCGATATTCGTCAACATAATAATATCCGACTGCAAGTGAGTAATAAATAGCAATGGAACCCAGTGCCATAGTATTACCCAAATTATAGAAATTACTAAAGCGCAGGATCGTATTCTTAAAGAAATTAGCAGCAAATGGGAAAATTTGCGGTAAGTTATTAATTATTAAAAAAATCGAAGAAACAATTGTAAAAGGAACTGCAGCTAAACTGGCATTCATTATTCCTCTAACAACCTTAGTATTTGCTACCTTATTAAGTGGAGGTAATAAATACTTTTGTAAAAAATTAAAAAACGATTTCACTTTTATTCATCTCGCTTCCTAAAGAAATTTTAACGGTAAGAATATTATTTTTTATTTATTATCAAAATTATATTTATTCATAAATCTGTATAGTTAAAATATATCATATTTACTCAATTATTTAGTTGATCTTGCTCATAGCAATTTTTAACGCAAAAAATCCTACTTCTATTAGCAGAAGTAGGATTACATTGAAATGCTATAAATTATTTCTTAGATTTATCTTTTTTAATTGGTACTAATGCCAACAATGCTTGATTTGTAGCATAAGTATCAGGAGCTGGATTAACTTCTTTATAATTCTTAGAATTGGTAATAATCATCATAACAGTTGGATCATAACCATCTTTTTTAATTGCCTTGTAATCAAACTGAACAAGAGGTTGACCAACTTTAACGTGATCATTTTGTTTAACCAATTTCTTAAAGTGTTTACCGTTTAATTTAACCGTATTAATACCAATATGAATTAAAACTTCAATACCATTATTTGAAGTAATACCAATAGCATGACCTGTTGGGTAAAGTGCGCTGACTGTTCCCGCAATTGGGGCTTTAACAATATCACTTGATGGGACTACAGCAATACCTTTGCCCATAGCACCTGAAGCAAAGACTTGGTCTTTAACATTCTTCAGAGGAACAATCGTACCTTCAACTGGTGCATAAACATGGTTTGGATTTATCGTCTTAGGATCAACTGGTTTAACAGTTGTTTTTGCTGGTTGATCATTTTTAACACCGAAGAAATATGTTAATACAGCTGAAACAAGAAATGCAACCGCAATACCAATTACTTCTCCAACAAAACCTTTACCAAGATAAGTCGGTAAAGCTAATAAACTTGGCATGGTGAAGGAAGTAGCTACAGCATGAGCCATAGCAGCAATAATACCACCAATTCCACCACCGATCATTGAGCAGTAAAATGGGCCCTTTAATTTCAGAGTAACACCATAAATGGTAGGTTCAGTAATACCAAACAAAGCAGTAATAGTACCAGATCCAGCTAATCCTTTCATCTTTTCATCTTTAGTCTTTAAGAAGACACCTAAAGCAGCACCTGCTTGAGCAAGAACTGCCGTAGCTGTAATTGGTAACAATGGGTCATAACCTAATTTAGCAATATTTCCTAAAGCTAACGGAAGGAAAGCCCAGTGGACACCAAAGATAACAAATACTTGCCATAAAGCACCAACAAGAGCACCGGCAATAACTGGTACAGCTTTGTAAATTGCTGAAACACCGGTTGCTAACCAGTTACTAATGTAACTGCCAATTGGGCCAACAACAATTAATGTTAATGGAACCATAATCATCAACGAGAACAGTGGAGTAAAGATATTCCTCACCGCTTCAGGGAAAATTTTATTCAAAAGTGGTTCCAAATAAGATAATGCCCAAACAGCTAACAAAATTGGAATAACCGTACTGGTATAAGTAGTTGGTACCACTGGTATACCAAAGAACGATAAGGTAATATTTTTAGCACCTAATTGAACAATTGATGGGTAAACTAATGAGAGCCCCAAAGCAACCGAAACAAATTGGTTAACCTTTAATTGCTTGGCAGCTGTGAAAGCTAGCAAAACTGGTAAGAAGTAAAATACACTATCGCCAGCTGCATACCAAATCTTGTATGCACCACTAGTTGTGCTCATCCAGTGCAACGCAACAAATAAAGATAATAACCCCTTTAGAATACCAGCACCAGCAATAGCACCAATAAATGGAGTAAATGAGCCTGAAAGAAAGCCAATTAATCTATTTAATATATTGCCCTTCTTTTTAGGAGTAGTATCCTTCTCCTTAGAAGCTTCACTATCACTTTCTCCAAGTGGTCCAGTAATATCAACTAAAGCATCGTATACTTTACCAACAGAGTTTCCAATAACAACTTGATATTGACCAGCACTATTAACAACTGTAATAACACCGTCTAAATCTTCTATCTTTTTTGTTTGCGCTTTACTATCATCCTTCAAGTAAAAACGTAATCTAGTAGAACAATCAATCCTAACCGATATTATCTTTACCACCAATATCGGTTAGGATTGATTGTGCCAATTTCTTATAATCCACTACTCTCACCTCAAAATTATTTAACGATGACTAATTTCATTCAATATACGCTGAATATGTATAGTTAAATACGCTTGTTCATTTAATGAAACTTTTTTATTAGTTTCACTTTCAACAAAAGTTACAATTTTCTTTACACATTCAAATGATGCAGGATACTTCTTAATTACGTGCTGATATAAAAAAATATCTGTTTCGTTACTTGAATTTTTTTCTTCTGAAGAATAAATTCTTTGAGCAAAATACTCTAAATGAGTAACTAAACGACGATAATTGATATCATCAAGATCTAACGTAATTCGAAATTGGTATTTAATAATATTTAAAATCCCATTAATAAGATCTGTTATCTGCTCAGTATTTTTTCTGGCAGGATTATCTAACCTATTTTCAACAAATTTTATTGCAATGAAACCTGCTTCATCTTCAGGCAATTTAATATTAAACTGCTTATTAATTAATGAAACTGCTTTTAACGCCACCTTAAATTCATCTTTATATATCCGCTTAATTTCCCATAAAATTTCATTTTTAATATCCATCTTATGTTGGTGACGGTAAACTGCAAAATGAATATGGTCCGTTAAAGATATCAATAAATATTCATTAAATTTTGTATGTAAATCCTTCATTGCTAATGAAATAATCTTATCTGTTAATTCAAAATATATTGGATCAATATCATTCATCAACAGCATAAAGTTTTTTAACCAACTTTTTGATTGTGGCGCATAAATTTTTTCTATTTTCTTTTCATCAACTTGATCTTTAGGATGTTTTTGAAAACCAATTCCACGCCCCATGATTACCACTTCGTGATCAACATCATTAGCAAGAATAATATTATTATTAAATATCCTTTTTACCTGCATCTACTACATCACTTCCCTATTTAAGATTATAACAATTAAAAAACCGGATCAAAAATAAACATAATAAATGTTTTATTTTTGATTCGGTTTTGCCCACTATTAAAAATGGTAACAATCCAAAGTGCTTATATATTTATTATAAATAATAATGGAAGCGATTGCAATAAGATTTAGACTATTTTTGCACCTAAATTATTCTTCATATTATCCAAAGCAAATTTTTGATTTTCTGGAGATGTAGCAGCAACTGCATTCTTATGAATGATTAGTTTATAACCTAAATTATAAGCATAAATAGCTGTTTGCAATACGCAAATATCCGTACAAACTCCAATTAAGTGCAAGGTTTTAACGCCTCGCTCACGCAATTTAAGGTCAAGATTCGTTCCAACAAATGCACTATACCTTGTCTTGTCCATCATCCATACGTTGGATCTGGTTGAATTTTCGTCATACCATGATTTTAATTTGCCATAGAAATCTCTTCCAACTGTCCCCTCAATATTATGAGGCGGGAATAATTTGGTTTCTGGATGGTATGGATCATTCAATTGGTGACAATCTGTCGGTAAAATAACGTAATCATTCTTTTTAATAAATTCATTAGCTAGTTTAATTATTGGTTCTTCACACTCTTGTCCTGGTTTTCCGCAAGTCAATGAACCCATGTCAGCAACAAAATCATTGGTGTAGTCAATAATTAATAGTGCTTCTTTATTATCTTCCATTCGTATCTCCTAATTTATTAGAACTATTTCTTAAATTTGATAAAAAGAAAAAATCTTTTCTTCCTATATTATACTTTTAAAACAAAAAGCAAGCCTACTTAAAGACTTGCTTTACTAACTTAACCTAATTATTTAAATCTTCAGTGATTCAGCGTTAATTGCGACGATTACCGTTGATAAGGACATCAGAATTGCCCCAGCAGCCGGATCTAATATAATTCCAAATGGTGCTAAAATACCAGCGGCTAAAGGTATGGCAACAATGTTATAGCCAGCTCCCCACCAAAGGTTTTGAACCGTCTTTTTATGAGTATTTTGAGCTAACTTCAAGAATTTAACAATATCAACTGGATTGCTGTTAACCAGTACAACATCAGCAGAGTCAATTGCGACATCAGTACCAGCACCGATAGCAACACCAATATCAGCTTTAGCTAAACTTGGTGCATCATTGATACCATCACCAACCATCATTACTTTCTTACCTTGCTTTTGCAATTCACCAACAACTTTTTGTTTATCAGTAGGCATTAACTCAGCTCTTATTTCGGTAATACCTAATTTGTTAGCTACACCTTGCGCAGCCTTCTTATTATCACCAGTTAACATAACAGGGGTAATGTTCATCGCTTTAACTTGTTTAATCAACTTAAATGCTG
Organism: Lactobacillus acetotolerans DSM 20749 = JCM 3825; assembly: GCF_001436775.1. GTDB lineage: Bacteria > Bacillota > Bacilli > Lactobacillales > Lactobacillaceae > Lactobacillus > Lactobacillus acetotolerans. The sequence continues at coordinate 5,769 of NZ_AYZC01000008.1, forward strand.
ATGGCTTAATCTTATCACCGACCGCAATATAGCCTAATAATTTATCAGCTTGAACCAAATAACTGACAGTGTAATCAGAAGAATCAATAGTTGGAAATTCTTTTACTTGTGAACGAGCAGTTTTTTCATTAACTAACTGATAATTTACGCCATCGATCTTACCTTCAACACCTTTACCAGCCAAATTATGTGTATCAGTAGCAGGTATTAAAGAGATTTTCTTATCTTTAGAATATTGTAAAATACTTTGAGCAATTGGGTGAGTTGAATCTTGCTCTAATGAAGCAATTAAACCAAGCAGCTTTTGATCACTAATTTTATCATCTAAAGATGCAAACTTACGAACAGTAAATTTACCTTCAGTCAAAGTTCCAGTTTTATCCATTAATAAGTAATTGATATTAGAACTTACATCGATTACATTTCGATTTCTAATTAATAATCCATTCTTAGCTCCAAGTGAAGTACTACGAGCATTAACTAATGGAATAGCCAAACCTAGTGCATGTGGACACGCAATAACTAAAACGGTGACCATTCTTTGTAAACCATTGGAAATATTAGTAATTGCGGACCAAACAATCAAAGCAATTATTCCGAAGATCAAAGCAGCATAGAACAACCAACCAGAAACTCTATCTGCTAAAGACTGTAACTTTGACTTATTCATCTGAGATTGTTTAACCAAATTGTTAACGTTTGCTAAGAATCCAGAATTAGCTGCGTTGGTTACCTTAACAGTTAAAGTACCTGAGCCATTAATTGAACCACCAACAACTTTGTCACCTTTTTTACGTGCAACCGCCCTTGATTCACCAGTAACCAAAGACTCATTGACACTGCTATTACCTGTTAAAACAATTCCATCCAATGGAACACTTTCACCAGCCTTAACAACTATGGTTGCATCTTTCTTTACTTGATTAAGCGGAAGGTCTTCCGTCTTTTCACCATTTTGTACATGCACCTTATCAGGCAGTAATTTAGCTAAATCATTAACTGAACTATCAGCCTTCATAATGGAATTCATTTCAATCCAGTGACCAAGCAGCATAATCAAAATTAACGTTGCCAGTTCCCAGAAGAAATCCATAATATGCTGATTGCTGTGTAAGATATCATTTTCAACAAAAGCATAAATACTATATACATATGAGGTTGTAATACCTAACGAAATCAGGGTCATCATTTCAGGATGTTTATCCTGCAATTCATAGTAGGCTCCCTTTAAGAAAGGTCCACCACCATAAATAAATAAAATGGTAGCAAAGATTGCTACTACCCAGTTAGAGCCTGGAAATGAAAACTGGAAGAATAAATGCATCCCCATCGCTGGTGACATAAACAAAATTGGCAATGACAATATCAGTGAAATCCAAAATTTTTGTTTCAAATTTCCCATATGCATCATATGACCACCATGCATCATCATGTCATCAGAATTGTCCATCGACATATCTTTTTTCTGATCATCTTTCATATTATCCATCGTTCCTACCTCCTACACAGTTACAATCAACCATCTTTGGCGCTGTTTTAATCTTTTTACTTAAAAGTGATTGCATTTTTTTAATATCATCTTGATCGATCTCAGTTTCATTTAATAAATTAAGTAAAACTTGTCCTTTGTGCATATCGCACAAGTGCTTAAATAAATCAGATGATACACGATTCATCGCTTTAGTTTCGTCTACAAGTGGGTAAAAAATATAAGGACGCTTAGCCGTTTTTTCACCCAAAAACTTTTTGTTAACCAGACGACCAATTAATGTCTTAACGGTTGCTGGTTTCCATTTCTTTTTTTGTAAATTATCAATAATGTTTTTAGACGTAGCTTGTTTAAGCGTCCAAACAACTCGCATTACTTCCCACTCGGAAGTTGAAATTGTCTTCATATCATCGCCTCACTTTTTATAGTTTACAATTGTAAACATAAAATGTCAAAAAAAAGATTCTGAAAAACAGAATCTTCTTAAAATTAGTTTAATTAAACTTTACCAATAGCCAATGATCTTGGTCCATAAAAGACCGCCACCAAGCCAAATTATATTGAGCACTATTCCAATAATTGCACTTAATTTCCACCAATCTTTGTTAGAAACATATCCGGTTGATGAAAGTAATGCAGCTGGACCGGCAGAATAACTAGAAGTTGATAAATATAATGATCCATCAAATGCTAGCATTAAAGCAGCCATCAGTGGCGGAACACCAGCACCAATAGCAACGGACAGGAATCCAGCATATAATGCAGAAATTTGTGTAGAAACACTTGGAAACAGGTAGTGTAAATAAAAGTAAACCAAAAATAGAATTACTAATACCCAAATCCAGCTTACACCATGCAGTGCACTACCCAAAGTCTCTGAGAACCAAGGGAAGAATCCTAATGTCATCAACTTTTGGGACATTAACATAATAACTGATAACCAAGTTAAAATGTTCCAAGCAAAACTTTGATTCAACATGTCTTTAACATTGATCACACCAGTAATTAATAGCAATGCAACGGCAATAAAACTTACTTCAGTGGCATCAATTCCAATTTTTGGACCAACGAGCCATAAAGCTACAGCTAAGACAAAGACAACTAACATGATTTCTTCTGCTGCCGTCATCTTACCCAACGATTTTAACTTCTTATCTGCCCAAGCATGTGCATTCGGAGTTTCTTTAATCTTGGGTGGATAAATCTTATAAAGAATGAAAGGTACAAGTATTAATGAAATTATTCCAGGAACAATAGCTGCTAAGAACCATTGCATCCAAGAAATATTAACATTTTGCGTTTTAGCTATACCTAATGCAACCATGTTCCCGGCTAAACCTGTTAAAAACATAGTCGAAGTAACAATATTTACTTCATATTCATTGAATACAAGATAAGATCCCATTTCTCGTTGTGTACCCTTCTTAGGATCTGAACCCATTTCCTTAGAAAGGTTATCAATGATTGGATACATAATCCCGTTAACCCGGGCGTTATTACTTGGGATACCAATTGCTAAAACAGTTTCAACTAAAGACAAAGCATAAGCCAAACCTAAAGTTCTCTTTCCAAATGTTTTAACAAAGAAATAAGCTATTCTCTTACCTAAACCAGATTTAATGAAGCCAGCAGCCATGAACATACACATTGCTACCATCCAGGCAGTAGGATTACCAAATCCAGCTGCAACTTCTTTCATCTTAAAAATCCCAGTTACGGTTGCAATTGTGATAGCAATTAAAGTTGTTGCCATCATCGGCAACGGTTTGGTCACACAGGCAATAATTGTTGCAATAAAAATTGCAAATAAATGCCATGCTGGAACGCTAATAGCTGCAGGTTTAAATGGTGTTACTAACCATAAAATTATTCCCACGGCTAATGGAAGGATCCATTTTTTCCATTGAAATTTATCTAACATTTTCTTCCTCCTTCAAAATAATTATCTTTTTGCTTTTTTAATCGCATTGTTTACAGCTTCTTCTAATGCATTAGTAGTTGTTGAAGCTCCTGAAACAGCATCAACATTCGTTGAGTTAGCAGAAACTATTTCTTGGGGTAATTTCTTAACAGCAACGGCACCGATACCTTCTGTTTCATGATTTTCGATCACTTCAACCTGCTTAATCTTGTCATTTGCATAAGTCACACGAACTACAATTTTGCCACCTATACCTGTTTCAGAAGAGCCAAGGTATTGATCTGGACCAAGTTTAATTTGTCTTTCTTGATTCGTGTTTACTAAATCATTAATTGATGGAACAGCAGCTACTAATTTAACATCCTCATGAGTAGCTTCAGAATTAGCAGCACGTTCCCCAGCAATTTTGCCAAAAATCAAGCATTCAGCTAAATTGCCACCACCTTGGTAACGGTTAACACACATTCCACCCAATTCACCTGCACTAAAAAGATGAGGAATTGCTTTATTATTTGTATCTAAAACTCTAGCTTGCTTATCATGTTCAGGTCCACCTTGAGTATTTAATACTGCTGGTGCTAGCTTAATTGCGTAAAATGGGCCATTATCAAATTTCTCAAGTGTTTCTGGAGCTCGTCCAAATTTAATATCTTTGCCATTCTCAGCAAAATGGTTAAATTCTTTAACGGTATTCTCAAGATTTTCTGCTGGCAGATTGGTCTTATTTGCCAAAATAGTAATCGAATCTGCTTTTACCATTTTCTCAAAAAGTTTTTGATACTTTAACTTACCAGTTTGTTTTTCTTCAAGAAATCTCTGGTATTGTTTCTGGTCAAATATTATCCAGGCATTGTCATAAGCGTGCGGCAGTACATAGTCGCCGTGCTCATAAATATGTCCATGCCTAAACTTCACATCTTCACGCATAAAACGTGTGCCATCATTAGCAACCGCAAAAATTGAACCAGACTTCATATTCTTCCAACCACCAATCTGGCGGCCACGTTGCCCATCTTTTTCAGCAATCACATAACTAGGAACAATCCCCAGAGATTCATAGTTACTCATATGCCATATTTTGGCACCAACTTCTTCAGCCATCCGAATACCATCACCCTGGTTATATAAGGTACCTAAAGGCGTCAACTTAGTGACATGCAGATAATCTTGTTGCATATGAGCATTGTTTTCAAAACCACCAGTTGCAAGAATCACTCCGTTATTTGCATGCAGATAGTACTTTCTGTGGTTGCGTTCTACTATCACACCTATGACTTGATTATTCCCCTTAGCTTGAAGTAAATTTTCAGCTTTTGAATTAAGCCAAATATCTATCTTATCTTTCCGCTCGAGTACCTCCTTGCGAATAGCTTTCCATAATCCAGCATCAAAATCGCGATTATGAACCAAAGCAAAATCAAAGGTATCAGAGCCTTTATACTCTGGGTATTCACATAGATGAGCCTTGTTAGCTAGATGATCACCAACTTTATAATCCTGTGACCAAATAAATGGTTTAATCCCTAGGTACTTTTCAAAATACTGCGGCATATTCACAAATCCATTTAGGTAAGTATCCATCGTTTCCTTAGATATTGCATAAGGTGCTGCAAGTTCATGGTAATATTCCGTAATTTTCTTCTTGTCATGGGCCATAGCAACATGTTGTGCTGAATAACGGGTATTGCCACCTTCATGTCCATATGGAGCGGCATCAACCAATAAAACTTTTGCACCATTATCGGCAGCGAATCGCGCAGCTGTTCCACCAGCACCACCAAAACCCAGAACAATAACATCGTAATTACCATTCCATTTAGTATTGTTATCTACTCGCAAATTTTTACCTCCTAACCATTAATGCTTAACATTTTTCAACGCCTGATTAACCGCTTCTTTAAAAGCTGAACTGGTAGTACTTGCGCCACTCACAGCATCTACATCGGTCGATTGCTTATTTAACATCTCTTGGGTCAATACAGGGATAGCTTTACCACCTAGTGAAGGAGATTCTTTTTCTTGTAAAGTTTCGATTTTTTTAATCTTATTTTTATCATCTACAGTTACCCGTACGACAATTGGTAAATCATTAATGCCGTTAGCACTCATGCCGATTCCTTGGTCTTTACCAGCTTCAAAATCCATTGAAGAAGTATGTGCGTCTGACTTTAATTCAGGAACCTTAGAAGCACCCGTAACGGCATCAACTTGTTCCATCTTTCTCTTAGGCAAAGCTGCATTTTCACCGGCAATTTTCCCAGAAATTAGCAGATCTGCAATACTATTAGCACCGAGATACTTGCTAGCAAAAATATCGCCTAACTCACCAGCTTCATAAAGATGAGGAATTACATCCCCCTGCATATTGATAACTTCACACTTTTCATTGCGGCGGCCACCACCATGAGTATGAAGAATATTGTGTCTTACGGGAATTGCATAATATGGACCCGCGCCAAATGAACGCATAGTTGCAATTTTGCGGTTTAGGAACATGTCCCGCTTCTTATCGTCAGTCAAGAAATTAAAATCTTTGACTGCTTGTTCCAGCTTCGGAGCATGAATCTTATTGGCTAATTCAGAAATTGTTTCTGCTTTAACTGCGTAAGAAATCAATTGCTTAATTTGATCAGCTTTAGCAGATTTATCGTTTGCTAATTGATCATATTGCTTTTGATCCATTACAATGTGGGGATGATTTTGGTTAGGAATCATAATCCAATTACCGTGATTATATTTATAACCATGACGGTCCTCTTCGTCTTCTCGGAAATAACGAGTGCCATCATCACCAGCAACAAAAATACTTCCATTAAACAAAGTCTTCCAGTTGATCATATAAGCAAACTTTTCCCTTGCTTCACCTTCACGTAACGACAATCCATGAGAATCATAGTTTGACATATGCCATAAACGTGCGCCTGCCTCAATCGCAAGATCAATTCCTTTACCCTGGTTATATAAAGTCCCAATTGGTGCTAAAGAACCTTGACCCAAAAAGTTTTGAACCATATCCTGGTTGTTTTCAAAACCACCACAACTCAAAACAATTCCATTTCGGGCTGCAATATACCTTATCTGGTTTTGACGTTTAACTTGAATACCCAAAACTGTTCCAGTTTCTGGATCTTGAATTAAATGTTTAGCCGGTGTACTAAACCAGATATCAATTTTATCTAAACGTTCATAAACCTTCTTACGTAGTAATTTCCAGAAGCCACCGTTATACATGCCAGCGGTCATGCTTTGTGACTGCATAGCATCCGAATGACGGTATTCAGGATATTCACCATTTGGTCTTCTACCGGTAGCTTTGGCTTCAATACCAAAATATTTCTTTGAATATTCCTTCATCTTTAGAACATTATTTACAAAAGTATCCAAATCCTTAGGATCATATTTAAACGGATAATAGGTTTGTTTGTAGTAATCCTTTAAATTATTAAAATTTTTACCCCAAGCAAAGGCTCCACCAGCGTAACGGGTATTACCACCTTCACTACCTTCCGGTGCCGAATCAATAAGTAACACGTGCGCATCGTGATCGGCAGCAAATCTAGCTGCACCAGCGCCAGCACCACCAAATCCGACTACTATAACGTCATAAATTGCATCCCATTTGAGTGATGAATTATAGATCATAATATTTACCTGCACTTTCTGATTTCGCTTACATTTGCAATATACCATTTTCATAAATATAAATCTAATTTATTTTGATAGTTAAATTTACAATAATTTTAATTATAAATACCAGCATATCAGTTACTTATTGCATGTTTCAGGTCCTTTTAATATAATTAAAAAAGATATACTTATAAAAAAGATTTATTAATTTTGGACAATAAAAATGAATGAAAAAGATCTATTTTATTTTTGTAAATTAGTAGAAACTGGTAGTTATACAGCAACAGCTTCCTACTTTGATGTTACTCAACCCACTATTTCAATGGCTATTAAACGTTTATCTAATAAATTTGATGATCCGTTAATCATCCAGAAAAATAAAAAGAGTAAATTACTATTAACCACTGCTGGTGAGTTACTTTATAAAAAAGCAGTTATTCTTTTACGAGACATTTCGAGTATCAACTACGACGTTAAACATGCCAGTGATAAAAAAATCCGCCTCGCCTTTTCAGGTGAAGCGGGAAGTATTTATATTCCAGACATTATTAAGAAATTTTATCAGGCCGGCATCACCTCATTACTCGATACTCACCTTGAAAGATCATCTGATGCCTTTGAAGGATTAACGCAAGGGGATGTTGACGTAGCTATCTATTCTTGGATGGTTCCAATTAATGATCCTGATTACTTTATTCATAATTTAGAAAGAACAGAATTGGTAATCATTACCGGTTTAGATGATCCGTGGAGTAGGATCAGTGAAATAAGTGCAGCTCAGTTAAGAAATCGAAAATTTATTGCCCGTTCACATGGTTATTTAACGCGTGAATGTTTAGAACAAGAAGCAAAGTTGGGAGACTTTAATCCTAATATTATTTATACTGCTACTACGATGAAGCTAATGATCGATTTAGTTAAAAGAAATGTAGGAATCGCTTTGGCTATGGAAAGTAGTTTGAGGAATGTAAACGACATTCATATCATTCACTTACATTCCGGGCAAAAATTATGGGCTTACATGCAAATAGCCATGCGTAAAAGCTTTGTCCCTAACAAATATCAAAGAAAAGGAATTAATATTCTGCGGCATTTTCATGCATAAAAAAAATACACCTCAAATTAACTTTTGAGGTGTATTTTAAATAATAACTATTTTATTTTCTAACTACCTTATAACGATTACTACGATCTTCTTCAGGTGTTTCAGCTGCATGACCAACTGCAACAATTACAGCAGTCTCATAATCTGAATCGATTCCTAATTCTTTTTGTAAATCTTTGGCGGAATTAAGATTACTTGCTGCAGCCATTAAGTAAACCGAACCAAGGTTTAACTCAGTTGCTTCTACCATCAAATTCTCTGCAGCTACTGAAGCATCACGAAGACCAAATTGGTTATTCTTCTTTACATTAATTACGAATAACAGTGGTGCTCCATAACAAGCATTACTGGTAGCTTTTTCTATTTTAACAAGTAAATCACTATCTTCTACAGCTGTCATCTGCATAACATCTGTTTGGTGCATGCCACATGGTGCAGCTTGAAAAGCTGCGATTAATTTATCAACATCTTCCTTAGCAACTTGTTCTTTAGTATATTTACGAACTGCTACTCTCTTTAAAATTGGATCTGTCATATATATACCTTCTCTTTAAACTCTATTTATACTTTGCATATTTATTATAACAGCTTACTTTTAATTCGTATGATAAATTAAATAACTAATTATAGAAAGAGTGATTGCTTGGTAATCAACCAAACAATCACTTCTTTATGCTTTATTTTATGTACGTATGTTATTTAGCTAGGGGCAGACTAAAAATTAGCTCTCTTTAAATATTTGTCAAAATCAACAATGTAGTAAGCTTTGCCATGAATTGCAACTGGATCACCATAAGTTGGAATTGACTTCCCTTGTTTTAAGACTTTACGGTCTAAACGGTTACCGTATTGACTATAGATATGAGCATTGTGTGTTAACTTACGGTTAATAGCGTCAATGTTACCAGCTGCCAAGTAATAAACATTAGCCAAAACATAGAACTTTCGACCGTTAATCGTCTTCGTTCTGTTCGTACCTACCTTTGATTTAGCTTTCAAAATCACCTGGTTAGCCCTTTGACCATTATCATCATAAAGATAAGCGTTGTGTAATAAGGTTTGTTTGTCAGAACTAGTTCCCGTATCGGCATTAGCTTCTTGGTAGTTATTGGTTCTGGGCTGACAATTATTAATCTTTACAAAATGATTATTGCCAATAGCATAATATAACTTGCCCCGCATAATAACTGGAATACCGTAAGTCTTAATTGAATTACCGCGTTTCAATACCTGCTTATTAGCACGCTGGCCGTACTTGTTATAAACATAAGCATTATGAATCAACTTCCGAGCTTTACTTAAAACATTTCCAGCAGCCAAATAGAAACCTTGATTCAAATTAAAGAATTTACGACCATTAATCATCGTGGTGCCATAGGTATTAACTTGAGAACCAGTCTTTAAGATAACTGCATTAGCACGCTTACCTTCTTTATCATACAAGTAAGCATTGTGTTGCAAAGTCTTAACTTCAGCTGTTCCAGTATTATTGCCATTACCGTTGGCCTTCTTATCAACGATATTAACTGTCACTGGTACTGAAGTATAAGTACCGTCTGGATAAGTTACTGTAACAAAGCCTTTAGAAGTACCTTTAGTTGAAGTATCTGGTGCTGGGTTCCAAGTATAAGTAGTACCACCTGGTAATTGGTCCTTATTCTTAATGGCATCACCAGCATAAGTTGAGTCACCGCTTAAATCAGTTCCTTGCGGGATATCAACCGTACCACCTTGTGGGTTATACGGGTTATTATTGCCACTGCCTGCTTTAGGAACGCTGTAATAGAAGATAATTGTTTGTTGAGGATCGACACCTGGTGTTAAAGTACGTTTCTGTTCTGCTTGGTTATCTAAAACGTAGCCTTTAGGTGCAGCTTGCTGGGGATCAGTTCCACTAGCACTAACAACATCACCATAGCGGCTACTGTTGACTGTCCCTAAAGTATAATCTGGCATATTTTTTACTCTCGTGATAGTACCAGCATAGTAATGGATAACTTTCACCAGATCATTACTAGCGGTTATTACCTTACCAACAACATAAATAACCTTATCTTGTTCTTCAGTACCATAAGTTATAACTCCTGGCTGAATATAATCAGCTGGCATATCGTCGGGACTGGTTGCATATTCATAACCGTTTGGAATTGGATTAGCTGCAATAAAAGTTCCATTTTGACTTAAATCAAGTGTATCACCAACCCGGTTACCAGTCGGAGTAATCGTATCACCGACTTGATTGCCATTCTTCAGCTCATACTTAACTGTTACATTAGTTTCCGGGTCACCAATTAGATAGATGGTGACCGTATTACCTGCAGCCTTGAATTCCGCTTCTTGGGGTTGGGTATTACCATACAAATCAGCAGTAGCTGTTGCATATGTATAACCTGTCGGAATGTTAGGAGTAATATAAGTGGATTTGACTGTACTATCCGTTAAATCCAGGGGCTTACTAGTAGAACCTGGAAGAGCATCACTGGTATAAAGTACTTTATCGGTATGTTTAGCATTAACAAATTTAAGTGTGACAGTACCATCTGTTCGTATCCAGGTACCTACATGTGGCTGATTATCATCTAAAGTAGCTGTTTGAGAAATATCATTTTGCTTGTGCCAAGTACCACTAGGTAAATTAACAGTATTAGCTAATTTTGTTTTTTCACCCAAAGTCAATTTTTCTAAACTACTAGCATCCAACATATCGCTCATATCAGTAACATTACTAGTATCAAAGTTAGAAATATTTAAACTTGTTAAATTTGAATCACCATTAAACATCTGTTTCATATTAGTTACTTTACTAGTATTAAATTTAGATACATCTAAATTAGTTAGACCACTGTCACCAGAAAACATATAACTCATATCAGTAACATCGTTAGTATAAAAATTTGAGGACAAATTCAAACTAGTTAGACTATTGTCATTAGCAAACATATATTGCATATTAATGACATGACCAGTATTAAAGTTAGAAATATCTAAACTTGTTAAACTACTATCACCAGAAAACATACCCCACATGTTAGTAACATTATCTGTATCGAAATTAGGCAACTTCAAACTTGTTAAACTACTATCATTATTAAACATAGCCCACATATTAGTAACATTACTAGTATTAAACTTAGATACATTCAAATTTGTTAAACTATTGTCATTAGCAAACATACTTTGCATATTAGTGACTTTACTAGTATCAAAGTTAGAACCAGAAATATCCAAATTAGTTAAAGCACTGTCACCAGAAAACATACCTGACATATCGGTTACATGACTAGTATCAAAACTAGACAAACCTAAACTCGTTAAGGCCACTGTCACCAGAAAATATATAGCTCATATCAGTTACATGACCAGTATCAAAGTTAGATAAATCTAAATTTGTTAAGCTACTATCATTCTCAAACATACTAGGCATACTAGTTATATTACTCGTAACCAGGTTACTTAGCCCAGTAATATCTTGTAGTGACGCTAGCTTACTATTATTATTAGCAAACAAAAATGAAGCATCACCATTTGCTACAGTTACCCTTCCAGTAATTTTTATATGTTTGATCTCACCAGTAATAATTGATAAAAATTTCCATTGATTATCGATTTCTCCTGCTGAAATGGTGACCGTTTGGCTATTTGCATCATAAGAAATATTGCTGTTAACTACACCTAACTGAAAGATAATATTATGTGCAGCTTGGGCTAGTTTATTAGTAGTAATTTGATTGTTTTTAGAACTAGAATTTACATTTGTATCAACAGTAGCTGCATTGTTGGAAGTTACAACATTTAAAACCATTATATTTGTATTGGCTACAGCCTTATTTTTATTATCTTGATCAACATCCAAACCAGCTGCATTTGTTGCTGTTTGCATAGCATTATATTTGTTCAGCAACTCCTTACCAGTTTGAATAGAAGTTCGCAATTCTGTTTGTTTTTCAGCAGTCATTTTGCTAAATGCTGCTGAATTGATATAAGCATTGCCTTGATTAATTGCAGCTTGCAAACTTGCTGCAGCCTTTGTTAAAGCACTTTGATTATCAGATTTAGGCATAGTTTGTACATTCTTTTCTGACGTTTTATCAACTGCATTAGTCTGATTTTTATTAGCAGCAGTATTTTTATTTTTTGCTGGCATTGTATTATTAGCTGAACCTGCTGAAGTATCATTATCTACTTCAGATTCATTTCCTTGAACAGATGTTTGTTGTCTAGCTTCTTGTTCATTAGTTCTAAAGAATGAGGTTAAACCTGAAAAAGTCCTTAAATTATCCTGCTTCTTATTTTTAACAGAATCAGAAATAGCACCCGTGTTACTTACACTGGTGCTATTTGTTTTATTATTTTTCTTTACTGTATTCTGATCGTTAATTGTAGAGGATGTATTGGTATCAGAGTCTTCTGCTATTTTAGCAGATGTGGGCTTTAATACCCCCCCCTAGTGTTTTGGGCAGTCTGGTTTGCAGATACTATTTCTTGTTTATCCTGTTTTACTGGATTAACTGTCTCAGCTTTAACTGATTGTGCAGTTACACATATAAAACTAAAACCTAACAGTACAGAAGCTGCACCGATGGCTAACTTACGGATGGAGAAGCGATCCTTTTTAGATTGCATTTCCATCTTTCTTAATTTCTCGTCAAAATTATTTTTACTTAACATACATACATCCTCATATAATTAACTATTTACATTTACAATAACAATATTAAAGCTACTAACATTTTTTGTAAACATAATACTGTTTAAATAATTGGTCTGCTCCAAAAGAAAAAGCCAAAGTAATCAAGTCTGATCTACTTTGGTTTTACTATATTTAGTTTTTATAGATAATTATTTTAACTTCATTTTAACCGATACTATATCAAATGGATCAACGCTACTTGTTTGCTTCACTTTTTCTTCAAGAGCATTAACAATTTCACCATTCTCATATAGTTTCTTAGGTAATTTTATCTCATGATCAGTCATATTCTGTATCCGAATAATATAAGAATTCGTATCATCATAAGAAGGATACAAAGCTGATACATTAATATTGGCAGGAAGATCTAAAATTGAATCTTCCTTAGGAATTGAATGATTAATATTCGTATCCCAAATTTTATTATCTAATCGGTTAATGAAAACATTCAACGTCTGTAATTGATAAGACACAGACTGCCTCAACCAATTATTAGTTAAAACATTATTAGCTTCATAATCAAATGGTTTATCTTCTAATTGAAACGCAAAATCAAATTCGTTATGACCTAATTCCTGTGCAATCGGAGTTTTCATCATTATATGACCTTGATTGGTCGTATCTCCCGATGCTCTACCAGGACGCCATTCTAAATTTGGTTTATCCAATTCACCAGTAGTTGCCATTAAGGTAATGTACAAGTCACCATTTTCATATTGATAAGTCTTCTGTTCTCCATCCCAAACAGTAAAGTGCTTCTCAGAATTTGTAAGGTTAACTGATTTATCAAAATTAAAAATATTCACCGGCTTTTCTACGAACTTCTTTTGCCAATCATCCGGAATCTTCTGATTTTTAGTACTTTGATAACCAGCCTGAATTTCAGCTAAAACAGAATCTGTTTTAACTTTTGGAGAAAACTTTAACCTTAAATTGTGTGACAAAACTTGATTATTCAAAGAAAGATGAGCTTCAATTCTACCCTCTGCATCAAGTGACATTCTTATTTTATAAATCAAGTCTCCATATTCAGATGTGGTTGATGCTCGATCACCCAACGTCTTTGGCAGTTTTGCTGCTCCATAAACAATCATTGTTGGTAAAGATGTATTCTCAAGGGTAACAGTTTTTTGTAACGGTAAAGTTTGCACCTCATCATTGGCCAACGGGGAATAATCATAAGTATCGCCATCATTAGCATTATCAACTAAAGATAAGATGTTTTTATAAAGTGTACCATCTACCTTCAAGTTAATTTTCCCATGATTAAAGCTTAAAATATAATCCCCATTGGAAATTTGTGCTCTATCAGATACCTGACCTACTTTTGGAAGACGTAATTCATTCTCATTATCATCCGTAACAACATTAAATACCTTGTAACCTAATGCAGATAACTGCACCTCACCACTAATTCTTAGCTTGTAATATGCAGGTTCCTTTGAATATTCTTGCCCTTTAGCCGTCATTATTAAAATATGATCCCTAAGAGGATAATATTTTTCATTTTCAAGACATAAGTTGGTAATCCCAGCAATCTTAATATGTTTAGAATTCGTTAATAATTCGTTAATAAGGTAAAGGATTTTCTTCCTTTAAATTCATGCGGATCGGTATTGAATAAGATAATTTGCTTAGAGGTTAACTTCAGTGATTCAGCTATCTTCTTCTCAATCATATTCTCGATGCCATCGGCTATCTCATTTGCCTCTTTATACCGGTGCAGGATATCAACGACAACATTATCTGTAACTGAGCCACCCATCGAATCATGCGCTTGGTACTCAAGCAACTTCTTCCATAGTTTAATTAATATTCCGTTACCAATATTAATTCCAGCTTTTTTACCAATTACGACCAATGGTTCCACCCTGCGTAAGATCTTTTGCTCAAGTAAAAAGCTTTCTTTTTTCAGCTTATATCTAACCGCACCAATTGTTCTATGAACCCGTGCATAAGTTGGTAATCTAATTTCAACCTGATAATCAGGCAATTCATTCTGTTTTCCTTTAAGCAGTTTTACAAAATTTGGATACGTGTCGATTACAATTTGGTTGGCACTAATTTCATTGATTTTTTTAACTGTTTTGAAAATATTCTTAACGATATTCAATTGATCCATACCGGAAGGAATCAAAACATCATTATGGTTACCATGTTCAGCTTCAAATTTAATTGCAGGATCAAGTCGCTTAGTAACCATTTCTTTTAAATGTTTCTGATCATCTGGAGAAATTTTTCCCGTAAAATAACCGAACGGAAAATCGATTGCTACAACTTTCTTATTAGCCAAACCTTTCCAATTAAAGTAAACAGAATCAGTGATTTTATCAAAATTTATTCCTCTCCAAAAGATAAAATTATCAATACCAACCTCATTTAATAAAGTTGGCAGTTGCGCATTAAAGCCAAAAGTATCTGGAAGATAACCAACCATCATTGGATTACCATACTTCTCTTGAGTTTCTTTAATACCAATCACAAGGTTACGAATAATAGATTCTGCATCAGGATTCAAAGCATCGGTTTGCGTATACCATGGACCAACAAATAACCTCTTTTCACTGACTAACTTTTGAATTCTTTTAACAGCTTCCGGATGAATCTCCACGTAATCATCTACAATAGAAGTTTGACCATCTAAGCAGAAATTTGCTTCATGATTTTTTTCTAATTCATCTAAAATTTCGGTAAAAACCTGTTCACTTAGAACTTGGGCGTCCATGGTAGTAAAATACCATTCTCGATCCCAGTGCGTATGATTTACTAAATGTGCTTTAACCATTAACTATTCCTCCGCATCTTCAACTTGATGGTGAGTAACTTTCTTTAAAAAGTTAACCATTAAAGCTGTAACTACGGCACCGATAATAATCGATAAACCATATAGCCAAATATTAGAAGCAAATGGTAATGCCATTAATGTTGCCATTGCAGTCTTTTGAACTACACCAAATGCTGCATTGACAGCACAAGCTGCAGCTGTTCCAACCATAATACTTGGAATAACTCTCAGTGGATCTGCTAAAGCAAATGGAATTGTACCCTCAGTAATACCAAAGATACCCATGATTGCTGCAGTACGACCATTTTCAACTTCTTCTTTAGAGTATAATTTTTTATCTAAAAGTGTAGCTAAAAACATACCAAATGGTGGAATAGCAATTGCTAAAAACATTGCGGTACTTGGCCCATAAACACCTTCTGCATAACAGTCAATACCAAAAGTATAAGCAACTTTGTTAACGGGACCGCCCATATCGAAGGCCATCATTGCTCCAATAATTACTGCTAACATTACGCTGTTAGTACCTGTACTCATACCTTTAAGCCAACTAGTCAATCCAGCAGTGAATCCTTTTAACGGAATTCCTATTACATACATGTACAGCAGTCCAACAACTGCAGTAGATATCAATGGAATTAAAATCAAGGATTTAACTACAGATAATTTCTGCGGAACGGGCATCTTCTTCAACCATTTTGTTAAATATCCAACTAATAATCCAACGATAATACCGCCAATAAAACCTGTTCCGGACTGTTGTGCAATTAAACCAACGATAAATGCAGGTGCAAGTCCGGGGCGATCAGCAATTGAAAATGAAATATATGCCGCAATTATAATCGGAATAAAACCTAATCCCGTTGTACCAAGTAACTTTACATGACCCATGACCCCAAAACGAATTATTCGAAACATTTGTGCCACCACAAATTGTCGCTAAGGACATAAGTAATCCAGAGGCAGTTACTAGTGGGATCATATATGAAACACCAGTCTGCAAATGGTTACCTATTTGTTTCATCTCACCTTTAAAAGACATAATTATTGCTTCTTTCCATTAACTAAATCTTCAGCTTTCTTAATTGCTGAGTCTCCATCTTTGATGACTTCGGAAGTACCAATTTTTAACACTTTTTTACCAACAAAACGTTCCTTTCCAGAAACACTGGTGTCCACAGCAAAAATTACAACGTCAGCATCTTCAATATCTTGGGAAGAAAGTTTGTTTTCAATTCCCATTGCTCCCTGCGTTTCAACTTTAATTTCGTCGCCTTCTTTTTTAGCATATTTTTTCAAATTTGCGGCTGCCATATAAGTATGGGCAATGCCTGCAATACAAGCAGTAATAGCAACAATTTTAGTCATAATGATTTTCTCCTAATCTTCTAATAAATTTAAAATATCTTTTGTTTTATTTGCTTTATTCAATTTAGAAACAAAGCTATCATCCATTAATTTCCCTGAAAGATGTGCCAACATTTTTAAATGTTCTTTATCACCGTTATTCGTACTAACCGCCATTAAAAAAATCATGGTAACTTTTGATCCATCAAGTGAATTCCATTTTAGTGGGGTCTTATTTTTAGCAAAAACCATCGACGGTACCTTAATGGCAGTACTTTTACCATGTGGAATGGCAATATGCTTACCAATACCAGTGGTTGTCATAGATTCCCTCTTCAATACATCCCTAGTAAACTTATCAGCATCAGTAATAATTCCATTTTTGTAAAGCACCTCCGATAGCTGTGCTATTGCATCTTCACGACTTTTAGCATCGAGATTCAACACAATATTATCTTTCGTTAAAAAATTATTCTGCTTCTCCATTAGCATTCACCTTCTCTCAATAGCGCAATAACTTTTTCTACTGAATTACTTTCACTAATTCTTTTAAGCAATTTTTTATCCTCTAATATATTGTCAAAATAACTATAAATTTCTTCTATATGTGGTTTGATTTCTTGATTTAGTGCTAAGAAAAAAACAATTTTAACCATTTTGTCTTGCCATTCGATCTTTTTCTTATCTATATAAATGGCTATTACTGGTTTATTAACATACCTAATGGGCGCGTGTGGAACCGCAACTATATTGATTGCTGTACTTGCCATTTCTTCACGTTTTATCGCTGCCTGTCCAATTCCCGTTCGAACAAATCCATCTTTATAAAGTGCATCCGTTAATTTCTTAATTACTCGATTTCTAGTGATTTTCTTGTCATTAAGAAATATATATTTAGGATTAATTAATGACATGAAAGCTTCGGGTTTGGCTTTGCCATTATTAAATTTAGAAATCACACCATTTATCTTTCGAATTCCGTTTTCATCTAAGAAGGGAGAAACAACTATCAAAGGAACGTTTGGTAATTTGATATTAATAGTACTAATCACCAAATCCTCACTTACCGGCTTTTCTTTGATTTCTTGGACTGACACAACTCGAGAAATTTTAATCTGATTAGAAAACTGTTTCTTAATTCTCTGCTCTAAAAGTCTTGCTGTACCAAGACCGGTACTGCAAACCAAAGCCACCGTCATAACTTTATTATTTCTTTTGTTAAAAGCTTCAATGTGAAGAGCTATGTAAGCCAGCTCGTCATCATTAAGAAATATTCCATAAGCATTTTTAATTTTTATTCCTAAATCAACCGCTTCGTTGTATGCCCTAGTAAAATATTTCTTAATTTTGGATGTATATGGATTCCTAATTGTGAGTCCTAGTGACAATCTCTTTAGAGCTGGAATTAAATGGACGGTTAAATTTTTGATCAAAGTAGAATCAAATTGTTTTAAACTAGCCGTTAAAAAGAGTGAAACATTATTATTTTGTAATTGTTTATCTTCATCTTATTCGTTAGTAGTTAAAGAACTTTGAATAGCAAGAATATGAATATTTAAGTATTGTTTCTCATCTTTGGGCAATTTAATTCCAAATTCTTTTTCTATAACCTTGATTAAAATAAGCGTGTTTTTTTCTAATACTGAATTTTTGGAAGAGAATTTTATAACTTCATTCCTCTTTATTCGTTCAATCGCAATAGTTAAGTGAATGGCAAGTGATTGATATTCATAATCACTCATTTTTAATCCAGAAATCTTTTTAAACTGATTTAATGCATTTAATACTTTAATCAAAGTTTCCGGGCTAAAAAAGACACTTATATTTGTAGATACGTCTTGAGCATCTTTCATTTGTAATTGCCGTTCTTTATTTAAATAATCATCTCCCCAATAAAGACTTATTAATTCAGACATTAATCTCCTCTTTTCTCGTTCGCTAGCTACAATCACAATTCCTTCTTTCGTAGTCAGCAGAGAAGCTCCAAATTTATTTAAAAATTCCTTAACAGCTTTCAAGTTGTTTTCTAAAGTACTCCGACTAATAAAAAAACTTATCTGCTAATTCTTGAACTGTAATAGCTTTGTTAGTTATTAATAATTCAGTCAAAAGATCTAAGGAACGTTGCTTAGAAATATTAAATTTCAAAATATTATTTTCTTGAATAGATTCACTTAATTTAGAGATATTACCTTCAAAATAGATCCCAACGTTGCGTTTTCTTATTAAGCTAACATCAAAATGTTCAACGTAATTCGCAATATTATCTAAATATTTAGCAATAGTCTTTCTAGATTTACCTATTAAGTTAGCAATATCTGAATAATGGACCTTACTAGAATTAAGTATTGCTTCAATAATTTTAATTTCATCATTATTCATTTCGCTCACTTCTTCTCTTCCTGAATTCGCTTTCATTGTACATAAGATTTAACTCCCCACATATAGAAAAAAGTACACTTATATAAGTGTACTTTCCTTAATTTATAAATTTTATGCATAGTATAGCTACATTAATTATGCATTAGCATGCTTAACTGCGTCGTTAACCGCGTTCATAATTACTCGACTAATTTTAGAAGCACCTGACACTGCATCAACTTGTGGAATGACTTTTAATGCGTTTTCAGCAACGTCCTCACTTTCATTTTGATCTATAATTTCAACCTTTTTGATGATTCTATTATTTTGATCATAAGTGACACGAACTTTAATTTGGTCAACCATCCTTTCGTTCAATACTCCTAAATATTGATTTTTAGCTAATTTTATATTCTCTTTATTATGATTTACTAAACTCTTTTATTTACATTAATTATTCTATTTTATTCTGGAAATATCTCGTTGATTCTACTTTCATTAAAGCCAAAGAACCAAGTAAGAATAAATCCACCTATATAAGCAATCAGCATCGCAATTAAAAATTCTATCTGTTGACCTGGTTGAATTATAAGCAAACCAAATATTCCTGAAACACCTTGAGAAACAGTCCCTAAGTGAAATAGTGAAGCTACGGCACCACCAAAACCAGCTCCTAAACAAGCCGTAATAAATGGTCGTCCTAATGGCAAAGTTACGGCATACATTAGTGGTTCGCCAACTCCTAAAATGGCTACTGGAATTGAACTCATAACCATTTTTCTAAAACGCTTATTTTTACTCTTTAAATATAGTGCAAGACCAGCACCAACTTGGCCACCACCAGCCATCATTAAGATTGATAGCAGGTAATTAATACCATGAGTCGGTCCGGTTGGATCGTTTAACATAACATGAATAGGTGTCAAAGCTTGGTGCAAACCAACTGATACCAATCCTAAGAATGTTGAAGATAGAACATAACCACCAATCCAGCTAAGTCTAGTATACATAAAGTCCATCACTACGTAGATTAAATTAGTTAACCAGCTGCCTAATGGCTGTAAGAATACTACTGATACCAAGCCACAAAAGATCAGAGTCAAAATTGGAGTGAAAAATGTATCCAAAATATCTGGCATCCATTTTCTTATTGTTCTTTCGGTCCAAGCGATAAAAATACCCATAAATAAAGCAGTTAACAAGCCACCAACACCAGCAACATACGGTTTATTTGTAAACGGCATTGAAACTGCTAATGATGATAAAGGAAAATCTGGCATCTTTACATTTAAGCAAAGAATACCTCCAATACCACCTAGAATAGGTGAACCTTTAAATTCTTTAGCAGCATACATACCGACAAAGATCGGCAAAAAAGTAAACAATCCCCAACCAATGGTTTTAATTGTTACATACCACCAGTCATTAGCAAATACATTGCCACTTTCATAATCAATTACGTTAGTAATACCGTTAATTAATCCAGCAGCAATGATTCCTGGTAAGAGAGGAATAAACACATTTGCAATGTGGTGCAACCCTCTTTGCAACGGTTTATCATGTTTGGCTTTTTGAGCTGCTTTATTTTCTTTAGCCTGTTTTTTAACCTCTTCTAAGTCTGCTCTATCGTCAGTGTTTTCTTGCCCCAAATCTAAGTGTGCAAGTTTAGCAAAAATTTGAGCAACTTTTGTAACCTTTCCTGGTCCTAAAACTACCTGCAACGTTTCAGATTGAACAACTCCTAAAACACCATCAAGTTTCTTTAATGCATCAACATTAACCTTAGAATCATCTTTAATAGTCAGGCGCAATCGTGTCATACAAGAAACAATCTCACTAACATTATTTTTACCGCCAACCAATTTTAAAATTTGCTTGGCTAATTCTTCATCCGTGCTCTTTGACATATTTTATTCACCTCACTAATTCAATTCATCTAAAGCCCAGCTATAAGCATTTGGAGCTGCTGTCTTCCAATAGTCCCAATTGTGGTTACCACCGTTATCTTTAATAAATTTGACACTAATATCATTACCCTTTAATGTCTTTATAAACTTAGTGACATCTTTAATGGGAACGGTTGTATCAGTAGAGGTAGATTCAATGAAGAATTTATCCTTTTTCGATTTATAATTAATATATCTGGTTGGAAATACAGAATCATAAACTTCATCCGACCAATGCTCTTTACCGTCAGTAAAAGCATGCATATTCTTTCTAATTGGATTAGCTTTAGGCAAGTTATACCAAACAGATGGTGATATTAGCACAGCTTTATTAAACAAATTTGGGTATTTCAGTGCTAAACGAGCAGCACCATAACCTCCCATTGAAATACCACCAACAGCATTAGAATTAGCGTCAGTTTTGGTTCTATATAACTTATTAATAGTGGGGACAAGGTCATCAACAATAGCATTCTCCATTTGCATACCATTCTTTTGATTAATGTAAAAACTATTGAAACCATCAATAAAGACAACTATCATTTGCTTCTTTTTACGATGTTCTAACCCATCTAAAATTTGTTGTGAATTAAACCTTTCAAGTAAATTACGGTGATTACCATAAATACCATGCATCATGTATAAAACCGGATAACGTTTTTTACTATTTTCTTTGTAATTTGCTGGTAAATAAACGTCATAATTCCAATCCATATGTAACTTCTTAGAATAGAGCGTAGTTGTCACCACTTGGCTTTGATTAGGCTTTACCGCTGGAGCCGGAGCTGCGGCTGATTTCTTCTGGCTACTGCAACTAGTTAAAATCAATCCAACTGGAATCAATGACAATAACGCTAAACACCATTTTTTAAATTTCATTCTAGCTTCTCCTTTTGCTTTAAGTATAAGCGCTTACATAAATCTACTATATAATTTGTGTACTTATAATTCAATAAATTATAAGAAAAAAGGTTTCACAACTGTTAATAAAAATATTAACAATTATGAAACCTTATTAATAAATCTCTAAGCGACTACTTCAAATAATAGAGCTGCTAAAGATCCGCCAACAAGCGGTCCAAAGATTGGTACCCAACTGTAAGCCCAATCAGAACCACCTTTATTGGCTATTGGCATAAGTTGGTGTGCTAACCTTGGTCCCAAATCACGAGCAGGGTTAATTGCATATCCAGTTGGCCCACCAAGTGAGAAACCAATTGCGGTAATTAATAAACCAACTATAAATGGATTAAGCCCAGCTGCAAAGTTACCTTTTGTAAAGGCGAGAAGTCCAAAGACTAGGACGAACGTACCTATTAATTCAGCAAAGAAGTTCCAGAAGTAACTTCTAATTGCTGGTTCAGTACAAAAAATCGTTAAAATAGTTTGTTTATCCTTAGTTTCTTTCCAGTGCGGGTAATATGTCAGCCAAACTAGAATACCACCGATAAAGCCCCCAGCTATCTGAGCAATAATATAGGGTAAAACCGACATCCAGGGAAATTTACCAGCAATTGCCATGGCTACAGTTACTGCCGGATTAAAGTGACCCGGGCTTAACCAGCTGACAAAGTAAACACCAAATGCTACGGCTAATCCCCAGCCTAGAGCGATGACTACCCAGCCACCACCATTAGCTTTTGATTTTTTCAAATTAACCGCCGCACAGACACCATCACCAAGCAGGATAATAAATATTGTACCCAAGAATTCACCAAGCATCTGCATGGTCAAACTATCATGCATCATAATTAATCCTCCTACTTCAGGTAATCTAATTGTGATTGGGCAATTGTTGCATTTAGCTCTTGCAATTGCCTTGCTTTTTCTGCATCATTCCAGTTCAAATAACGAGCCATTTCATCAACTACCGGTTGCTTAATTTTAGGAAGTGTTTCGGCGGCAAATAAAATTCTATTTGTCCGACGCAACAAGAAATCAACAGCTGACATCGTCATTTCATGATCTAACGCATAGTGTAAGGATAATGTTTCCCCAAGGTTTAATCCTGGAGCAGCTTTAAGATTATCCTTATTATCGAAAATTGCTGGTGAATTACTGCCGTATCTGTTGGCCATTCTATAAGCAGTATCCTTATCAATACCACGTTTTATTCCGTATTGGGCATACTTATCGATAGTTTCATCAACCTTAGTCGGATCAAAGTGTCCACCAGAAACCTGCATCTTCTTAGAATCTTTCAATTCTACTTTCATGCCAAAATCGTGTTCCAAGATTTCTTTGATCTTATCCATGGCACCGGCAGCCATTTTACGGTAATCGGTGATTTTACCACCGGCTAAAATCAATAAGCCATCCTTATCTTCTTTTAACGAACTTCCACGCGAAACGGAAGAAGCACTAGGCTTAAGCTCAGAATTAACTTTCTGAATTCCTTGAAGAACAGCTTCAACGTCTTGCTTACTCTTCTTACCGGCCTCATAAGCTTTAACGACATCAACTAATTTCTTAAAATCAGTATTACTTATCCTAAACTTATTCCCGCCGTTATAATCAGAACCTCCATTAGATGATAACAAAGGCCGTAGACCAGCCCAACTAGCTTCAATATCATCAAGGGTAATATGAGCATTAGGATAACGATGATTAATTACGTTTAACAAGTAATCAACATCTTGTTTAGTAACTGTTGGATTCTTGTAATCACCTTTATAGTCAGTATCGGTAGTACCAAAGTAAACCTTACCTGCTGATGGAATTACAAACACCATTCGTCCATCTTGATCACCAGTATCAAAATAAGTGGTGGCCGGCAGTTTCAATTTTGCATCACTAATAACTAAGTGAACGCCCTTTGTAGGACGAATCTGTCCTTTGCTAGTATCATCTTTATCTAATTTACGGACACGATCAGACCATGGACCAGCAGTATCAATTACAATCTTAGATTTAATATTAAATTTATCACCGGTTACCAAATCTTGAGCTAAAACACCATTAGCTTTTCCGTTGGCATCATGAGTAATATCAAGGGCTTTTACACGGCTAACAGGTAAAGCGCCGTTAGTGTAAGCTTGCTTAATATTTTCAATTACTAACCTAAAATCATTATTTCTAAAGTCTAAATAAATACCTGCGCCCATTAATTTATCTGGATTTAAAGATGGTTCTAACTTCAAGGCTTCATCCCTTGAAATAACTTTGCTTGCATACTTTCCAGTTACATTAGCTAATTTATCATATAACTTCATCGCAATCTTAACGGAAAACATGTCAAAAGTTGAACCTGGTTCATCATAAATTGGCAAAATCATTTTTGCCGGTCGCGGTATGTGCGGCGCGATACCTTGAACAACGGCTCTTTCTTTAACAGTATCAGAGACGACGCCAACATCAAAAGTTTTCAAATAGCGAATACCACCATGGACTAACTTAGTTGATCTGGAAGAAGTTCCACCAGCAAAATCTTGCATTTCGATTAATCCGGTTTTAAGACCATCACCGGAAGCTTGAATAGCGACCCCAGCACCGGTAATACCACCGCCAATTGCTAATACATCTAATTTAGTATTTTTTAATTTATCAATAATTTCAGATCTATTCTTAACAGAAAAATTCATAAGAGACTACCTCCCACATTAGTTCTTATTTGGTTTAAACATTTGCGTTGCTTTCACAGCAAGCTTCCAATTACTATATAGTTTCTTACGTTCACCATCAGACATCTTTGGCATAAATTTTTTGCCATTTGCATACTTATCTTTAATCTCATCAATATTCTTCCAATAACCAACAGCTAAACCTGCTAAGAAAGCTGCTCCTAAAGCAGTAGTTTCTAAATTAGGTGCCTTTTGTACCGGGGTATTCAAAATATCAGCTTGAAATTGCATCAAATAATCATTGTTTGCGGCACCACCATCAACTTTTAATACAGGAATATTAACTTTAGTATCTTTCTTCATCGTATCGACAACATCCCGAGACTGATAAGCGATAGATTGTAAAGTTGCTTTAATAAAATCTTGTCTTGTAGTTCCCCGAGTAATGCCGAAAACAGATCCACGTGCATCTGGATCCCAATATGGGGCTCCTAATCCAGTGAAAGCTGGAACAACGTAAACCTCATTATCGTCTTTGGATTCCATGGCAGCTTCATAAGAATCAGAAGCGTGGTCAATTAGTTTCATTTGATCCCGCAACCATTGAATTGCCGATCCGGCAACATAGATGCTTCCTTCTAGTGCATAGTTAATTTTGCCATTTATACCATACGCAATCGTAGTTAAAAGATTATTCTCTGAAAGTTTTATCTTATTACCGGTATTCATAACAACGAAGGCACCGGTACCATAAGTGTTTTTAACCATTCCGGATTCAAAGGCCATTTGGCCAAATAAAGCAGCTTGCTGGTCACCGGCCATGCCTGAAATCGGCACCTCACTACCATAGAATTGATAGGTAGTGGTTTTACCATAAAGTTCAGAGTTAGAACGAACTTCAGGTAGCATCTGCTCAGGAATATTTAGATACTTTAGAATATCCTTGTCCCACTTTAAGTCATGAATATTAAAGAGCATCGTACGGCTTGCATTCGTATAATCAGTAATATGAACCTTACCGCCAGTCAATTTCCAAACAAGCCACGAATCAATTGTTCCGAATAATAATTCGCCATCTTCGGCTCGTTTTTGAGCTCCATCGACATGATCTAAAATCCAACGAATCTTAGTTGCTGAAAAGTACGGATCTATCAGTAACCCGGTCTTTTCATGTATTTCATTGGCCAAGCCATCTTTACGCATTTTCTCAGCAATTCCTTCACTTTGGCGTGATTGCCAAACGATAGCATGGTAAATTGGTAACCCTGTTTTCTTATCCCAAATCACGGTAGTTTCACGTTGGTTCGTAATACCAATATCTTGAACTTGATTTGGTTTTATACCTGACTCAATAAAACAATTGGCTATTGTTGATAAAACCGCTTGCCAGATTTCATTAGCATCGTGCTCAACCCAACCAGGGTGAGGAAATATTTGTCTAAATTCACGTTGAGCGTCGGCAACCTTATCTCCCTTTTTATTAAAAATTATCGCACGAGTACTTGTAGTTCCTTCATCAATCGCCATTACATATTTTTCATTCATTTTTGTTCCCTCTTAGAATCAAAATATAAAATCACAATCTTTCTCACATATGCAAGCGCTTGCAAACCTAATGTACAACATTATTAGTACTATGTACAGTATTTTTCACATAATTTATTTACGCTTAATTTACTGATATATAAGCATTTATGGACTATACCATTAAGAGATTGTGAAAATACAATCTAGAGAATTTAATTAAGAAAAGCAAAAAAGCAGAATTCATTACTTTGTGAATTCTGCTTTTATACTATATAGATGCCAGCATTTTATTTAAATAACTGGTTAATTAAAATAAATTAATATCTAAAATATATTGCTTTAAAATCTTACTTAAGTGAAAAAATGAACTACTATTTTTATAAAAATTAAGCAATTAAATAAAAGAAGGAAACACAGTAAACTGCACTATTCGTCAAGAATTTTTAATAGTAATTCTAAAAATTCTAATTCGAAAATATAATCGTTTTTCACTTAATAAAAAAATAACTATAAATTTTTTCTCACAGAAGTTTTTACTAACCGGCAATAATATATATCCCCTCTATTTATATTAGTAGTCAAATTTAATAACATATGATATTTATTATTAGGAACTTGCTTATAAACGCTTTATAGCGCAATTTTTTAAATTGTTTTAAATAAAAAAGCGTGCTATGTTGAATTGTGCAATCAAAGAAAGCGCTTTAATAAAAATAAGGAGGTTGAATTATGAATTTCTTAAAACCACATATTGCTAAGAATAAAGTACCAGCGAGCAAAGTTGACAGTACTTATAAAAGACTTCGACTACAAGTATTTATAGGTATTTTCATAGGTTACGCAGGTTACTATTTAGTACGCAACAATTTTTCATTAGCTATTCCTGGTTTAACACTCCAAGGTTTTACTAAAGGTCAATTGGGTTTAGCATTTTCAGCGGTTTCTTTAGCCTATGGAATTAGTAAATTCGTAATGGGTACTGTATCAGATCACAGCAATGCACGAATCTTTTTACCCTTAGGATTAATCCTAGCCAGCATAATAAATTTAGCTTTAGGACTTATTCCTGCCCTAACTTCCAGTATTACAGTCATGTTTATTGTTCTTTTCATCCTTGGTTGGGTCCAAGGCATGGGGTGGCCTGCTGGTGGACGGGTATTAGTCCACTGGTTTTCAATCAATGAGCGTGGTAGTAAAACTTCTGTCTGGAATATAGCCCATAACATTGGTGTTGCTTTAATGGCACCAATCGCTACCGCTGGTATTGCTTTAGTCGGCAGCTACTTTGCCTTTACTGGCATAAAGTCATACAACGGCGCATTTTTACTACCAGCAATCTTTGCTATTATTACAGCGATTCTTGCTTATTTAGCAATCCGTGATACGCCATAATCAGAGGGGTTACCACCAATTGAAGAATATCGAAATGATTATCCAAATAAGAGTCACAAACTAGTTGAAAAAGAACTTTCTACCAAAGATATTCTTTTTAAGTATGTTTTAAATAATAAGTGGGTTTGGATAATTTCCATTGCTAATGTTTTCGTTTATTTAGTTCGCTACGGAGTTGAAAATTGGGCCCCAGTTTACCTAACTGAGGTACAACATATCACTTTATCTTCATCAGGCTGGTCATACTTCTGGTACGAAATGGCTGGTATACCCGGAACTCTAATAGCAGGTTGGATTTCCGATAAAGTCTTTAAGGGACGTCGTGGACCCGCTGGTTTCTTTTTCATGCTCGTAGTTACCGTATTTGTTTATATTTACATGCATGCTACCAATATGTTTATGATTAACTTCTCCTTAATTATGATTGGTTTCTGGATTTATGGTCCCGTTATGCTAATCGGTTTGCAAGCTTTGGATTTAGTACCTAAAAAAGCAGCCGGTACTTCTTCTGGATTAACAGGATTGTTTGGCTATCTATTTGGCTCTGTTGCAGCTAATGCTATTTTAGGCTGGACAGTTGACAAATTTGGCTGGCAAGCAGGTTTCTATATTATTTTAATATCTTGCATCTTGGCAGCTGTCCTGTTTGCCTGCACTTGGAAAGTCAGAGGACAAGAAGAAAATGCCGTTTAAATTTTATATAAAATTCTAAATTAACAAAAAAATAAACCTTGACAGGCTTTTAACCTATCAAGGTTTATTTATTTCTTACAGATTAACTTTAATTACTTTTTAACAATAACTTTAGCACTATCGTGATCAAGGTTAGCCCATTTTACAAATTGGCTCTTACCAACACTAATTTGGACGTAGTTCTTGCCCTTAATAATCTTAGTACCGATAACGTAAACATACTTGCCTTTCTTCATAGCTTTCTTGTTTACGCGCTTACCCTTAGCAGAATAAACATAGGCATTGTGGTTCAAACTATATCTTACCTTGGTAACATTCTTACTTGGGGTAACATTGTGTTTTTTAATATAGCCATTCTTGCTAACTTGAATATAAGCTACATGATTAATAGTAACTTTACCTAAAGCTTTAACAGATTGACCTTTTTTCAAGGTTGGGGTCTTAATCTTCTTACCACTTAAATCATAAGTATAAGAATTATGGGTTAAAGTATATTCAGTTGTTGTAGTGGTCTTATTATCAGCGGTAGTAGCAGACTTATTATCAGTTTTACCATCATTTGTGGCAGTCTTGTCGCTGGTAGTAGCACTAGTTTTATTAGTAGTTGTACTAGTTGGATTTGGACTAATTACATTTGCAGCTTTTGCAGTAGTAGTACCTAATCCAAATGATAATAAAGCAGCACCAGCTAAACTAACCAAAATTTTCTTATTCATATAATACACACCTCATCAATAAATTTATTAGCCTTCGTGACCAATTATTTATATTTTACTACTAAAATTATCATTTAGTTAATTATTAAAAAAATAACTTTGCATTTTTAACCGCAAAGTTATTTTAATTAATATAAGAAATCAATTTGTTGCTGGAGCAGCAGCTGGATTCTTAACTTCCTTTTGAACAGCGATGATTTCTTTACCAACCGTTGTTTCACCAGCTTGAGTTGGCTCATGTTCTTGTAATCTTTCGAGTTAGTAATGATTACCATAACTGTTGGATCTAGTTGATGCTTCTTGATAACATCGATATCAAAAGTACCTAATAATTGACCAGCTTTGACTTCCTGACCAATTTTAACTTTGGTATTAAATCCTTCACCTTTCAATGAAACAGTATCAATTCCCAAGTGGATTAAAATTTCCATTCCATTTGGAGTCTTTAAACCATAAGCATGACCAGTCTTTGCAACTACTGACATTTTCCCATCATTAGGAGCATAAACACTGATCTTGCCACTACCAGATGGCTGAATGGCAATACCTTTACCCATCATCCCTGATGAGAAGACCTGATCTTTAACAGTCTTTAATGATACGGCTTCACCAGCTACTGGTGAATATACAGCATCGTCTTTTACTTCTTTAACTGGTACACCTTTAGGCTTATCAGGTTGCAAAACTTCTTTAGGAATTGCAAATGCATTTGTTAAAACAAAAGCAAGAATAACTGTCAAAATTGAAACGATCGTATAAATTATTAAATCTCTAAAGTTATAAATATACATTAAGTAAGATGGCAATACAGCTAAACCATATGAGTTAGCAGCAACCCTGAAGATACTCAAAACTGCAGCGCCAATGCCAGAGGTAAGTACAGTTACCATTAACGGTTTCAAATTATACCGAATTAAAACACCAAAAATAGTTGGCTCAGAGACACCAAACAGTTGAGAAGCCATGGCTGACATTGAAGTCTCTTTGGCTGACTTAGATTTTGCCCTTAAGAAGATAGCTAAGGCAACACCCAAGTTAGCAAATCCATACATAGCTTCCAAGGTAATTAATGGGTTTAAGTGCGTGGCAGCCAAAAGTGAGGTTTCGATGGCAATCATCATCTGGTGAATACCAATAACAACCATTAATGGGTAAGCAGCACCAATTAAGAAGCCACCAATACCATATGGGATGTGGATGACACCTTCGACGGCGGCAAGCAAGAGGTTTTCAACCCAATGAACAATTGGTCCAACACCTAAGACCATGATTGCAAATGTAACTAGCAACGTTAGAAATGAGGTCATAATCTGCTCAATCACATCAGGCATGTGTTTCCTGAAGAAGAGCTCGGATTTTGCACCAATATAACCGGCTACTAAGGCCGTTAACACTGATCCTTGGGCACCAATTACGAGAATAACCCCGAATAATTTAATTGCCTTTGCCGTTCCGTTGGCTACCGAATAAGCATTTGGCAGCAGTGGTGAAACCAGCATTAATCCTAAAACAATCCCGATTATGGGCGTTCCCTTAAAGTACCTAAAGGTTGACCATACGATCAATGCAGGCAAGAATGAGAAAACAGTATCAGTTAAAACAGAAACAACCGTTAATAAGTTAGCCGGTATCTGACTGGGTACCATTCCAAATAATTTCAATACCTGCGGATTAGTAAAAGTACCCTTTAATCCAAGGAATAAACCAGTTGCGGCAATTACCGGAACAATAGGAATAAAGATTCCAGAAAGCATTGCCATGAATCTTTTACCCCAGGATTGGTTGGCTTTATCTTTATCTGAGTCATCACCTTGGGCATCATCCTTACCGTAAATAGTGTTAACTTCCTTACCGTAAATAGTGTTAACTTCATGCAACTTATCGATTGCCGCATAAACATCATTAACAATCCCAGTACCAAAAATTACTTGGTATTGTCCAGAGCCATAAAAGACCCCTTTAACATCTGGTAAATTTTGAATAGCCTTGTCATCAATCTTCTTACGATTCTTGACAACAAATCTTAATCTAGTTTCACAGTGAGTTAACGAAACAACATTATCTTTACCGACAATATCGATTAGTTGTTTGGCAACGTCTGTGTAATCCTTCTTTTTACGAGCCATTTCTACTCCTCAACTTTCTTTATTAAAACAGCCTCATAAGGTTTTAATTCCAAATTCTGATCAACCTCATGTTGCTCCGAATAATTAGAAACTAATATTTTAGCTTTTGCACACGGAAGCCTCTGCCTTTCTTCACTCATATTAACTAACACCTCGTAATCTTTACCACGCTGATAGCCAACCACCTTATCAGGTAAATCACTGATTTTTTTATAATCTCCATAGATTAAACCGTCCGAATAATCAGGATTATTGCGTAGACTAATTAATTGCCGATAAAAATTTAAGACCGATTGCTTATCCTGCAGTTCATCTTTAGCGGTACTATTACCAACGTTCTCATTTAACTTGAGCCAGGGTTTAGTTCCGTTGTTAAAACCATTATTGACGTCATTATTCCACGGAAACGGCGTTCGGCCATTGTCACGCGAACGTAGATTGATATAATGCAAAGCCTGCTTAGGACTAATACCTAACTTCAGCATTTGTTCATAATTACTAATGCTGGAAACATCATTAAATTCGCTTATATCTTCACGTTCAAAATTTTGTAAACCTAATTCCTGCCCTTGAAAGATAAACGGGCAGCCACGCAAGAAGAAATACATAATTGCTAAAGCTTTAGCGCCAATCCCATTATTTCTATAGGATAATGAGCGAATGTACTTAGAAACACTACGTGGTTGATCATGGTTTTCCAAAAAGTTGGCAGACCAACCACCAGGAGTCTGTTCAATTGACTCTTGACTGGCATCAATTAATTTCCTTAAATCTTTTGGCTTCCAATCAGTCCGCTTGTACCATTCAGAACCAGATTCAACGTCAATATCAGCATAGTGAAAATCAAAGGCCATCGAGAAGACACCATGATCCCCAATATAAGTAGGAAAATCTGAATACTTCAGTCCTGAGGTTTCGCCAACGGTGACTATCTTGCGGCCCTTAAAACAGCGATCGCGCATTTCACGCAGGAATTTTTCAATTCCTGGTCGATTCTCAGTCTTCTTTTTTACTTGAACTAATCCATCCGGACCGTCGGCTGGCAAAGACTTGAAGTCTTGATCTTTCTTAATGAAGGTAATGGCATCAACCCGGAAGCCATCAACTCCCTTATCAAGCCACCAATTGATCATTTTATAAATTTCATTGCGTAATTCTGGATTTTCCCAATTTAGATCAGGCTGTTGTTTAGAAAAGACGTGTAAGTAATAATCATTACTGGCACCTACTCTTTCCCAAGCTGATCCATAACCGAAGTTGCTCCGCCAGTTATTTGGCGGATTATCGCCGTCACCCTTCTTAAAGATATAGTAATTACGGTATTTAGAAGACGGATCTTTAAGTGCTTTTTTAAACCAAGGGTGCTGATCAGAAGTATGGTTAACGACCAAATCCATAATTAGCTTCATACCCAATTGATGAACCTTTTTTAATAATTCATCAAAGTCCCTCATATTGCCAAAAATAGGGTTGATTTTAAAATAATCTGAAATGTCATAACCGTTATCAACCATCGGCGATTGATAAATTGGAGACAGCCAAAGAACGTTTACACCTAAATTCTTCAAATAGCCTAACTTAGAAATAATACCTTGGATATCTCCAATGCCATCATTATTTGAATCTTTAAAAGAGGCAGGATAAATTTGGTAGAAAACTTCTTTTTGCCACCATTTTTTATTTTTAATCACAAATTTTAACTCCTTTATCTGGTATCGATTCCACAAAGTATACAAAAAAACTTTAAGTACTTTTTCGAATAATAACCTTCAATTTCATTTTTGGAACTTGAATATGATTCTTTACCTTTAAATTATCTAACAGTTTATGGACTGCAGCTCTAGCTAAATCATCAACAGGCTGATGAATCGTAGTAATCGGCACCGCCGCATATTTAGAAAGCGGCTGATCGTCATAACCCATTACGGCTATATCATTAGGAATCTTAATATTATGCTTTTGCAAATTGACTATTAAACCCAATGCAACTTCATCTGAGTTAGTGAAAACAACTTCAGGCTTTTGCTTTAAATTCAATATATTGTTTGCTAATTTAAAACCATCATCAATAGTGTGGTAACCCTCAAAAATCCAATCAGCTTTAATTGTCAAATTGTGTTCCTGCATAAAATCTAGAAAAGCCTGTGTTCGGGTACTCCCATGATCACTGCTAGTAAAAGAACCGCCAGTTACATAAGAAATTCTTTTATAACCTTTATTGAACAGATACCGTAAGCCAGTCTTAACCGCATCATAGTGATCTAAAATAATTGAATTAGGCCTTAATTCTGGTATATCTTCATTTACTAAAATAACTTTGCCAGGATATTTTTTCGCCGTTTTAATTATCTGATCGGCTTTCTCAATCGATGCAAGCATAATAGCATCAACTTCATGGCTATCTAACATCCCCAGAAAATGTTGTTCAACTTCTGGATCATCATAAGTTTGCATAACCATTACGCTATAACCATATTTATGCAATAGCCTCTCAATCCCATCAATCAGCTGAGCAAAAAATGGGTTCGTAATTCTCGAAACTAAAACACCAATCTGGTTAGTTTTATGTGTTCGCAATTGCTTGGCAACCGTATTGGGAGTATAGTCAAGCTTTTTAATTGCTGCTTCAATCCGTTGCCTTTTCTCTTTACTGACATAAGGTTGATTATTCAAATACCTTGATACCGTTGTTGTACCAAGATTAGCTTCCTTAGCTATCTCAGAAATTGTTGTCATTAACTCATCTCATTTACATATGGTATCGTTTCCATAATCATAATATAACCGCTTACATTAAATGTCAATGCTTTTAGTAAAAAAATTCACTTTCAACAATATAAACAATTATAAATAAAAAAATAACTACGACAATCCTTTAATCATCGCAGTTATTCAAAAAATCTATATTATATACTTAACTAGTTCATAATTATTGCTTAACAATTACTCATTGATAAGTTCAAACTTTACCAGTTGTAATTTTCAGGATCCTTCTTACCTAAACCAGTTGCCTTATCAAGCATAATTCTTTGCTCAAAGTGAGCAACATTAAGCTTAGTTTGTTTAACCATATCTGGGTTTACGGATACGTAGTCGATACCACTGCGTACCAAGAATTCAGTAAATTCTGGATACTCTGAAGGAGCCTGGCCACAAATTGAAACGGTCTTACCGTCATTGTGAGCAACCTTAATCAGGTGCCGAATTGCGCGCTTAACAGCTAAGTTACGCTCGTCGAACAGGTGAGCAACAACGTCATTGTTACGGTCACAGCCAAGGATCAACATGGTCAAGTCGTTTGAACCAATTGAGTAACCATCAATAAATTGGTCAAATTGGTCAGCTAAAATGATGTTAGAAGGAATCTCAGCCATCATGTAAACCTTGAAGTCAGCACTACGTACCAAACCTTCTTCACGCATAATATCTGTTACCTTACGAGCCTCATCAACGGTCCGACAGAATGGAATCATTACGTTCAAGTTCTTCAAACCATACTCATTACGTACCTTCTTAACAGCTTGTAATTCCAACTTAAATGCTGGCAAGTATTTAGGATCGTAATACCTTGAAGCTCCACGCCAGCCAAGCAAATCGGCTGATTCATGCGGCTCGAACTTATCTCCACCCTTTAAGTTCCGGTATTCACTTGACTTAAAGTCTGAAAATCTCAAAACTACCGGACGTGGTGCCATTGCTCTAGCAACTTTACTGATACCGTTAGCTAATTCATTAACAACGTATTCTGGGTGACCAGTTTCAATTAAGTAAAGTGGGTGCTTGTGAATGTAAGTAGTCCATAAGAACTCTTCACGCATTAAACCAATACCATCGGCTGGTAAACTAGCGTACTTTTCAGCAAGATCTGGGTCACCTAAGTTCATCATTACCCTAGTTGCTGTTGGTGGGAAGTATTCGGCTGCTGGAGCAGCAGTTGCACTGTTAGCTGCCTTCTCCTTCGGCTTAAGAATATTCTCTGCACGGCCTTGGTAAACAATACCGTTCTTAGCATCAATAGTTACTTCTTGACCAGTCTTTAATATCTTAGTAGCAGCGTTACCTCTGCTTGAAGTACCTACCAAACACGGAATCTGCATTTCACGAGATACGATCGCAGCGTGACAAGTCATACCACCATTGTTAGTAACAATTGCGGCAGCCTTCTGCATTGCTGGTACCCAGTCTGGTGAGGTCATCAAGGTTACTAAAATTTCGCCCTTCTTGAACTTGCTGATATCCTTTGGATCATCAATAACGTGAACTGTACCGGTTGCAACGCCAGGACTTGCTGGCAAACCTTTAAGCAGAACCTTATTATTAGTGGCTTTAGTGTCGCTTCCTTGTTCTTGCTCCTCAGGCTTCTTATCACCATTCTTCTTACGTTGTGACCAAACTGTTTCTGGACGGGCTTGGACTAACCATAACTTATCGTCTGGATCAAGAGCCCACTCCATGTCCATGTAACAGCCATAGTGCTTCTCAATTTCTTCAGCGTAACGAGCCAATTCTACAATTTGCTTGTCATTCAAAACTGAGCTCTTAGCCATCTTCTCTGGGACATTCTTTTGTTCAACGCCACCATTTGGCATACGAACTAATTCGATATTCTTGCTTGGAATGGTCTTATCAACGATCTTCATTGACTTCTTGTCAACAATGTAATCATCTGGGGTTACGGTACCTTGTACCGCATACTCGCCAAGGCCCCAAACAGCTTCAATCATGACTTTAGTATCGTCACCGTTAGCTACGTTAACACTGAACATAATTCCTGATCCCTTTGAAAAGACCATCATTTGAACAGCGGCTGATAGAGCAACTTTTTCTTGTGGGAACTTTGCCTTAATTCGGTAATAAGTTGCACGATCAGTAAACAGTGATGCATAACACTGTTGGACTTTTTTAATGACATTATCGCGGCCATGAACATTTAAATAAGAATCTTGTTCACCAGCAAAGGATGCATTTGGCAAGTCTTCAGCAGTGGCACTCGAACGAATAGCTACAAATGGTTCATTTTGACCCATCTTTTTGGCCAATTGGTCATAAGCGTCACCTATGCTTTTAGCCAGGTCATCTGGCATCTTGACGCTTGTCATAATCTTTCTAATTTTTGAACATACACGATGTAACTCATCGGAATCTTCAGGATCTTTCAAGGTCTTGAGTAAAGCATTTACTTTATCATTACAACCGGTTTCTTTCATAAAGTGACGGTAACCGGCTGCGGTTGTGGCAAAACCATAAGGAACAGGTACATTAGTCCCTGATGTTAACTCACCCAGTGAAGATGATTTACCACCAACTAAATTAACGTCCTTACGACGTAAATCATTGAACCATAACACAAAAGTTTTATCTCTAGACTCCATAAATTCACAACTTTCTATGCTACTAATTTGTTACTTTTGTAACCGTTTTCATTGTCTTATTTTTTGGCACTTTTGTCAACCTATCTAGACCACATTTATAAAAAATAAGGTAAGCTTAACAGCAAAAACATGGCTATAGTAAACGATAAAACCAACAACAGAAAATTAAAATAACAAAGACAAAAATAGCCACCTTCTTGGGTGACTATCTCTTTTATTTATCGTGTTCTTTATGCCATTGCTGAATCTGTTCTAAGCGCTTTTTAAAACGAATTTCGTGTCCTTGAGTAGTCGGATGATAATAATGGTGCCCTTCCAGTGAAGGCGGCATTGTTTTCATTGTAGTTAACTTATCCTTAGCGGCATGAGCCAATTTATAATTCTTACCGTAACCTAAATCCTTCATCAATTTGGTAGGAGCATTCCTAATTTGTAGCGGTACTGGTTCATCCGGATAATCTTTAACATCCTTAGCTGCTGCTAATTTTGCCTTATAAATTGCGTTCGATTTAGGTGCCATCGCTAAATAAGTGACAGCTTCAACCAAATGGACATCACATTCTGGCATCCCCAAGAATTGGCAAGCCTGAAATACATTAATGGCTACATTTAAAGCATTTGTATCTGCCAAGCCGACATCTTCACTGGCAAAGCGGACTAACCTACGCGCAATATATAGTGGATCTTCTCCACCAGCCAGCATCCTAGATAACCAATAAATTGCCGCATCCACATCACTGTTTCTCATTGATTTATGCAGGGCGGAAATAATATTGTAGTGCTGCTCACCTTTCTTATCGTATAAAACAAATTTCTTATTAATTAATTGCTTCAGATCGTCTTTAGTGATGGTAATATTCTTGCCATCCTTTTTACCATTTAAAACCGCCATTTCCAAAGTATTCAAGGCAACACGAGCATCCCCATTAGCGAAGTTAGCAATTGCCCTTATTTCATCTTTACCAATGATGATTTTATGATCTTTAAAACCTTCCGGATTTTTTAATGCATTCTGCAACAACTGCATAATATCAGCAGTCGTTAGCTCTTTAAGGACGAAGACTTTACAGCGGGACAACAAAGCTGAATTAACCTCAAACGATGGATTCTCAGTAGTAGCTCCAATTAAAATGATGCTGCCACGTTCTACGTATGGTAGAAATGCATCTTGCTGTGCCTTATTAAAGCGGTGGATTTCATCAACAAAGACGATCGTCTTTTCACCTACTTCCCGGTCTTTCTCCGCCTGGTGCATAACTTTTTTAATCTTACTGATACTGCTGTCAACTGCACTGAAGCTCAAAAACTTAGCTTTAGTTTGCCTGGCAATAATTTCAGCCAAAGTTGTCTTACCGACACCGGGAGGTCCCCAGAAAATCATTGAGGATACTCGATCTGTTTCAATAATTTCACGGAGTATCTTACCTTTTCCAAGCAGCTGCTTTTGCCCAACAAATTCGTCTAAAGTTTTAGGTCGCACCCGACTGGCAAGCGGTGTATTATTCTCTGATTGATTAGCAAACAGTGATTCTTGTCGCATATAATCACTTTCTAACATTTAAGTTTCATTAATAAAAATCTATTTAGTTAATTGTAATCATTCCCATGCCTTTATGTAAAACTGAACGACACAAGTATTTAGTTTTGGGATACATAAAAAATTTTATTCTACGATTTTATGTATTCTAATACATGAAAACCGCTTTTTCTTAAAATTCTTCTTATTGTATAATTAATTCATAACCTAAAAATATGATTCAAGGAAAGAAAACATGGATAAGCATAAAGAAAACCCAATTGAAATCCTGGTAACGATTAACCAAAACTACATCAAGCCACTAGAAGTAATGTTATACTCAATGCGGCTTAATAACCCGCAATCTCATTTTCGCATCTGGGTTATTTACGAAGATATTAGTGATGCGGCACTTAATAATCTCAAAGGATTCACTGACAAAATAGGTTTGGCTTTAAAAAGTTTAGCCATGAATCAAGATTTTCAGTTCCCCCAATCATTAATTAACCTGCATGATTATCCTAAAGAAATGTACTTCCGCTTACTGTGCGGCAATATTTTGCCAGCTTCATTGCATAAAATTATCTATTTGGACCCAGATATTCTCATAATCAATTCGATTGCACAGTTATGGAACTTGGATCTTAAAGGCAATATGTTTGCTGCTTCAGTTCACGAAGGCTTAACAGATATCATGAGTTCAATTAACAACATCCGTTTAGGCACCAAGTATGGTTACTTCAATTCTGGAATCATGGTCATGGACCTGGATAAAATGCGTAAGATGGTTAAATTAAGAGATATAAGTGCAGTGATCAATAAGCATCATGATGCTTTAATTCTGCCTGACCAGGATATTTTGAACTACTTATACGGGAAGTACATTCTGAAAATTCCGGAAACCAGGTGGAATTATGATGCCAGAGCCTATTCTATTTATTTGGTAAAAAGCAGTGGCAAATATAATCTTGAATGGGTAATGAAAAACACTTCAATTCTACATTTCTGCGGTAAACCTAAACCATGGCAAGACAAGAATAATACCCGCTTCAAAGCGCTATATCTCAACTACCAGCAGATCGTAAATAAATTGATTGCAAGCCAATAACAAAAGCGCTACTGTATATTTACAAGTTAATAAGACGATGACGTTCGTCTTAAAAATTGCTAAGCAATTTAATGACGCCTATTGCACAAACTCTTATAGAGCCCAATGTAATAGGCGTTTTTTTGATGTTAAATTTTGAGGTGATCAGCATGCTAGAAAAAGAAGATAAGATTCAGGGATTAACCCGAGAAGCAGCAAAAAACAAATTAATGGTTGATGGGCCTAACGAGGTAGCAGAACCAGAATTCAATTTTTATAAGGAAGTACTAAAACGACTTTGGGAGCCGTCAGCCTGGATCCTTGAAGTAGCCCTCTTAATTGAATTTGTCTTAGGAAAATATATCCAGGCATTCTTTGTGGTGGCAATGCTCTTGTTTTCCGCATTCACCGGAGCTATTCAGTCAAGACGGGCCAACACAGTTCCTGCACTCTTTAGCACACAAATTAAATCCAACTGCTTCAGTTAAGCGGTCTGGTAAGTGGATTAAGGTTCCTGCAAGAGAATTAGTCGTAGGAGATATAATCAGCTTAAAGCAGGGTGATATTATCCCAGCTGATGTAAAAATCCTAACCCACCCTATTTCCGTTAATGAAAGTAGTATTAGTGGCGAGGCAAAAGCTGTCACCCATTCGGTAGCTACTGCTGCTTTTTCAGGCACCGAGATTCTAAGCGGCCATACTTTAGCAATCGTTACCAAGACTGGTAAAAATAGTCGTTCTGGAAAAACGGTTAGCCTAATCAATAAATCATCTGCTCCTGGACAATTACAAATTCTCTTAGGCAAAGTAATCGGCTATTTAGCAATTCTTGATGCTATCTTGGCAATTATATTAATTATTGTGGCGATAATTCGGCACGAAAATTTAATTAATATGTTGCCATTCTTAGCAATGCTTTTTATTGCGACCATTCCAATTGCAATGCCCTCAAGCTTTGCAGTTGCTAATTCAGTTGAAGCCAAAGAATTAAGTAAACATCATATCCTAGTCAGCGATTTGAGCGGAATTCAGGAGGCTGCCAATTTAAACCTATTATTAGTAGACAAAACCGGTACAATTACAGCTAATAAACCTGAAGTAGTCCGTTTTTATAATCTAAGTCACGTTAACACCAGGGATGCGATTCAGTACGCTGTCAGTGTAACCGATCGGCGTAATTCTAGTGTGATCGATCTGGCCATTTTAAAATATGCAAAACAACAGGGAATCGAGTCTCTAAACAAAACTAACTTCCAGCCGTTCAATCCCGATATAGGATATTCAGAAGCAACAATTAATGATAAAACTATGGTGAAACTTGGATCCCTCAAGAGATTAAGCAACATAGCCCACTCACCTATTAAATTACCAGAAAAGATCGATTTTTCTTCTGGGCGAACAGTTGCCGTGATGGTAAATGGTAAAATTATTGGTATTTTTATTTTAGAAGACCAACCACGTCCTGATAGTGCTGCAGCTATTAAAAAGATCCAAAGTCGTGGTGTAAAAGTCATCATGCTAACCGGTGATAATCAAAAAACTGCGGCTGCCGTTGCCCAAGAAGTTGGGCTTAAGGGAAAGGTAGTTTCGTATTCTGATTTAAAAAACGTGCAAATTGACCAATTAGCCGGTATTTCTGATGTTATTCCTGAAAATAAGCTAGAAATGGTTAAACTAATGCAGAAACAAGGCTATATTGTAGGGATGACCGGTGACGGTGTTAATGATGCAGCTGCATTAAAACAAGCAAGTGTGGGAATTGCTGTAAAAGATGCCGTTGATTTAGCTAAAACTTCTGCAAAAATGATTTTAATGAGGGATGGATTGATGCCAATCATTGAAATCTTAGACAGTGGTCACCGCGTTTATCAGCGAATGTTAACCTGGACAATTACTAAATTGTCTCGTTCAGCTGAACTTTCAATGTTGCTAGTCTTTGGCTACATTATCTTCCACTTCATGCCATTAGGACTAAACGCGATGATTCTAGTAGCCATACTCAATGATTTGGTAACTTTAGTATTGGGTACCGACAATACTGTCATTACTCATAAGCCTGAAAGTTGGAATTTATTTAATTTAAGTAAAATTGCGATTGTATTAGCTATTGGTTGGACAGCAGTTGGATTCGCTATCCTTTACTATCTAAATGCAAATAACTTCTCAAGCGGTCAAATAAGTTCTGCGTTATACTGCTATCTAATATTCAGTGCAATGCTCACCATTTTAATGACGCGCACTAAAAAGACATTCTGGTTAGGTAAACCAAGTAAAGCCGTAGCCACAGCAATTATTCTTAATTGCATTATTACCATTACCCTTTCTCTCACTGGTTGGGGGATTACTTCTATCAGCATGAAACTAATCTTAACGATTGCCTTCATTTCAGTACTCACAGCTTTAATATTAACTGTCATTCGTAAAATATAATTAAAAATCAATAAGACACAAAAAAGGTTCTGTAATCGAAATAATTACAGAACCTTTCTATTTACGCCCAATAAATTGTGTACATATGTTAGGACATTGCTAAACCTTAACGAGTTTCAAAATTTGCCCGTTTGAGGTAACGACCGGAACCAATGATGTAATAGCTCTTACCACGAATCCCAACGGGATCGCCATAAGTTCCAACTACTTGGTGCTGCTTCACCACCTTCCGGCCGATTCTATTACCATACTGGCTATAGATATAGGCATTATGCGTAAGTTTACGTTTAGTTGCGTCAATGTTGCCAGCTGCAATGTAGTAATTGTTAGCTGCCACATAGAACTTGCGGCCATTGATCGTCGTTGTGCCATAAGTCTTTACCTTGGAATTCAGATTCAAGATGACCTTATTAGCACGTTTACCTTCCCTGTTATACAGGTAAGCATTGTGCTGCAAAGCTTTGACTGTGAATGCTTTGTTGCTATCTTGCTTAGCGTTTGGTGATAATTCACTATTAGCCAAGTCTGGATTAGCAATCTTAGTAAAGTTATTGGCTTTCATAAAGTGATTATAATCAATGGTGTAATACTTCTTACCACGGATCGTGACAACAGTCCCGTAAGTAGCCAT
>NZ_AYZC01000080.1 GCF_001436775.1 Lactobacillus acetotolerans DSM 20749 = JCM 3825
TCTTCAATGATTGTCTCGGTTTTTATTTGGATTATATTCAGTTTTCAATGTACTAACTTTTCTTGAGGTACTACCCTCAAAACTAAACAAAGTTTCTTTCGTGTGCTTCCGTTTGCTTCACTGACTTCTCTTAGTAGTCTCCTACTCTCCGTCAGCTTCGCTTTTTTTCCTTAGAAAGGAGGTGATCCAGCCGCAGGTTCTCCTACGGCTACCTTGTTACGACTTCACCCTAATCATTTGTCCCACCTTAGACGGCTGACTCCTAGTAAACTAGGTTATCCGGCCGGCTTTGGGTGTTACAAACTCTCATGGTGTGACGGGCGGTGTGTACAAGGCCCGGGAACGTATTCACCGCGGCGTGCTGATCCGCGATTACTAGCGATTCCAGCTTCGTGTAGGCGAGTTGCAGCCTACAGTCCGAACTGAGAACAGCTTTCAGAGATTC
Organism: Lactobacillus acetotolerans DSM 20749 = JCM 3825; assembly: GCF_001436775.1. Taxonomy (GTDB): domain Bacteria; phylum Bacillota; class Bacilli; order Lactobacillales; family Lactobacillaceae; genus Lactobacillus; species Lactobacillus acetotolerans. The sequence goes on from NZ_AYZC01000080.1 coordinate 446, forward strand.
GCTTGCCTTCACAAGTTCGCTCCTCGTTGTACTGCCCATTGTAGCACGTGTGTAGCCCAGGTCATAAGGGGCATGATGACTTGACGTCATCCCCACCTTCCTCCGGTTTGTCACCGGCAGTCTCATTAGAGTGCCCAACTTAATGCTGGCAACTAATAATAAGGGTTGCGCTCGTTGCGGGACTTAACCCAACATCTCACGACACGAGCTGACGACAGCCATGCACCACCTGTCTTAGTGTCCCCGAAGGGAACGCCTAATCTCTTAGGTTGGCACTAGATGTCAAGACCTGGTAAGGTTCTTCGCGTTGCTTCGAATTAAACCACATGCTCCACCGCTTGTGCGGGCCCCCGTCAATTCCTTTGAGTTTTGACCTTGCGGTCGTACTCCCCAGGCGGAGTGCTTAATGCGTTAGCTGCAGCACTGAGAGGCGGAAACCTCCCAACACTTAGCACTCATCGTTTACAGCATGGACTACCAGGGTATCTAATCCTGTTCGCTACCCATGCTTTCGAGCCTCAGCGTCAGTTACAGACCAGAGAGCCGCCTTCGCCACTGGTGTTCTTCCATATATCTACGCATTCCACCGCTACACATGGAGTTCCACTCTCCTCTTCTGCACTCAAGAAAGACAGTTTCCGATGCTATTCCTCGGTTAAGCCGAGGGCTTTCACATCTGACTTATCTTTCCGCCTGCGCTCGCTTTACGCCCAATAAATCCGGACAACGCTTGCCACCTACGTATTACCGCGGCTGCTGGCACGTAGTTAGCCGTGACTTTCTGGTTGATTACCGGCAAATAATGAGCAGTTACTCTCACTATCTTTCTTCACCAACAACAGAGCTTTACGATCCGAAAACCTTCTTCACTCACGCGGCGTTGCTCCATCAGACTTGCGTCCATTGTGGAAGATTCCCTACTGCTGCCTCCCGTAGGAGTTTGGGCCGTGTCTCAGTCCCAATGTGGCCGATCAGTCTCTCAACTCGGCTATGCATCGTTGCCTTGGTAAGCCGTTACCTTACCAACTAGCTAATGCACCGCGGGTCCATCCTTTAGCGACAGCTTACGCCGCCTTTCAAAAAGAAATCATGTGATCTCTCCTTTTATCCGGTATTAGCACCTGTTTCCAAGTGGTATCCCAGACTATAGGGTAGGTTACCCACGTGTTACTCACCCATCCGCCGCTCGCTTCCCTAACTTCATACCCGAAGGTAATCAATTAGTTCGGCTCGCTCGACTTGCATGTATTAGGCACGCCGCCAGCGTTCGTCCTGAGCCAGGATCAAACTCTCATGTTAATATGTTTGTTTGAATGTTTGCTCATTCGTTTCCAAGATTTTTTTATCTCGGATTTATTGCTTGCGAAATTGACTTCGCTTTTGTTTGGGTTCTTACACCCGCACACTTTTAGCGAAACTTTGTTCAGTTTTCAAGGTACTACCTCGTTGCCCCTTTAACAGACAAC
>NZ_AYZC01000081.1 GCF_001436775.1 Lactobacillus acetotolerans DSM 20749 = JCM 3825
ATTTAGACATAGTAAAAGACCTAAAAGTGTCTCACTTTTAGGTCTCACTTCATAATGATATTTTTTCCAATTTTACTTTTCTTTGCCATAAATGTACGTATTTCATCAATTTGTTTTCTCTTCTTAAGTAGTAACCAAGCGATTATTATTGCAAAGATGAGGTTACATATAAAACAAGTAATTAGAAGGATTGGAATTCTATTGGGGTGATTAATTTTTAAAGCAATTTGGGACACAAAGGCTTCAATATTAATGATGAAGAGGTAAATTTCCATAAATAGAAAAATCCAAAATAAATCAGAAACCTTATCTCGCACAAGCATGTATGCAGCAAAAAGGATTCCGAAAATAATTTCACCAGTTGATGATAAAAACATTGATAGGAAAGTTCCTAAACTTGCCCATAAAATCATATACAAGTACCTAATTCGGCCAAAAAAGATATATGATAAAAAACACATCCCGATAAGGTATATTGGTAATATAGTTGATATATATGCTGAATCTGATAAAGTCATTCTTTTTCCTTTATTTAAGCAAAAAAATTAATTCACTGTATTAATCTAATAATAGTTAATGTAAAATTACAATAGTAGGTAGTATATAGATAACATAGTATATTAAAAATTAGGATACCCAAAATGACTAAAAATGAAAAAAGAGATATTTTAATTGAGGTAGTAATTGTAATAATCAGCTTATTTTTGCTTGTTGTTACGCATAAGTCTATTTCTAAAACTTTGTTTGATATTTTATCTATTATATTAATAATACTAATAATTTTTATTCCCAGTGGGTGTCGTACTGGGATGCAATTGAATAAAATTAAAAAAGTTTTGAACACAAACAATAAAAATATTATCTATGAAATATATGACCAAACTGGAATTACTGAAGTTAAATTACAACAATTTATTAATTCAAAGGGTTGGGGAACAGGAATTAGCTGGAAGACGCGGTATAAAATTGAAGAAATAATTGATGATAATATTTGAAATAAAAAATTTTGCTTTTTTACTTATAGAGAGAGGCTACATGAAGAAGAACACTGATAAACAATTATTGAATGATATTAACCTTGCATTAAAAGATAATATTAATGACAAGGAACGAGCAGTTTTAACAGATGCTAAACAAAGATTAGAAAAGAAAAAGTATGCTTTACGTATAAGACGTGACATAGAATTAGAGTTAAGACCGATGGCTGTGTCTGGTAAATTGACAAAAAGTGTAGGGAAAATTTATTTGAAAATTATTAATGGTGAATATAACGATGGTGGAATATTTAGCGGGATGCTGAATGCACCTGGTAATGACATGTGGTAAATCGTTCTGTAAAAATAGGTATAATCTGAATGAAGATTTATAAAATAAATAATAAAAGCGGTAGATGATCAAAAATCTATCGCTTTTTTGCTATATAATAGTTAATCTTAATAATAATTTTTAGTAATTTATCTACTTTGCTTTGACCTGTCTGTTAGTTGTTCGTTAATCTCATTTTTAATACACTTCTGTACCAAAGCTATGGGAGTTACATATTTTGTACATATTACTAATACAGATGTAGCAAGTAGAGACTGTAAAATATTTTGTGTAAGGATGAAGGACTCCTTAAATTAATTTCTTAAAA
>NZ_AYZC01000082.1 GCF_001436775.1 Lactobacillus acetotolerans DSM 20749 = JCM 3825
AAATGATTCGGCTCATAAAGTTAAACGTTAGTCAATGTCTTAACTTAATGACATTGGTATGAGCGTCTTCCATAATTGTGTATTTGAAGCTGCACAATTATATTGGCTGATTGCATATAATATGTTAATTTGATTATTCGGCTCTATTATCCGTTTTTAAAAGAGATATTCTATTGACGCAATTTATATATTGAAACAAATTTTGGCTTCACTTACTGGTCCAGGGGATGAACTTTTAAATAAATTTATTTATTTACTTCAAATTGGTATGTAATTAGTTATTTAACAATATGGACTATTGGTAATAGAGAGCACCCGTCAAAGTATTAATTACTGGATAAAAGAGCTATTGTAATCTTTTAACATATTAAAAAAATAATACAATCAGCGTGGTCAGTATACCATATGAAGCAATGCTTGTATACATTATAAGAAAGTGCTTACAAATATTAATTTGATAACTGAATAAACTGTAAATGGAATTTCTTTGACGCTCGAAAGAGCGTCTTTTTTCTTTAATATAAACAGTAATTATAATTAATAAATTGAATTAGTAAGTTAATAAGGTTCTTTTTAGGAAATTTCTTATTGCATTAACTACGATAATTCTCTATAATAGTTAATGTTCTGTGAAGAACAAACATACATACAATGGTTCAGTAGCTCAGCTGGATAGAGCAACGGTCTTCTAAACCGTGGGTCGTGGGTTCGAATCTCACCTGAATCATTAGAAAAGCCAGTCAACGTCTTGATGCAAACGATATTGATTGGCTTTTTGTTTTGCCTTAAAACACATAAAAGCACGTAATTTTGCTTATTGTCTTTGTTTAAGTGTAAGTTTCATTGTTGCTTAAAGATAGGGCTCTATTTTAGTATTTAAATAAAGAATAGCTAGAGTAAGTCCGTTTACATATAATGCACATTGAATGAAATAGCAACAAAAGAACGATTTTGTAAGATTGTGGCACTACAATATCTATCTTTTGTAAGAAATTGCTGGTATCCAAATAAGGAACACTGTTATAACAATAGTTGATGACAATGTTGCGGATAAAGGTAAGACAAGATGACGTTATAATAATTTCTTATACATATGAAAAAGAGACCTAATTTAAATTTAGATCTCTTAACCGATATATTTATTATCGTACACACGGTAAGTATACCGCCTTTTTAATATCTACAAGAAATTCACTATCTATTTGTGATGTGTGATTAACAGGTAATAATGGCCCAAAAGATAACTATAAATAAGAGTTAAATTTGTATAAAATCAATTATTAAAATTTGAAAATACTAATCCAAAAAAGGCCAAATAGTAAGATATTGCAACACTTATTACTAGAAGAACAAAGCTACCAATAAATTCTAATCGCTTAAGCCCATTAGGTTTATGTTGATATTACTTTTTTCTTTTGTAAAACTCACTTCGTGTCATAATAAAAATTGAAACAGAAACCTGTCGAATTGCAATTCATCGTTTAAGTTAATCTATTTAATTATCCGCATTATGTCATTTGTCACTTTTTCAAGGTTAAATTTGCAATCTAGAAACTGTCAAATCTTTTGTGTAAATAGATCTTTCTCATAGATTGATTTTTTATTC
>NZ_AYZC01000083.1 GCF_001436775.1 Lactobacillus acetotolerans DSM 20749 = JCM 3825
TTAAAGAAAATAAATAAGCCAAATCATTAATATGACTTGACTTAGAGTAGAAAAAAGGCAATTTACTACACCAATACTTTTAAGGGAAAAGGTTTGACTAAAGTAGAAGAACATCTCGATATTACTGGACAGTATAAGGAAGATTTTTACATAAAATGTGTTGATGGATCACACACAGAGCACTTTATCAAAGTAAAAGACATAAAAGAGATTGGCCGTGACAACCACGTACGGGAAATACTTATTAATAATCAAAATCAATGAACTCTTAATAGGAAAAATTAATTTAAAATGAATAATACAACAATTAAGTTATTAATATTTTTCAAATTAAGTATTATTGGCTTATAAAATCTTATTCCAATTAAGCAGTAAAATTATATAAAGAATATCGAAAATACTGCATAAAATACCACAGGTAATAACATATACATTAATTCCTTGAACTACACCCATTAAAATTGATGGGGCCAAGGTTCCAAGCCATTTAGCTACAGCAATAACCATACTCTGTCCTTTTTTGCTATTCCTATGAAATAACATAATAATGAATAAAATTGACATTACAACATTTTGCAAAAATGCAGAGTATATAGGTCCGTGACTATATCCAAATTCCCAGTAAAATGCTAATTGAAGTGCTAAACAACTAGCAAAAGTGAGAATACTAAATGGAATAAAATATTTTTTCGCACTTTTAGGAAAATCATTTTTACCATATTTGAAATAGCTGACAACTATGATTAAGTCAAAAATAAACCAAATTATATTTACAATAGTCTGAATCCTTATCGGCAACTTGAGACCTAAAAATGAATAAAGACCTTCCCACGCAATATTTAAAGCTAAAGCAAATAAAGGTATGCCATAAGTCTTCTGCTTTATACCTAGTCGAATACAGTCAATGTAAACTAACATCCAACTAATCCCACTTAAAAGAGTTAAAAAAAGTGTCATAAAAATTCTCCTTGTCTTCAAATTAATGTTATAAATGTTACATGTAGTACAAGTGTTACATTTATTATATTTTGATTTTTGAGTAAATTGAAGATACAAATAATAGCAACTTGTTACAGTTTGAAGAAGGATAGAAATATGAAACAATCTGAAAGAAGCAAAAAGTGGATAGAAGAAGCTTTATTCGTTTTGCTTAAACAAAAGCCGTTTTCTAAAATTACTATAACTGATATTACTAAAAAAGCTGGAGTTGCCAGGTTAACTTTTTACCGAAATTTTGCTAAAAAAGAAGATATTCTACAATATCATTTTGATAATATTTTTAGAGAATATCTTAGTAGTTTAGACAAAAATATTACCGATATCAGTACTGCTATAAGACAATGTCTTGAATTCTGGGCAATACATAAAGAAGAAACGAAAATATTAGTTGATAACAATTTGCAATATTTGTTATATAAACCTTTTAGAAAATATTTAAATATCGTGTTGGCAAGAAGTAAGAAATACAGCACTTGTACTAATAATCAAAAAAATTTCATTTTAGGTGGAATGTTTTTTACATTTTTATCCATTTCTAAAGTAGATTGCGAGACTGTAAAATATTTTGTGTAAGGATGAAGGACTCCTTAAATTAATTTCTTAAAA
>NZ_AYZC01000084.1 GCF_001436775.1 Lactobacillus acetotolerans DSM 20749 = JCM 3825
AACTAAGTGTAAAATAGTTTGCGGTAACGTTTAAATATAAATTAAAAGGAGTCAAATCCATTTCAGGACTTGACTCCAAAACAAAAAGACCAGTAGTCTGATGTTAAGCAAAAAAACACATTAGAAGCTGGTCCTTTATGGAATTAATTGTAACTGAAATCGTCAAAATTATAAAGTCTGAAACTAATATTATTAAGCGTGAAAAAGCTATAGCCTTTTTCTTTCTCAATTTGATCAGAGAATTGATGTCCTTAGCCTTGGAACGAGTAGATCAAGAGCTAAGTGGATCAATGAAGAATCAGGGCTACCAAATTGAAAAGAAGAATCAACGTTCAATCAATATGGCTTTTGGCGAAGTGACTTATGTCAGAAGAAGGTACGTTAAAGCTGGGCAAGAAAGTCGCTATCCTTTAGATAAATTCATGGGCTTTGATAAGTACAAGCATTATAGCGTCTTGGCAGTAAGAAATATCCTGGAAGTAAGCAGCGTCGCTACTTATCGCAATACTGCCTTAGCTGTTAATTGTCTTTCGGGTTTTAATATTAGTCACGCTCAGATTGGCAATTTAGTTAAGACTGCAGGTCAAAAGATCAAAGAACAACAAGAAGCTGATAGTCGTTATGATGCTCAAACTGCAAAGAAGCAAGTGCCAGTTCTTTATCTTGAAGGCGATGGCGTCATGATTAAAGGCACTCAAGGACGATTGGAGTTTCATCGCTATCAAGTTTGTGAAGGATTACGTAATGTGACCTACAAACGTAGAGAGCGGACTAATGCCCAAGAATTTGTGTCATTAAGTCGTCTAGACGCTTTGAATGAAGCTAAGGAATATATAGCTAACACTTATGATTTAGCTAATACCTTGATCATCAGTAATGCCGATGGTGGTGCTGGTTACGCGAAAAAGGACTTTGATGAAATTGTCGGTCGTTGCGCTAAACATGAGCACTTTTTGGATGTCTTCCATTTGAACAAAAAGATTAAAGACCGACTTTGTTTCGCTCCAGAACTGCAAGGCAAATTGATTTATGCCTTAGAGTTCAAATATGACCGCGATTTAGTGAATATAATTCTTGATACTGCCGAAAGCAAACTAATTGATGAGTTAGATACACCACAAAATCACGAGCATTTAGCACGGCTTCGCAGCTATATTAATCGACGCTGGGACGACATTAAACCGTTTAAAATGCGTAATTTGAAGGTTACTAAGGCAATTGGCAGCTGTGAAAGCAATCACCGTAAGTACACTTATCGTGTTAAAGGCCAAGGCAAATACTGGTCTGAAGCTGGAGCAGAAGGCATGCTTCGGATTTTGACCTGTATCAAGAATCGTGACTTAGAACAATGGCTAAATAGTGATTTTGAAGCAGGCAAATTAATCAGCTTAGATCACAAGAAGCTACTGGCAGCGGCCAGAGACAGCTTGAAGCGTCGCCATGAAATTCATGTTGGCATTCAACACGGAGCACTAACAGCAGAGGTTGCCGGGGGAAGCTATTTAGCTAAATTAGATCGAATGTTAAACCACATAAAATATTAAGAAATTAAGGTCAGACTAATGGTTTTTGGACTACCGCAAAAATATTGACACTTACA
>NZ_AYZC01000085.1:0-735 GCF_001436775.1 Lactobacillus acetotolerans DSM 20749 = JCM 3825
TAACTGAAACTTGAAAGCCAGATACCATGCTCTTAGTGTATGATACCTGGCTTTCCCTGCCCAAAAATAAAAACACAAGCTCCTTGCGTTATACTGTGTCTTGAAAAGTATAAAAAGTAAACGAGGTCTTGTGTCTATGAAAAGTATAAAACAATTAGCTGAAAAAAACGACCTGAAAAATGTAATTACTGCTTTTATTAAGCTGATTGGTCTAGCTAAACTAAGCAAAAAGGTTAATTTTAAACGCAAATCCGTAGTTAGCCTTACGGCCGTTGTTTCCTGGCTGCTGGCAACTAAATTCGCTCGCCACTCACTTTACCGGGCACAGGCAGCTAAAGAATTTACTATTAGAACCGCCCGTAATGTTTTAAACGATGGCCGTATTAACTGGCAGCGCCTGCTCTGCCTGGCAGCCAAGCAATTAATTGCCCGTCTTAAACCGGTGATTGACCGCCGCAGACGACTGGCTTTGATTGTCGATGATACCCTCATGTCCCGTTCCTGTTCCCAGAAGACCGAGTTACTGGCTAAAGTATATGACCATAACTTGCAGAAATTTTTAACCGGCTACCGGGGGCTCACTTTAGGCTGGAGTGATGCCAATACTTTCTTGCCAGTTAATTTTGCTTTAATGTCAACCGGGAAACCACATAACCTAGTTGGCCACCCAGCTGTAAGCAATGACCAGCGCAGTGTTGCCGGTAAAAGGCGCTGCCAGGCACAAAGGCCGATGAA
>NZ_AYZC01000085.1:770-1592 GCF_001436775.1 Lactobacillus acetotolerans DSM 20749 = JCM 3825
TACCATCACCCTGGAATTAATTGATCAGGCTTTAGCTAATGGGGTACCGGCACAATATGTCCTCTTTGACAGCTGGTTCAGCTCACCTAAAATGTTTTGGCAATTAAAGCAGCGTAAGCCGGACGGGGTAGGCATGCTTAAACAGAGTATTAAAATTTATTACCGCTACCGTGGGCGTGCATACGGTGTCAAAGACTTATATCAGCGCTTGGCCGCTTCTAACAGGAAGCGCAAAGAACATTATCTTTATAGCTGTGTCGTTGAAGCCCACTATCAGGATCATCGTTTTCCCTTAAAATTAGTTTTTGTTACTAAACGTGGCAATAAAAGCCGTTACCTAGTCCTAGCCACTACTCAGATTCAGCTACAGCCAGCAGAAATCATCCAGCTTTACGGGCGCAGGTGGCAGATTGAGACTTATTTTAAAGCCGCTAAACAATACCTGGCTCTAAATAAGTCACAGATACAGGATTATGATGGTCTTTGCGGTTACATTGCCGTAACCGGGCTGACTTATGATTTATTGGCCTGGCTAGAGCGACAAAATAAAGATGATCGGACTATCGGGGATTTATTCTACCTAATGAATACCGCCTTGCCGGATATTAAATTTTTAGATGCATTGGTCTACTTAATTGCAGTTTTACAAAAAGTAAAAAAAGACATAAATAAGCAAGTTGCTCAAACGCTGGCCAATTTTCTCAGTTACTTACCAGCTGGAATACGTAAAGTTTTGCGAAGACAAGTATGAACCCTAATTTAAGCGCAAAAAAGCCAGAACCGACGAGGGTTCTGGTGACTTTTAGTACTTTCAAGTTTCAG
>NZ_AYZC01000086.1 GCF_001436775.1 Lactobacillus acetotolerans DSM 20749 = JCM 3825
CAATGTCATTAAGTTAAGACATTGACAAAGCTGATGATACTTTTTAAGACATTTATCGAATTGTTTTATTCGTTAAATGTCTTTTTTGATAGCACAAATAAGCCATCACAAGATAGCCATTTCAGATTAGTTTAAGCTGCTAAACGATAAGGAAAGCCAATCACTAATTTAGCTTTTAAGCTCCGCTTATCTTTTCTTCCCGGTCTGATCGGAGTTAAATAAAATGCCATATCCAGCAATAATTGCGTGAAGGCTTTATCTGAATTATCGCTTATACCAAAATACCGCCGCCAAACACAGCAGGCCATTTTAAAGTCTATTTGATATTGATATTTTTTCTGAGAATAAGGTTTTGAGCCAGCGGCAGCTGATAAACTCACGGCGTTATACATTGCAAAGTGAGCGTATATTTCCATATAGACAAACTGATCTTTTTTAGAATGAAACTGCACTCCGCTTAAATCATATTTAAGCTCTCTAAAAGACGTTTCTATTCCCCAGCGAAGATGATAGATCTCTTTCATTCTGGCTAAAGGAAATTCATCACGGTCCAAGTTAGTGATAAGAACTTCCCATTCATCAGCTGAACCTGGCGGATTAATTCTAAACTTGCAAACCCGAAACTTGACATTGCATAGGCCTTCGAAATCCCAGCGCCAGTCTTTGGTATTTTTTGAACGGATAGCTTTATAGTGATGTTTTTTGTGTAGAATCAGGTGCAGAAATTTTTCCTTGTCTTTATGAGTAACGTAATAATGATGTGACGAGGTTACTCTGCAAGACAGGTCAATATCATATTCTTGTTCTGACATACCAGCAATTTCTTTGATAGCGCCATATCCAGCTTTAGTTCTGATAACATAGTGACAATGCTTTAGCCGATTGCAGTTTTCAATTAGATTAAAGCTGCTGTAGCCACGATCCATTAGAACTATAAAATCTTTTTCTCGTTGCGCTAAGTTTTTTAACATTGCAAGAGCCGCGTCACGTTCATTCATCTTTTGTCGCGGCTGAAAAACTAAATCCAAATATAACTTGTTTAGAACATCATAGAGAGCATTTACATGAATCTGACAATATCTTCGACCATCTTTGCCTTGAAAAATATTTTCCGACTTAGGATTAAAGGGCTGATCAAAATCGGAACCATCAATCGCTACAACCAAATACTTATCATCCAGTAATTGCAATGAATCGTTTGCCTGACTAAACTCAGCCATAATTTCTTTAAAACACTCGGGCTTTAATTTAGCTTTTTGTTGTTCGAAAGCTGAAGCCGTCATTCTAGAATTCACATCAGGAAAAGCATGAAAAATTTCCGAGTTTAAGCTGCCCGCTCCCATGTTGAGAATCAGCTTAATCAAATCAGTCGGATTAAGCTTGCGACAGCGGGTAAAAGCCTGATCTGAAACAGAAAAATCATGAATGTTGGCAGCGATTTTATTGATAATACTATCCATCAGTTTTAAAATATTTGAGTGAAGGGATTTCATGAGAGACGCAACCTTTCTATGAAAGACCGAATAAGAGATAAAGAGTGAGCAGAGGGGTGAATGAA
>NZ_AYZC01000087.1 GCF_001436775.1 Lactobacillus acetotolerans DSM 20749 = JCM 3825
CAATGTCATTAAGTTAAGACATTGACTAACGTTTAACTTTATGAGCCGAATCATTTTGATTCGGTTCTTTTTGTTCCTAAAATAAAAAGTGAGAAGGACTGTTCCCTTCTCACTTACTCTTTTATATGTTCCGGTCTTTCAAATACGTTTTTAAGAAAGGTCGTATTATTATGAAAAACCTGCACACCAATATTTTAAAACGCCTTGATACGATAATCAAAGAAACTGCAGATCATATTCATGATTTTATTGATTCAAAATCTGCTTTTACCAGGAAACGCAAGCTGGACGCATTTACTTTAATCAAGCTAACTCTTAATATGCAGGGCAACAGTTTGGAAAAAGAGCTGGATGATTCCCTTGACGATGATAATCAACTAATGACCGCATCTGCTTATGTCCAACAAAAGAGCAAACTATCGCCTCAATGTTTTGCCCATATTTTGCAATGCTTTAATAATCAGTTGATTCATATTCAGCTGTTAGATCATAAGTATCGGCTTTTTGCCATTGATGGCTCTGATTTCAATCAGCTTTGGAATCCTAATTCTAAGAATAAGGTTACTAAACAGGTGCCACAACCTTTTTGTCAGATTCATGTTAATGCCATGTATGATCTATTAAACAATACCTACCAGGATTGCATCTTCCAACCCAAAGCTCATATGAATGAACGACCTGCGGCTGTACAATTGCTTAAGCATTTAAATATCGGTCCATATATCGTTATGATGGATCGTGGATATACTAGCTTTAATTTAATTGAAAATTGCAATCGTTTAGATAATTGCTTCTATGTTATTCGTACTAGGATAGGCAAAGGTGCGATGAAAGAGATTCGGACACTGCCTAATTGCGAATGCGACCAGGATATCTCATGTCGAGTAACTATTTCAGGCCACTATTATGTGATGCACAAAGATACCGAAAAAATACATTTAGTAATCCATCAGAAGCATCATTATAAGAAATATTTTTCCAAAAACTCGCGAGACGCAAGCTGGGACTTCGGAGACTTCTGTAATGTAAAATTTCGGGCCTGCAAAGTAAGAATTAATGATCCAGACACAGGCAAAGATGAATGGGAAGTGCTTTTAACCAATTTGAGTCGTCAAGAGTTTCCCTTGTCCCGCATGAAGAGACTGTATCATTTACGTTGGGGTATTGAGAGTTCTTTTAGAAAATTAAAATATGACTTAGGCTGTATCCAATTCCATTCAAAGCAGGATGATTTTATTGAGATGGAAATCTACGCTCATATGATTATGTTTAACACAGTCAGTCAAATTAATGCTCAAGCCTATGTGCCGCAGAGCCATTGCAAGTACATGTACATTATAAATTTTAAAATGGCCTGTAGGATCATTCATAAGCATTATAATTGCTCTTCAACCGATATCATTTTTCTAAAAGTTCTGCGTAGAATTAGTCGGTATACTGTGCCAATTAGACCGGGACGAAAAGATAAGCGCAACATCAAGGTCAAGGCACCAGTTTGTTTCTTATATCGGGTAGCCTAGCAAAATTAAATATTATGAAGAGGTTTATTTG
>NZ_AYZC01000088.1 GCF_001436775.1 Lactobacillus acetotolerans DSM 20749 = JCM 3825
GGCTCTATAATTTTTCCTGTTGATGACTTATCAATATGATAAGCTGTTAACAGGTTTTTTATTGCATAAAAAAGGAGGACATAGTCCCCTGTAATAAAAAATCTATCCTACTAAACATTTTATAAATAAAGGTATGTTTCTATGTCCTCTTTTAATAATTGTATTAAATTTGATCTTGATATTAAAGAAAAAAATATTGTTTTCAAAGGCTATTTCTACAAAATGGTCCAGATGAAAAAGCACAAAATCTATGAAGCAGAATTGATTCAGCCTGCTTGTCCTTACTGTGGCTCCTTGGCTCTCCTGCATAATGGACATCTGATTACCAACATTCGCTATTTATCAGCTAATGCCAGCCATCCAGTAACTATTAGACTGGCTAAGCAGCGAGTTAGATGCCGTGATTGCAGTCGCTGGTCAATGGCACAATCAGAATTGGCAAGCAAGTACTGTTCTATTTCTAATGCCTCTAAGCTAAAAATTTTGTCTGCGTTAACTGAAGATCGTTCGATGACCAGCATTGCCAGAGAAAACAATGTTTCTGTCAACACTGTTCAAAGAGTTTTAGGCAGCTGCTCTCACCGTTTCCTTGACAGCTATGAGTATCTGCCAGCTCATTTGGCTTTCGCTGAATTCAAAGGCGTTGATCGTCAGCTGCACTTTATCTGCTTAGACGGCGATAGTCATCAAGTCGTGCAGATTCTTAGAACGCGTTATAAGAAGAATCTGCTTAAGTATTTTGGACGTTTTTCGCCTCAAGCCAGAGCCAACGTTAGAACCGTTACGCTGGATCTCAACTTTTACTATCAGGACATTGTCAGAGCCTGTTTCCCTAATGCTCAGATTGTCATCGATCGCTTTCACATGATTCAAATGCTTACTCGTTCTTTTAACTCGCTCAGAGTTAAAGTCATGAAGACCTTTGATAAAAGATCCAGACAGTATCAGCTGCTCAAATCTCCCTGGAAGCTATACTTGAAGAAATATGATGAATTGGAAAAAATTCATCCTCGCTACAACTGGCACTATAAAGACTGCTTAACACAAGCTCAAGTAGTCATGGAAGGCATCAGTGCCAATACTGCTTTAGAGAACTCATATAACCTGATGCAGAGTTTTATGCAAGCAATTGAAACAAACAACACTCAAGAGCTTAAATCATTGATTACCAGCAAAGATTCAATTGGAACCCTAATGCATAAGACGCTGCTAACTTTTAAATACAATCTAAAAGCGGTGCTTAACGGTGCGGCGCTGCCTGATTCTAATGGCTGTCTTGAAGGCTTCAACCGCAAAAACAAGCAAATCGAACGAACAGCTTTCGGCTATTCCAATTTTATCAATCTATTAACCAGAATTCGTTTAGAGGAAAATCAATATAAAGAAAAAGAACCAAGCAGCCTTTTAATGACTGCCTGATTCTATTCATTTACTCTCTATCAACAGGATTTGACAAAGAGCC
>NZ_AYZC01000089.1 GCF_001436775.1 Lactobacillus acetotolerans DSM 20749 = JCM 3825
TGAAGTGAGACCTAAAAGTGAGACACTTTTAGGTCTTTTACTATGTCTAAATTTAATAAAGAACAAAAAATAGAAATTTATCGTAAATGGAAAGATGAGAATATCTCAATAAGTCAATTGTCTAAAGCATATAAAATGAACTTAGCTAATTTAGATTACATGCTTAGATTGATTGATATGCATGGAACGGATATTTTAAATACTGGAAAGCAGGTTTATTCTAAAAAATTTAAAGAGCAAGCAATTGAACAAGCTATCTTTGGTACTAAGTCATATGTTCAATTATCGCTAGAATTAGGCTTCAAAAGCATTGCCATGCTTAACAAATGGCTTAGAGAATACAAAGAAAACGGGTATAATGTCATTATCAAACAGAAAGGACGTCCTGCCCGTGGTCAAAGAGAGTCAGAAATCGCGCAAGGAACTGGAGAAAGAGATCCAAAAGCTGAAAGAAGAAAACTTGCGATTGCGTATTGTGAACGAATACGTAAAAAAACTGCAGGCCTTGGATCAAGAAAAAGATCAGAAGAGATAGCTAAGGCAATTACTGATCTAAGGCATGAATTTAAGGTCAGCTTGGACTACGTCTTAGAAGCAATCGCTGAGCATCCAGGGCTGCCGATAATTGCCAGAAGCTCTTACTACAAGATCATTAAAAGAAAGCCTAAAAAGCCTAAGCGTTCTAAACTCATTGCCAAGATCAAGGAAATCTTCAATTATCATAAGGGGCGCTATGGCTATCGCCGAGTAGCGCTGCAGCTACTCAAAGATGGTTGGAAAGTTACTGAGAAAACAGTTCGCTACTGGATGCATAAGCTAGGTCTTAAGGGTATCAGACGCAATAAGCGCAAGTATTCAAGCTATAAAGGTACTATTGGCAAAATAGCATCTAATTTGATTCATCGCGATTTCTTTGCGCCAATGCCTAATATGAAATGGTATACTGATATCACTGAATTTCATCTTAATGATGAAAAGCTGTATTTGTCGCCCATTTTGGATGGCTGCGGCGGTAATATAGTTTCTTACTCTATTTCAAAACATCCAGATATGGATTTAGTAATGACGATGCTTGATAAAGCTTTCGCTAAAGAAACAGCTCTTAACAACTGTATTTTTCATACTGACCAAGGCTGTCAATATCAGAGTCCCCAATACCAACGTGCTTTAAAACTTCAGGGCATCACTCAAAGCATGTCCAGAAAAGGTAATTCCATGGATGACGGTTTAATGGAGAACTTCTTTGGTCTGCTTAAGACAGAGATGTTTTATGACCAAGAATACAAATACCATAGCCTTCAAGAATTAACTCAAGCCATTGAAGAATATATCGAATACTATAACGAAGAAAGGATAAAGAGCAGATTAAAAGGCTTAACTCCGAAAGAATATCGGAATCAAGCCTCTATTAATCCTGTATTTTAAACTGTCTAATTTTTAGGTCTCAGTTCA
>NZ_AYZC01000009.1 GCF_001436775.1 Lactobacillus acetotolerans DSM 20749 = JCM 3825
AAGTCTAACTTTGTTGGGCTTTTTTTATAAATAATTTATTTAACTAGCACCACACGTTATGGATGTATTTATCCATACCTTCGAAATATAGCAAAGGAGATTTTGAAATTGATACGACGACATATAGTTGAATTCGGCCTGACTACCCTTTTCCTGAGGGGGGGCCCTAATTGCAGTTTTAATGTGGTGGGCAGGAAATTACTCAACCACCGTGGCGACAGCTATGCTGATCCTGGTTCTTTTGGGAAGCGCAGCTGGGACGCTGATTTCCAACATCTTATTGAGTTGGCTGATTATCGGCCTGTCAACCATCGGGATTGCAATCCTGATGATGGGTTACGTTGTGATGACGATTCCAATCAAGATCGGTCTGCTGTTGGCCTTCCCAGTCTGTGCCAGCCTGACTACGCTCAGCCGGTCAATCCTTTCTGCTTGGGTAGGGATTGATCGTAATTGCTCTGAGATCAATAGTTATGTGGAACACTATGACCAGATCACTAAATTGCATACAAAGTACAACGCTCAGAAGATTTACAAAAAGGCTCTGCGGTTTGTCATGGAGGATCAGTGTGATAGTCAGTGGCTTAATATCACCGCAATCCATTGGTCACACAATCGACAGATCCGGCAGTTTCATAAGCGTGCATATAACGAGATGCTGCGGAAAATTGCTAAGGTCCTGAAGGATGACCGGCTTCCCTCCGAAGCGCTTTACTATATTGGCCACGGAACATTTCTGATTATCTCGTTCAACCTGACCAAGCAGACCTATGATCACCGGAATGCTCTGACGCGTCAAAGTCTGCAGAAACTAAAGATCGGTCAGGCAACACCGCAGTTTAAGTGGGGTACCAAGTACATTAATAAAGACAATGCTGCAAAGTTTCCGGAGCTTAAGGAGATCATACGCCATCTCAACCGCGATATGGAAGCGGACCTGATAGTGGAATATATGAAGGAGGATAATGCAAATGGTTAATTGGTTTTTCTGGTTGGCAATGGAGATTACCCTTATTTTCTTCATCCTTGTCATGATTCTCTTCGTTCTCCAGTGGATAATTTACTCGCGGGTTGAGAAAACAATGCTTCACTACGACAAACAGCACTACGCAAAAGGGGATGATGACTAGTGGTTCAAGAGATACTGATGATTATCACTTTGGCCTCCATCTGGATTTGCCTCGTCATGCAGATCTTTACCCTGAGCGGGGCTATTGATTTCTGGCTCAAACACAGTACCAAGGTGATTAAAATTACCCCACTGCCGCGCTACCCGATGATCACGATCGTCGTCCCCGCCCATAACGAGGAGGTCGTGATCGCCCAAACTACGCGGGCAATCCTTGATATGAACTACCCGGCAGACCGGGTGGAACTGCTCCTCTATGCGGATAACTGTGCGGATAAGACGGTTGATGAGATGCGGCGGGTGCTTGCTGATCCGCGCTATCGCAGCCGCAATGTTAAAATTATTGAACGGACCGGATCCGGCGCCAAGGCTGGGGTTCTTAACGATGCCCTTAAAATAGCTCATGGCGACTACATTGGGGTCTACGATGCCGATGCAATGCCAGAAACCAATGCCCTCTATTTCCTGGTGCGGAAGGCACTGGAAAATCCGGAACGCTACGTTGCCGTCTTTGGGCGGAACAAGACCCGCAATGCGCAACAGAATTTCCTGACTAAGTGCATTAACCAAGAGATTGTCGTTACCCAGCGGATCCAGCACTGTGGTATCTGGCACCTGTTCCGGATTGGCCGCATCCCCGGCACGAACTTCATCATTCAGCGCCAGTTTGTCCAGGAGATTGGCGGCTGGCGCAATGGAGCCTTGACCGAGGATACCGACATTTCGTTCAAGATCATGCAGACTGGGAAACTGATCGCCCTCGCCTACAATTCCGAGGCCTTTCAGCAGGAGCCGGAACGGCTGCATGACTATTACGTCCAACGGTTGCGATGGGCGAAGGGCAACTACCAAGTGGTCATTCATAACTTCCGCCACCTGTTCGATCACAGCAACTGGCGGGTTAAGCTCGAAACCTTCTACTACTCCTGCACCTTCTTCTGGTTTAACGCTGCCATTGTCCTATCTGATATTATCTTTCTCGCCAACGTCGGCTTTATTATTGCCCGGTTCTTCAACCCGTACCTAGTAATTCCGTTTACCTTTGGCGAGAGTAATATTTTAATTATGCAGGTATTATTACTGAACTGGCTTCTGATGATTATCCTGTATATTCTTCAGATATCAGTCGCAATGGCCACCCAATTTGGTCAGGCCACGACTCGCCAGATCTGGCTGGCACTGGCCTCGTATTTTACCTATTCGCAGCTCTTTATTGTGATCTCCATCCATGCCGTGACTTCGGTCTGCCTGGATGCCCTGCTGGGACGCAATGGTAACGTTTGGATTAAGACCAAGCGCTTTAATAACTAGTGGAAAGAAAAAGTTATGCGATTATCTAAATTTACATGGTTTCTGACGGCGCTGATAGCAATTATCTATACCGCCACCCTCATTGTTATTCAAATTGAGAGCCCTTATCATATTCAGGCTGAGAGTTACCGGCGTTGGCGAGAAACATACATCATCAAGCAATCCGCTAACCGGGCCTTTGTTAATACCAGCAACAATCGTGCCAAACCCGTTACCCTTTCCGAGGGGCAGGGATATGGGCTCTACATTACTGCCGCGGCTGGTCAACATGGTTGGGCAAAATCACGTGACTTCGACCAGTTGCTGAACTATTACCTTGCCCACCGGGATTATGTCGGCAATCACCACCAGACGCCAACCTACCTGATGCAATGGCGCCAGTACCAAAAGAATGGTCACTGGGCTAGTGATATCAACAGTGCGACCGACGGGGACCTCTTCATCGCCATGGCCCTCCACCAGGCAGCTCGGGTTTGGCCAAAGCGGGCTGGCTACTACCGGAATTTAGAACGGCACCTGACGAACGATATTCTGGCCTATGAGTATAACCCGCATACCAGATCGCTGACGGTGGGTGATTGGGCGACGAGCAAGTCAAAGTACTACCGCTTGATGCGGACGTCAGACGTGGCCCCGACCTTTTTTGACACTTTCTATCAGTCCAGCCACGACCAACGGTGGCGAATTGTAAAGGATGGGATGCTCGATCACCTTGCGGACCTCAGTGCTCAGCACCGCACCGGACTAGTTCCCGACTTTGCTTGGGTAACTGCGGACAGTGCCAAGCCCGTCAAATCGTGGACAATGGCCAGCAAGAACGATGGCAACTATTTCGCCAACGCCTGCCGGGTACCGATGATGCTTGCGAACAGCAAAGATCCCCGGGCACAGAAGACATTGACCCGCATGATGAAGTTCTTCAGCCGACGCTCATACGTATCATACGTAACAGCAGGCTACACACTGACCGGGAAAAAGCTGAATCATCACCAATCAGCCAGCTTTAGTGCCCCGATCTTTTTAGCAGTGAGTCGCAACCGAAACCACGGGTATGACAACCTATTTTCAAGTCAGAAATTTATCTTTAGCAAGCCATTGCCAAAGGATAATTACTATGACGCCACGCTAACCACGATTGCGGCAATGGAAGGGATGAATTAATAATGAAAAAGAAAATAATGACGGTCTTCGGCACCCGGCCCGAGGCAATCAAATGCACTAACTTATAAGGATTAGATACCGCCATATTTTCTCTATCTCCGTGTGTTAGGAAATACCCTTGTGCTTACAAGCTTTCCAATCCAATCATCTGTATTTCCAACGTGTTCAGATAATAGTTCTCTATAGGATTCAGGCAATTCCTCAATAAATTTGTTTATTTTATCCCTCAAAGTAAGACGTTCATTTCTAAAATACGATTCAATGCCTTGTGTATAATTGACAAGATCATTTTCAATTACCGACCTGTAGTTAACCGTTAACAAATAGTCATCCACCAGTAACTGTAACTCTTTTGAGGAACTTACCCAATTATTTATCACACTGAGCAACTCCGATTGGACATCATTATAGTCATATGAAAAACTGTGCGCTTGAATTATTTAGGGTTGCATACAGCGAATTAAAGTGTTAGAGTTAGTCAAATTGACATATACGGAAGTTATAAGTATCATTCATCTTTGTTATCTATTATTTTCTTAGATGTTAATTCAATTTGGTTACTTTGGTTTGATTCCTAGGAGGATATATATATATGCAAAAAGGTACTGTAAAATGGTTTAATGCTGATAAGGGCTTTGGGTTTATCACTGGTTCAGATGGTAAAGATGTATTCGTACACGTTTCATCAATTAAAACTGACGGTTTTAAGAGTCTTGAGGAAGGGCAAAAAGTTAGTTACGATGTTGAACAAGGCGATCGAGGACCTAAAGCGACTAATGTTGTTCCACAATAATTTGTCTAATATTATGAAGAACTGCTTTTGATGGAGTAGTTCTTTTTTATGGCTCTTCGTCAAGAAGTACTGATAGAAAAATTTGAATAACTTTTCAAACAGCTCGTGTCTGAGATTGGACGTAAGCACACCATAACGATACGGGATGACAATTAAAGGGATACCCTGAATTTCGGGTCTACACTTTCTGGTATTGATGAAAATCAATGCCAGTTTTTTTGTACACAAAAAAGGACATCTGCTATGCCCTGTTGTACAATCAATTCACCACAAAAATCATGTTAAAGAAGGCTATGCAAATGTCCCAAAATCATTTTATCTTAGATGTCCTTGGAATTAAAGACCCCAATATCAAAGTTCAAACTGTTGAGGAAGAGAAAATTGGTCCTGAAACCGCTAGAGAAATTACAGCTAAATTAACGTATCCAATTACGCGTTGTCGTAATTGTGGCTTTACTAAAGTCGTTAGAAATGGTTACCGCAAAACCCATATTCGCTTAGCTAGTTTAGACGGGGTTCGCTATGAATTAATTCTCTGGAAACAACGGTACTACTGTAAATGCTGTAATAGCACCTTTGGTGCTATTACCAGCCTAACCAAAGAAAATCACACCCTATCTAAAAAGCTTAAAAGCCAGGTTATGCAATTAGTTAAGCAGGGCCTTAATGGTGAATTGATTGCCAAAATATGTCACTGCTCCCCTAGTAGCGTTCGACGAACTATCATTGAACGGGTTCAACCACATTATCGCATGGCTAAGCTTCCTAAACATCTTTGCTTTGATGAGTTTCGTTCCACTAAGTCAACGATGTCCTTTATTTGTTGTGATAGCGAAACCCATCAATTAGTCGTTAAGCTTTATGATCGACTATCTTCCTCGATTATCAATTACTTTGAAAATCGTTATTCTAAGCAGGAACGTGCCCAAGTCCAATCAGTAGTCATTGATCTTAATGCTCAGTATCAAAGCCTTATCTATCGCCTTTTCCCTAACGCTAAGGTTATTATTGATCGTTTCCACATCGTCCAACTAGCCGGTCGTGCTCTTGACAATAGCCGTATTAGTCTACTTAAGACGCTAGACAAACACAGTCGTGAATACCGCATTCTTAAGTCACAATGGCGCCTATTTCATCAAAAGGTAACTACTTTGAGACCTGAAAAACCTGTTTATCTGCTCGGCATCAATGAGTATATGACTCGTCAAAATGCCGTTGATCTAATTACTAATAAGTTTCCCAGATTCAAAGCAGTTTATGACACTTATCAAGATATCACCCTGGCAATCGCTGGTCGCGATAGCGAGCTATTAATGTCAGCTATTCGTGACTACCAAACCACTAAAACCGAGATGGACACAACTATCTCTACTCTGCGTAAGAATCTCAAAGCAGTTATCAATAGTGTTAAGTATGAATTTTCCAATGGTCCTCTTGAAGGAATTAACCGAAAGATCAAAGTCTTAAAACGCTCTTGTTATGGGTTTGCCAATCAAGAATTCTTCTTTTTAAGAATTGATTGTCTGTTTGCGTAAAAAAACACCTCTCACATTTAAGTAAGAGGTGTCGGCATCCATCAATACCAGTTGACAGATACCCTGAATTTCCAAAATGGATTTTCAGAGTATCCCTTTTTCGTTATACATGAAACTTGGTTTGAATTTCTTGATTCCATGGTAAAAGGTCTTCGACCTTTACCGCAACACGCTTTGTGTATTGATCAAATACGTATTTCAAGTAATCGAAGATTCTCAAGTTATTTAACTTAGCCGTTTGGATAATGGTATAAATCATCGCATTGGTTTTGGCGCCATTTTTGGAAGTGGCGAATAAGCTGTTCTTGCGAACTAGCGTTGTTGGACGAATGCTTTGCTCGACCGGATTATTATCCAATGGTAACTGCGCATTATCAAAAATCTTGTACAACCGGTCTTTAAGCCGTAAAGCATTGTTAATTGCTCGCTTTAGTTTGCCCATTGGATTCTCAATCTTGGTAATGAAATCATAAACCATATCAAGTTTGGGCTTAACCAGTTGATTACGGAGCGCTAACTTCTCAGCTTCGGAATCATACTTTAAGTTCTTCTCTGTATGGAATACCCCACACATCAATTTAAGAACTTGCTTAGCCTTTGAGGTTCCGAACTCACTGGCAATCTTGGCCAATTCCGCAAACTCACGGCGAATATGGACAAGACAAGTCCCAAAACTAAGTTTTGGAAACCGATTATTACTGTATCCACCATATCCATCGCAGATGATGGTGCCTTTGTAATCGTCACCAATGATCTCACCAATCACTTTTCCAGATCGAGTATCAGAATAATGGAAGAGGGCAATGTCGTGTTGATTAAACCCCTTCGTCGTTCTAAGCGCCCAAAAGTAGCTGTTAGATCCATTGTCTTCCAATACCTTAAATGGTGTTTCATCCATGTGAACAACGATTTCTTGGTTTAATTCCGCTTTTAGACGATCGTAGATCGAACTCAGGAATTGGAAACAACCGTTAATAACAGTTCTGGCCATTGATTTAGTCGTTAATGGTAAACCTAACCGTTGCCAGCTGCGTTGTTGCCGATGTAACGGCACCGCTAGTTCATATTTATTAGAGATAATCGCCGCTAAAACACTACTTGAATAGTAGCTATGTGGGAACAGTGGTTGTGGCGAACCAGCACTTACCAATTTATCTCCACCGTTGGGGTGACAATGATGACACTTAGCCGTCCCAACGAGATGGTTGACGCAGTGAACCTTCGCCGGTTCCAGTTCAACTTCTCGACTAGCCACCCGAGTACCGATCTTCTCCATTTCTTGATGACAATCAGGACAGATTAAATCTTGTTGACTTAATGCGTGAACCTGATCAACTTGTTCTAATTTATCCAAATATTTCTTCCGTTTGCCGACTTTGGCCTTTTTGGAATGATGACGAACCACGGTCTTAGTAGTCTTTTCAACGACTTCGTCGTATTCTACTTCTTCAGCCATCTCATCTAATTCTTCATCATCAAATAGCGATGTCTGGTTTTCGTTAACGGGTATTTTTTCCGTTTTTTTCCCGTACAGTAACTGTTTTAACTGCTCAATGATTTCCTTTTGCTCTTTAATTATCTGTTTAAGGTCATCATTTTCCTGAAGTAATTTTTCTTCGTTTGCCATGATTCGTCACCTCCTTTCCGATATATATTATTATACCGAAAACAGAGGACCATTAACAGCCAAAAACTCAATAAAAAGGCCCATGTGACGCGGGTTTAACCCGTCTCGGAGGTAACGGATTGATACCTTCCAATAATTGCCTAATTTGTTGCTTGGTTAACTGATGAGCATCGTTTCGATAACGTGGCCAACGAAGGCCACCATTCTCAAACCGTTTATACAACAGGATGAAACCTTCACCATCCCAATATAAACCTTTAAAACGGTCATTGCGATTGCCACAAAACAAGAACAATGAATCATCAAATAGTCCCAAACCGTAATTCTCTTGCACGACGATGGCTAAGCCATCGATCCCTTTACGAAGGTCTGTTTTCCCGCAAACAATGTAAACATGTTTTGGATCTTGCCAGTTAACCAACATGATTCAAAATCACTTCCATTAATTCACTCATTTGGTCTTTGCTAATCGTGTCAAAAATGGTGACGTTGACTCGTTTGACTGATAGTTTTGCTACCATTTGTGGCTTGGTTGGTTTGAAATCCTTTGGATTTCGTTCATGTAAATTCACCGGAATAATATCTTGCAATTGAAAAGGCACCTCCAACTGTTTTCTTCCAGTTTAGGAGGTGCCTACTGATTTTCATATACGTCTTGTTATGGAGTGCTTACGATTGGACATGAGCTGTTCTTTTATTCTTCTAGTTGATGGCAAAGTATGAGTTAGGAAGGGCAAGCAGGATTCGAGCTCGAAAATTAAAGAAGTTACGAAAGCCATAAGCAGTTCGTTTAATAACTTTGATCTTATTGTTAGTTCCTTCGACTGGACCATTCGTGTAGTCACCATATTTAAAGCTGGTGATAATCTCTTTACGATGCCTCCGGAGAGTCCGTTGAACTTTTTGAAGTGATTGGGGAAGCTGGGTCCATTTAATCGCGAGTAAATGATTGAGTTCATCCTTACTACGATGATTGATCGCGAGAATAAGGTCCTGATAATAACGATAAGCTTGTTTAAGATCATCATTGAAAGCCAGTAAGCGTTGAATAACTTCAACGTCGGTCAACTGAGTATAGCCAAAATTACGACGTGACCAATAGTTATCATATTTGAGTAACCCCGCTGGGGTTAGGATTAATTTCCAGAAATGCTTGAGTGCCCGCCATTGATGGCTCCCATTGCCAGCTTGGTTCATAGCTTTAACCCGAATTTTATTCAAAGCCCGGTAAGCTTGAGCGACCACATGAAAGTGGTCGGCAATAATTATGGCATGGGAAAATAGTTCATGAATAAGATGACGATAAGGCGTATACAGGTCAACCGTAACCGTGCGCACTGCCAGACGAGCCGCACGATCGTAGCGCAGAAAGTAATTACGCAAGTAGCGATTACGTCGTGACAGAATAATATCAATGGTATGATGATTTTCAATGTTCATCAGGATCATACTCATTCCACTGGGTGCAAAGCGACCAGATTTAAAATCATCAAAGGCAATATGGCGAGGTAACCAATGATAGTTTGGTTTGAAAAATTGATCCAGGTTAAAGATAACCCGTCTAACAGTCCAGTCAGAGATTCCCAGTTCCTTGGCGATATCAATTTGGGACTCATTGGTAGTTAGTTGTATCATCACCTGTTGTTTAATTGCTTGGCTGATGTGATGACGATATTTAATGTCCTTGACCTTAGCCAACTCCGTAATCGTTGATGGACAAGCTGATGAAGGTTTACAAAGATACTTTTGATTACGAATCGGCCAAATAGTTGGTTGGTAATGTAGACTTGGTCCCAGTACGTTAACTATTTTGAAGCCATTTTTAAGCATTAATTGGCCGCAACGCGGGCAGCGTAAAGGATAAGACTGAATGAGATGAACAACCACTTGGTTATCATGGCTTTCAATCACATTTTTGAAATGGGCAGTATCTAATTCTAAGTGGGAATCTTTAATCCCAAGGGCAGTTCTGGTAGAATAATCCATGAAAGATGGTCCTTTCTTTAAACGAAGACGGGGGTTCGAGCCATCTTTCGTTTTTTATTTTAAATCAAAGAATTGAATCTTTTCAATGCTTAATCCCGGATGATTAAAGGAACTACCTACTCTGTATCCAATTCCGCGGATAATTTCCCCATATTCAGAAATCCCACAAATATCATATGGTGATGGACTATTAAATTGTTCAGTTTCATCACAAAAAGCAGGTGATATCTCGAACACAGAATCCTGACCAGCATTATATTTTAAAAAACCGTAAGAGCCGGAATTTTGATTGTCATTAAGAAACCAGTAGGCCTTTACCTCAAAATTCTGAAACATATTCTTATCACTTATTTTATTTTTCATGAAAGCACCTTCATTCGTAATCATCATGTTTATTCTATATGTATTTAAAAAGAATAATTTTTGTCATATACGTCGAGTATACTACCGCCCTGCAGATTTTCTATTTTTTAATCGAAACAGTCAAAATTCAATAGCATACTCGTTAACTCAACTCTCAACACTAAATTGACTGATTTTTGCACACTCTGTAAATACTGTCACATAAACCTTTATCCCAGTTTTCATCACCTTAATAAACACAATCTGCCAAACTGGACATTCGCACACTCAACTAGCGAAATAGGACATTGAACACTCTACCCGCCAGCTCCAAATAGAAAAAGTGTACTAATTCCAATCATCAAAATCAGAATTTGTACACTTTCAATCATCGATGAATACCGTTATACCGGCGATTATCGGCTATTTTCCTGTCCGTTCCAGGACTGTAACACTCTCAACATGCGGAGTCTGTGGAAACATATCCACAGGATCAATCCGGTTAAATGTGTAATCTTTTGTTTGGAACAATTGCAAATCACGAACCAAAGTAGCTGGGTTACATGAGATATAAACGATCTTCTTTGGTTTAGTCTTTACAGCTGCATCGATAAATTCAGGTGTCAAACCTTTTCTTGGCGGATCGACAAAGATTACGTCAGTCTTCATCCCTTCACTAGCCCAACGCGGCATAATTTTTTCTGCCTTGCCAGTCGTATACTTAGCATTATTAATGCCATTTAATTTGGCATTTGCATTTGCATCCTTAACAGCATCCCTAACAACTTCAATTCCGCGAACTGACTTTACATGCTTAGCGACAGACAACCCAATCGTACCGATACCTGAATAAGCATCAACAACAACATCAGTTGGTTTTAAATTAGCCTGTTTAATTGCTAAATTATACAAACGTGGTGTCTGCAAAGAATTAATCTGGAAGAAACTTTCAGGTGAAATCTTGAATTTAAGGTCACCAATCTTATCAGTAATTTGTGGTTCACCAAATACAAGGTAATCCGTCTTACCTAAGATGACATTAGTTTTCTTAGGGTTATAGTTTAAAATTAAACTCGTTACCCCTTTAATCTTTTCAATATCCTTTGCTAGGTCAGGCAATTGTGGAAAATCCTTGTACAAACATACCAGGATTACCATAATTTCACCCGTTGCCTTGCTGCGGCGAACATCAATGTAGCGAACCTCACCCTTATTATTGATTTCATCATAAGCTGGGATTTGGTATTTACGTAACAAATCGCGAACCGCAACTAAAACACGGTCAATTTCCGGATCCGTTGTAAAGAAGTTAGTAAGTGGAACCAAGTCATGAGAATGACGCCTAAAGAAGCCAATTTCTAATTGTCCCTTAACTTCTCTTACAGGAACCTGCGCCTTGTTACGATAACCTGTTTGTTCTGGACTAGGTAAGGTTTCTCCTACTTCAACGTTTTCCATATGAGCTTTTTTAAGTAAGTTAACGACCTGATTACGTTTAAACTCAAGTTGCTTATCATACTTAATATGTGCGAGCGATGCTAAACCTGTTTGCACCCACTGATTGAGTTTAACAGTTACTCGGTCAGGGCTCTCTTTCTTAATTTTTTCAATCTTAGCAAAAGCGTAACGCTTCTTTACCTTCAAGATTTTTGCGGTAACAACTTCACCTGGTAAGGCATTATTAACAAAAACGGTCATCCCTTCATAATGAGCAACTCCCATTGCTTGATAAGATAAATCCGTAATTTTTAAATCGACAATTTGATTTTTCTTCATATTTTGTCCTTTTTTACAAACACTTAGTAATACTCTTATTTTACTAGAAAACAAAAATAAAAGTAATAATTCTGTCCAATTAAAAATATTGACAGTCTTTTTAAATCTTGCTAAGATGGTTTTCAATCAATCAACACAAACAGTAATTGCTTCGTTAAGCGTCAGAGAGCTGGTGGTCATGTGCAAGCCAGTCAGGCGGAGTCAATGAATTACAGTGTTAATAATAATTGTTCGGTAATATTCAGACCCGTTATCATCTAATAGAGATCAAGTTTTACACTTGAAAATTAGGTGGTACCACGGTTATTGATCGTCCTGTTGACAATTTTGTCAGCAGGACTTTTTTATTGGAGAAAATAAATGAAAAAGAAAGTATCCTTCACAGAATCTATCGTTATTCTTGCAATTCTTTTAGTCATTTTAGGAATTTCAGTAATTAAATTTCGACTTTCACCAGAAGTTCCCGTCCTTTTTACGGTTATCCTCCTCACTTTTTGGGCAAAAATTCGCGGCTTTTCTTGGCAGGACATTCAAAACGGAATTAAAGAAGGAATCGGTGTTGCCATTATTCCCATCTTTATCTTTCTATTAATTGGTGCTCTGATCGGTAGCTGGATCAAGGCAGGCATCATCCCATCAATCATGGTACTTGGCTTTAAGCTAATCAACGGTAATTTCTTCGTCCCATCCGTGTTTCTCGTTTGCTCCGTTATTGGTATCGCAATCGGTAGTGGTTTTACCACTATCTCGACTGTAGGAATTGCTTTATTTGGTATTGGCATCAGCATGAAGGCTAATCCTGCCTTAGTGGCTGGTGCAATTGTTTCAGGCGCTGTATTCGGTGATAAAATGTCACCTCTTTCTGATTCAACTAACCTTTCGGCAGCGGTTGCAGAAAGCGAATTGTTCGCTCATATTAAAAATATGATGTGGTCAACCATTCCCTCATTCATTATTTCATTTATTCTCTTCTGGATCCTTGGAAATAGTGGGCAAATGGATGTCAGCAAAATTACCCAGACTTCCAATGTTTTACAAAGTCACTTCTTCATTTCCTGGTGGGTACTATTACCAATTGCCCTAATGCTTTTCTGTGCGTGGCGGAAGATCCCAGCTATTCCTACCTTATTCATTAATATCACTGCGACAGTCATTATGATTTTAATTGAAAATCCACACGAATCTGTTACCTCATTAAATAATTTAATCATGAACGGATTTGTAGCTAAAACCAGCAGTGCAACAGTTAACACTTTACTCAGCCGTGGTGGTATTTCTAGTATGATGGGTACCGTTTCATTGATCATTACCACCCTTTCACTAGGTGGTTTACTCATGAAATTTAATATTATTCAAAGTGCAATGGAACCATTAATCAAACATTTAAAAAAGCCTGCTTCTTTGATCACCGTTACTATTCTATCAGGCATTAGCATTAACCTCTTCGTTGGCGAACAATACTTGTCAGTTATTTTACCCGGCCGTGCCTTTAAACCTGCTTATACAAAAATGGGATTGTCACCACTAGCACTTAGCCGGGTATTAGAAGATGGAGGAAGCGTCATTAACTACCTCATCCCTTGGGGTGTTGCCGGTTCATTTGCTGCCTCAACTTTAGGAGTTCCAGTACTGGCATTTTTACCTTTTACTTTCTTCAGCCTCCTATCTCCGCTATTTTCAATCTTAAGTGGAGTCACAGGAATTGGCTTAAAATGGGCAGAAAAACCTAAGCAAAAATAATAAACTATCCCCTTTAGTCTTCACCTATTTTGTGATAGTTTATTATAAGTATCTATATGACAGAAAGGATGTTTTTATGGATAACTTCTCTACTGAGCCTCAACGTCGGCAAGTACATGACGTTACAGAGGTCAATCGTTTTTTAACAAAATTATATAGTGTTATGGGATTAGCAGTTTTAGTATCTGCTTTGACCGCATATTTAACAATGACCGTTTTCAGAAGCGCTGTCATGAAAATGCCAGTGGCAATGATGTGGATCATTTTGCTGGTACCATTTGGATTAGCAATTGGCATTAGTTTTAAAGCTGACCGTAACCCAGCTGCAAGTTTTATCATGTTAATGATATTATCTATCATTTATGGCTTTGAATTTTCACTACTTGCTGGTTACTACACTGGTACTCAAATAACCACTGCATTTGTTTCTTCAGCAGCTGTCTTTATTGCAATGGCATGCTTTGGTAGCTTCACACATAAAGATTTAGCCAACTGGGAATCATATTTAAGCGCAGCTTTAATTGGACTTTTAGTTGCATTAATAGTTAATATGTTCTTGAAAAATCCTATGGTTGATTACATTTTTTCAATTATTGGGGTAATCATTTTTACTGGCCTAACCGCTAGCGATGCACAAAGAATGAAGGATATTTATAATAACTTCGGTGATCAAGTTTCCACTAATGGTTTAGCCATTCTTGGGGCATTACAGTTATACTTAGACTTCATTAACATCTTTATGTTCTTACTTGAAATTTTCGGTATGGGCGGTAATGATCGTCGTTAAAAATCACTTTAATAATAAATAAAATCCTGCTACTAAATTTAGTAACAGGATTTTTTATGTACTCATCATTATATAAAAAAGCTTGTTATTATTTTTGTAGTAACAAGCTTTTTCATATTTTAACCACCAACGTAAAATTCAATCCGTTGTTTTAAATTTTCAAAATTTACGGGGCAATAATCACCAATCTCACCATCAAGGTTAACCGGTAACTTCTTACCTTTACTCTTACCAATAAGCTCAGCTTTCAAAGTCCTTGTCTTCGTATAAATGATGTCTGGATCATCCATATGATTGCCATTTAAAGCTAGAGCCATTAATTTAAGTACCTTAACCGGATCAGATGGTTTAACTACGATTAATTGAAATAAGCCATCACTTAATTGTGCATCTGGCATAATTTGCTCAAAGCCACCAATTGTGTTAGTCATCCCAAGCAAAAACATAGAGAGTTTACCTTCATAAACCCCGCCGTCGTAAGTTAACCGCATTTCATTCTCAGTCAAATGAGGCAACATTTCTGCACCTTTAATTAAATATGCAGCATAACCTAATGCAGACTTAACTTCTGAAGGGACACCATATGTAAGCTCCGTTAAGGAGCCACAAGCAGCGATGTTAACAAAATATTGGTCATCACCGCCTTTGAAATTAGCTTTCCCAATATCCATCTTACGAGTCTTATTTTTCAATATAACTTTGGCTGCTGCCGCAATATTATCACGTGGTATATTCAATGCACGTGCATAATCATTTGTCGTTCCAGCAGGAATGATTGCCATTTTAGGTCTTTTATCTAGAAACGCAATTCCATTTACAACTTCATTGATTGTACCGTCACCGCCTGCAGCAACGATCAAATCAAAACCTTCCTTTGCTGCACGCGTAGCCTCATTTTGCGCACTCTTTTTCTTACGAGTCGTTCTATAAGCACTGGCTTCATACCCGGCTCTTTCTAGAACATCCAGAATGGTAGCTACATTTTTCGGCATTTGTTCGTGACCGGATACAGGATTATATATTAATCTTGCTTTACTAATCATAATTACCCTTAATATTTTAAAAATTCAAATTAACGACTTTGCAATTCTTGGTTGAGCAGTTTATTAACAACCTTAGGATTGGCTTTACCACGAGTCTGTTTCATGATTTGACCAACTAAATAGCCAATCGCACGATCTTTACCGTTCTTAAAGTCCTCAACCGATTGTGGATTAGCATCAACAACCTTTGTAACCATTGGTTGCAAAACACTGGTATCTGATAACTGAACCATTCCCTTATCTTCAACGTATTTCTTAGGGTCAGTACCCTTAGTAATAGTTTCAGCAAAGACTTTCTTAGCAATCTTAGATGAAATAGTGCCATCCTTAATTAATTTAATCATAGCAGCCAAATGTTCTGGAGTAAGTTTAATATCAGATAAGGAAACGCGATTATCATTTAAGTAACCATTTACTTGTGTATTCATCCAGTTAGCAGCTAAACGTGGATCGGCTCCCGCTGCAACTGCTTTATCAAAGAAGTCAGAGCTTTCTTTGGTCTGCAACAATACATTTGCATCGTAAGGCTTCAGACCAAACTTATTAACATATTCATCATAACGATCTTCTGCAGAAGTTGGCATTTCTTTAGCAATCTTATCAACCCAGTCTTGGCTAATATGATATGGTGCTAAATCTGGTTCTGGGAAGTAACGGTAATCGGCGTCACCTTCCTTAACACGTTCCAAAACAGTCTTCCCTGACGCCTCATCAAACCGACGGGTCGAAGATTGTACCCGTCCACCTGATAAAAGTACTTGTTGCTGGCGTTTTTCTTCATAAGCTAATGATTTACGAACGTGTTCGAAGGAGTTTAAATTCTTCATTTCAACTTTAGTACCTAACTTCTTTTGTCCGGCTGGACGAATAGAAATGTTGGTATCAACACGCATTGATCCTTCTTCCATCTTAACGTCAGAAGCACCAGTAAACTGAACAACTTTTCTTAACTTTTCAAGGTATGCATAACCTTCATCTGGATCGGTAATATCTGGCTCAGAAACGACTTCGATCAACGGAACACCTTGACGGTTTAAGTCAACATAAGAATAACCGTTGGTACCATGAGCATTCTTACCAGCATCTTCCTCAATATGCATTTCATGGATACCGATACGCTTCTTTTTACCGTGAACCTCGATATCAACATAACCATCACGAGCAAGTGGTTGGAAAAATTGGGTAATCTGATAAGCTTTGGGGCTGTCAGGATAGTAATAGTTCTTACGATCAAAATGTGTATTTGGCAGAATATGAGCATGTGTTGCCAAAGCTACCATGATACCTAAACGATACACATTTTTATTGACGTAAGGCAATACACCTGGCATAGCCCAATCAATCACGTTAGTTGCCGTATTAGGTTTTGCTCCATAAGTTACCGGTGAAGGAGAGAAGATTTTACTCTTAGTCTTTAATTCGAAGTGGACTTCGAATCCAATAGTCGATTTAAAATTCATTCAGTTAATCCTCCATTCCAGATGGTGTTTTTTCATAAAATTTATTATTACGTTCAATAAAGTCAGCTACCCTAAAGATATTTCCCTCATCAAAACGTTTAGCCATAATTTGGAAACCAACGGGCATCCCATCTGCCAAACCAGCTGGTACACTAGCTGCAGGAATACCTGCCAAATTAGCTGAAATAGTCAAAATATCATTATTATACATTTTGATTGGATCAGAAATTTCACTGCCAATATCAAATGCTGGGGTAGTCGTGGTAGGACCCACAATAATATCGTTATCAGCAAAAATTTTATCAAACTCATTACAAATTAAAGTTCTAACCTTTGCTGCTTGTTTAAAGAATTTATCATAGGAACCAGCTGAAAGAGCAAATGAACCTAACATAATTCTCCGTTTAACTTCTGGGCCAAATCCTTCAGAACGAGACTTAACGTAAACGTCAACTAAGCTCTTAGTGTCCTTAGCACGGTAGCCATAACGAATACCATCATACCTTTGTAAGTTTGAAGAAGCTTCACTTGAGGCAATGATGTAATAAGTTGGAACAACGTATTTAGTCAATGGAAGTGATACTTTATTAATAATTGCGCCATTAGCTTTCAAAAAGTCAATTTGCTTTTGAACAGCAGCACGTACCTTTTCATCAACCGCATCACTCATGTATTCCTTAGGAACACCGATCCGCAAGCCTTTAACACCTTGACCGATGAAGCTTGTGAAATCAGGAACCTCTTTTTCTGAAACAGTTGAATCACGGTCATCGCTTCCGGCAATAACATTCAAAATTTCAGCTGAATCTTTGGCGCGCTTGGTCAATACACCAATTTGATCTAGTGACGAGCTAAAGGCAATTAACCCCCAACGTGATACACGGCCATAAGTAGGTTTAATTCCAAAAATACCGTTGAATGCTGCTGGTTGCCGAATCGAACCACCAGTATCTGAACCAAGTGCAGCAACAACTTGACCTGATGCAACTGCGGCTGCAGAGCCACCAGATGAGCCACCTGGAACTTTATCTAAATTCCACGGATTATGAGTTGGGCCATAATATGAATGTTCGGTGGAAGAGCCCATCGCAAACTCATCCATATTAGTCTTGCCAACAAAAGTCGCTTGGGCTTTCTTTAACTTGCTAATAACTGTTGCATCAAACACTGGAACATAATTGTACAGCATGTGACTAGCAGCAGTGGTTTTTACGCCTTTAGTAGTGATGTTGTCTTTAATGCCAATTGGAATACCAGCTAATTTATTCTTGGAAAAATCAAGATTTTCAGCTGGCTTCGCATCATCGGCAACAGTTATCCAAGCATTTAATTTTTTATTTTCATCTTTGATGTTTGCTACAGTATCTTTGGTTAACTTATCAGCCGATAAAGAACCGTTAGCAAGTTTTTTATTTAATGAGTCAATATTTTCATTTAAGTAATTCATTATTGGTCGTCATCCTTATTAATAATTACAGGAACCTTAATAAAGCCGTTAGCCTTTGCAGGTGCATTCTTCATTAAATCTTCCCTATCTTGCCAATGTTCAGGTTTATCATCCCTAAATACAGTGTCACGATCAACAACTTGGACTGTCTCTGGAACACCTTTGGTGTCAACTTCTGAAAGCTGATCAGCCATATTAATGATTGAACCCATTTGTTTAGTCATCTTACCTAATTCTTTATCATCAAACTCAAGTCGCGATAAAATTGCAACGTGTTTAATGGTGTCTTCTGTAATCTTCACTCAAATACCTCCTATTCGCCGCCATAAATATGGACTTGGTAATCACCATCTGCTGTTTCTTTAGCAATTAATGCCTGTATATCGTTAACAGAGCCAATTTTAATTTCAATTGGAACATCATTTGGCAAATACTTTTTCGCCGTCGATAAAACTAAGCGGGTAAAGCTTTGGATCTGTTCATAACCATAAAATTGGGTAGTCACAGAAATGTTTTCTTGTGCCAATTTTCCGTTATCATAGCGTAAGTTAGCTGTTACGCCACTGATATTAGGAAAATAGTTTTGAATCGATGCCTTAAAACTGCTAAAGCTTGAGGCATCACTACTATTAATTGCCTTGGTGTTGCCAATTGTCGGTAATACTTCAGATTCCTCCGACACAGTTTTCCATTTAGTTATTTTACTACTATTAGCAGCTGCTGTCCCGTAAGCAAAGTAAGTTCCACCGACGAGGGAATCTTTGCTAGTTTTAGAAAAAAGACCAACGGTAATTGGGACGTGCTTTAATCCCTTTTTGGCACGCAAACGACTCACAACTTGTCCAGCCATTTGTTGACCATAATTTTTTTGGTCCGTTCGTGAAATTTTCTTTTGGTATTCTGGACCGCCACTAGACTTCTGGTAGTAGTCAACAGAATTCATTGCAAGCCCAATACTCATACCACCTATATGGTAACTGGAACCGGAACCCGACAAATAATCTTGTTCAAGAATCTCTTCTAAATAATATGGATTATAATTTTTCTTTGAACCTGAAGCCGGATTTAATCCCCTAGGATTAGACTTGGATTTTCTTGCCAACCAATTATTTACAGTTGTAGAATCCAAATATTGACCCTCTTGAAAAACGTATGAATTAGGAGAATATTGACCCTTAGAAATTTGCACCAGGCCACGTTCTAATTCACGTGTATCAACTGAATTGTCATTATTAGTGGCGGTTAGCCCATCAATAGGACTAACAACGTAATGGCCGTTCTTCATTAAAACGGTATAGCCACCATTACCTGTATTGGTAGTCTGGTAACTTTTAGTCTTTGTAGTAGAAGGTGTTTTTGCATTATTAGCTAAATTAGAATTCTTTAAGTTACCACAGGCACTTAAACTGATGGCCACGCCAATCAATGCCATAACTTGCAAATATTTTTTCACTTTAATTATTCCTTTATTCAATATGTGCAATTGCTTCTTCTTCAGTTAAACGTGGAACACCTAAATTCCCAGCTTTAGTATACTTAGAACCGGCATTTTTGCCATAAATAACATAATCGGTATTGTGTGATACAGAGCCCGTTACCTTGGCACCTAAAGACTGCAATTTCTTCGAGAACTCGCTTCTAGTGTAATGTTCAAGCGTACCAGTTAACACAACCGTCTTATCTTTAAAGTAATTATCTTTAATTTCTTCAGGTTCATCTTCACCGAGGTAATCCATGTTCAAACCACTTTCTTTTAGCTCTTCCACCAGTTTAATAACCTCTGGTTGAGCAAAATAAGTAGTTAAAGATTCAGCAATCGTCATGCCTATTGTAGCGATTGAAGCAACTTCTTGCACGTCCGCATTCATAATCTTTTCCATATTTTTAAACTTTCGCGCAATTAAGCGGGCAGCCTTAGCTCCAACGTGATCTATTCCCAAACCAGTCAAAAGCAATTCAACTGAATTCGACTTAGAATTATTAATTGCAGTTAATAAGTTATTAATTGATTTATCTTTAAAGTGATCTAACTTGGATAAATCATCAGCGGTTAAATGGTACAAGTCAGCAACATTATGAACTAAATTATTAGAAATTAACTGCCTAACAATCTTGGGACCCAAGCCATCAATATCCATTGCTGGTCGAGATGCAAAGTGGGTTATTTGCTCTTCAACTTGTGCCGGACAGGACGGATTAATACAACGAAGAGCAACTTCACCCTCTAAGTGCACCAATTTTTGACCACATGACGGACAAGTAGTTGGAATTTTATACGGGACAGAATCTTTGGGCCGCTTTGACAGTACTACTTCAGAAATTTCTGGAATAATATCGCCTGCTTTGTGCAGTTTGACCGTGTCGCCAATCCGGACATCTTTTTCCTTAAGCAGATCCGGATTATGCAGAACCGCACGTGACACCGTAGTACCAGCAAGTTTTACCGGGTCCATAACAGCGGTTGGCGTTACAACCCCGGTGCGGCCGACCGTCCATTTAATATCATGGACAACCGTTTCCTGTTCTTCAGGTGGAAACTTATAAGCAATTTCCCAACGTGGTACCTTAACGGTATTACCTAGGCTCTGTTCAATACTTAAATCATCAACCTTAAGTACAATTCCATCGATTCCGTAGGTTAAACTATCACGTTTGGCTGTATATTTATCGATAAAAGCAAAAATATCATCCAAATTAGATAATTTTTGCCCCGTTTGGTTCGTATGAAAACCTAAGCGGTGCATCTCATCAATTGCTTGGTGCTGACCCGTAATTTTTTCAGGCGGATTAACCCAGGTATAAATAAAGGTACTTAAATCCCGTCTCTTAGTAATACGAGCATCAAGTTGCCGCAACGAACCAGCAGCAGCGTTACGAGGATTGGCAAAAACACTTTTACCTTTTTCGTCCCGCTCCTTATTTAACTTAGCAAATGCTTCTTTACCCATATAACATTCGCCCCGTACCTCTGTAGTCAGCGGTTCAGGCAGGGTTTGCGGAATATCCTTGATGTAGCGAGCATTTCTTGTTACGTCTTCACCAACTTCACCATTTCCACGTGTAGAGGCACGAACTAACCGACCATTGGTGTATTCAAGCGAAATAGATAAGCCATCAATTTTTAATTCAACATTGTAAGCTACCGGATGACCGACCAATTTTTGAATTCTTTGGTCAAATTCTCGCAATTCACCTTTAGAAAAGACATCCCCCATTGAAAGCATAGGAATTGGGTGATCAACTTTGGTAAATTCCGAATCGATCTGCCCACCAACTTTTTGCGTGATTGAATCAGGTGTTATAAGTTGCGGAAATTGCGTTTCTAGTTCAACAAGACGGTTATATTTCTTATCATAAACGTTATCCTCAACCTTGGGCGCATCTTTTGAATAATAGGCATCAGCCCACTTATTAAGTTGTTTCCTAAGAGGACCAATTTCTTTTTTTGCTTCCGCAAGAGTTAAATCTGCCATTTTCTCTCCCTTAATTAAAAACTATCACAACTCAAGTTTATTATAACTTCTTAATAGGAGCAAAGGCGGCTAAAAGGCGCTTAATTCCTTTACCGTTAAAGGCAATATCAAGTTCCATATCTTCACCGGTACCATTAACTTTAGTAACAACGCCACGGCCCCATGATTTATGTTCAACCTGATCACCAACACTCCAACCCTTCTTCTCGGCACCTACAGCACCGGAAGCTTTTTTGGCTTTAGGAGAGGTATAAACTTGCGCACGAGCACGTTCATCCTTGTTAGCAAATGGTGCTGCTTGAGATTTGTAATTGTTATTCCCAATAAAGCTGTTCCCCGCATTGGGATTTTCAACTTCTATATCCTTGTCATCAATTTCCTCTAAAAATCTTGATGGCGGGTTATTTTGAATTCTGCCATACATCATTCTTGAATATGCATTTGTTAAGTATAGCTCTTGCTTAGCACGGGTGATACCCACATATGCCAAACGGCGTTCTTCCTCTAACTCTTTTTCATCCATTAATGAACGAGATAATGGGAACAATCCATCTTCCATACCAATTAAGAAGACAACTGGAAATTCCAACCCTTTGGCAGCATGGAGCGTCATTAATTCTACCTGATCATCATTTTCCTCTAAGTCATCCTGATCGCTTAACAACGATATTTCGGCTAAGAAATCACTGAGGGCATCAGAATCTTCCTCATCTTCATCATAATGATCATC
Organism: Lactobacillus acetotolerans DSM 20749 = JCM 3825; assembly: GCF_001436775.1. Taxonomy (GTDB): domain Bacteria; phylum Bacillota; class Bacilli; order Lactobacillales; family Lactobacillaceae; genus Lactobacillus; species Lactobacillus acetotolerans. The sequence goes on from NZ_AYZC01000009.1 coordinate 22,341, forward strand.
AAACCGTTTAGTTACGGATAAGAATTCATCCAAGTTTTCTAAACGTGTATCGGCTTCAATCGTGTGTGCGGCTTTAAGCGTACTGGTATAATTAAAATCCTCAAGAATTTTTTCAGTTAAACCAGTAACGGTGTGGTCTTTAGAGAACTTAATCGCATCGCGTAATTTACTACCAAAGTCACTGAGTTTAGATGCAGGTCTAGTAGAAATAGTTGACGCACCTATATTATCCATCGCTTCCAAAACGTTATAATGATTAGCATTTGCAAAGGATAAAAATTTATTAACGGTTACCGCACCAATGCCACGCTTCGGAGAATTAACTACCCTATTTAAACTCAACATATCGGCCGGGTTAGCCACAAGTTTAAGGTAGCCCATGATATCCATAATTTCTTTTCGGTCATAGAATTTATGGCCACCAACAATTTGGTAAGGAATATTTGATTTAACAAAAGCTTCCTCGACTGTTCTTGATTGTGCATTTGTCCTATATAAAACGGCAAAGTCTTTGTAAGAACGTTTTTTGTCCTTAACCTCTTCTTGAACTTTAGAAATAATAAAGTGTGCCTCATCGTCACCGCTTTGAGCCTGATAATAAGTTACCTTTTTACCTGCTCCCTGGTCTGTCCAAAGGTTCTTATCTTTTCTATTTTGATTATTTTTAATTACGGAATTAGCAGCTGACAGAATATGACCAGTTGAACGATAATTTTGCTCTAACTTAACGGTCTTGACGCCGGCCTTCTTATAGTCATGCTCAAAGTTAACGATGTTTTCCATATTAGCTCCACGCCAACCATAAATCGACTGGTCTGCATCCCCAACGACACAAATATTTTTATATTGAGCAGCTAGTTCGTGGCAAAGTTCATATTGCGCCTGGTTCGTATCCTGGTATTCGTCAACCAAAATATAATGAAATTTGTTCTGATAAAAATGTAAGGTTGCAGGATCTTTTTTAAACAATACCAAAGTCTGCATGATCAGGTCATCAAAATCCATAATCTGCCCCTGCTTTAAGCGGTGTTGGTACTCCTTATAAACTTTAGCCGCAACCTTGTCAAAGGGTGAAGAGGCACTACTTGCAAAAGCATCAGGTGTCATCAAATTGTTTTTTCCATTGGAAATTGCTGATAAGATGCCACGCGGATCGTACATTTTAGGATTGATATTTAAGTCTTTTTCAATGTGCTTGACCAAAGTCAATTGTTCTGATGAATCCGCAATCGAGAAGTTATGGCTATAACCAATTTTATCTGCGTCTCGCCGCAAAATCCGTACACAAAGGGCATGGAAAGTTGACATCCAAATACTATTAGCGACCGGTCCCAAAAGTTTTTGCTCACGGTCACGCATTTCTGTTGCAGCCTTATTAGTGAAGGTAATCGCTAAAATATTCCAAGGCGTAACATTGTTTTCTTCTACCAAATAAGCAATCCGCCTTGTTAAGACGGAAGTTTTACCTGATCCCGCTCCAGCAACTACCAGAAGTGGACCTTCAGTAGCCTGAACGGCTTTTTTCTGTTGGGGATTTAACCCAGCTAAAATTGATTTTTCGCTCATTCTAATTCCCTTCACAAAATTCCAACTGTTAATAACAATAGCTTTCTCATTATAACAAAAAAGTAACGTCACTTTTTAGCCGTTACTTTTTACTTATCATATTTTTCAAGGTCAAATTGCTTGATTAAATTAATTAATTTATCCGCATAATTTGGATCAGTTGCGTAGCCATCTTGTACTAAAGCACGAGCTTGATTTTGGTAATTCTTAGCTGTCACAACATGTCTGTATTGCTTACCATTCCAGCTAGTTCCCTTTTGAAAGAGTTCTGCATGTGCGCGAATGGAAGCTTCATAAGAATCATAAATTTGGAAACGAGCTTTAACATTGATTCTCTTACCCTTTACATATTCTTGGGTAGATAAAATCGCGGAAGTATTTGGATTAGTTCCCTTTACACCAAATAAATTATTATATTTTTGTGCTAAGGCACTTTGACCGTAATTACTTTCAAGGCATGCCTGGGCCACAGTGATACTAGGCAAAAGATCATATGATTTATCCACACTTTTTGCAATTGGACCAATCTTATTAATAAATGCTTTATGTTGCCTCAGAATCTTTTCCCGTTGTTCTTGACGTTGCAATTGTTCTTGCCTGATCTGCTCTGACTGGATCGCTTGTCTTCTATAATATCTAAAACCGACAAAAGCAATAATTAGCACAAATAAAATGATAAAAACACGAATTATGATTCGTGAACTTTTTTGAACTTTACGTGTACGACGTTTAGCCATGAAATTTTCCTTACCTTTAAAATTGATACATCAATTATAACCCGACTTAATCAATTTCTTCATAACGTAATTAATTTTTAAGATAAAAAAAGATGGAACCAAAGTTCCATCCCTAATTAGTGCGGGCGAGAAGGCTCGAACTTCCATGATCTAAAATCGATCACAAGATCCTTAGTCTTGCGCGTCTACCATTCCGCCACGCCCGCAAGCACATCAACTATTATAAACAAAAAATTGATATCATACAAGCCTCTGACAAATATTTTCATATTTATTTTTTATAATTATAAAGTAAACGCAATTTACCCTTACACTTACCACAGCGGTAACGGCGAACGTTGATTTTACGGATTCGCGGATAGTGCATTCCGCACTTTTCACAAACATAAAGATAATTTACCTTGCGTTTTCGGCGCAAACCAATATCAGGAGCATAGCGACTCCCACCTACCTGTCGCAATAAATTTTTAAAATCCCGGTTACGGTGTTCATAACCCATACCTAACAAATGTAAATGATAGTGTGTTAACTCATGTTTAATAACCCCTACCAAATCATCATGATATTGCGGTGCCAGAAAATGGGCATTTATTTCAATATGGTGATCATTTATGTGGTAACGGCCCCCAGTTGTGGTCATTCTTTTATTGATTTTAACCTTATGAACGAACGGGCGTCCAAAATACTTTAAAGAAATTTGTTCAACTAATTTTTGTAGTTCTTCCTCAGTCATTCTTACAGAAATCACCTAAATATTTTTGCATACAAACCAGCTTCTTTAGGAGTTTGAATGTGCCGCTTCAAGTAAGTAACGATTTTTTCTTTTAAAGAATGCTGACCATTCATCCAAGTACCAGTAAACAAGTGTATTGTCCTTGAATCTTTGCTTGGGTTACATAAAATACCATCAGGATAAACGTGAATATCATCCTTTAAATTTTGGTCAAAATTGCCTATTTTCAGGCCAAATTGCTTCTTTAAAATATTCGTCACTGACAAACTATTTACCCCAGCCATTTGATTATCATCATCAAATTTAAAATCAAGGTTTTGGTAATAATCAAGGATACTTTTCATAAATGGATGCCCAGCTTCTGCACCAAAAATTGCAGCAGACAGATAATTTTTATTTTCAAAACCGATAAAAGCTCTGTGTTGTAAAATTGGCGTAAGTGGTGCAATTACCCGAACGTCGGTATCTAAGTAAATGCCTCCTTGCTCATAAATTACCCGTGCACGAATATAGTCAGAAACGAATGCCCATTTTTTAGCTTCATATGCTTCTTCAATATAACGATTTTCATGCATATCGAAGTTATTTTCATTCCACTCAATAATTTTATAGTCAGGCAGATTTTTATGCCAAGTTGCAATACATTCTTGAATGAGCTGCGATTTAGGATTACCTCCTACCCAAATATAATGAATAATTTTAGGAATCATAACTGCCTCTCCTTTATCTTCTGAAGAAATTCTTGACTAAGTTAACAATATCCTCGTTAAGATCCAATTTCATGATAAACATCAATCCAAGATAAATGATTAACATCAAAACAGACTTAAAGGCCATGTTAAAGAAAACTGAGTGAAGTAGGTTAGGTACAAACATCCCTACTGCTAGAGTAATAATTGCAATTAAGAAGTATTTCGGCACATCTTTAAATGAATACTTAAAATCATAGCCATCACGCACAATCCAAAGTCGCAGAATTAGCACTACAACTTCTGTGGTTAAAATTGCTACCATCGCGCCAAAGGCACCATACGGACGATCTAAGAAATAACTCAAAACAATTTCTAAAATTGCACCAATCACAACTGGAAAAGCATAATCTTTATCACGCTTATTAGCTAACGCAAACTGGTTGGCAAAAACACCACCTGTTGGAATCATAATAATAGTAAGGGTAAACCAAAACATCAATGGGACCATCGGAATATATTTATGGCCAAAGAAGAACGGCACAAACTGTTTAGTATTAGCCATAATAATCACTGCAAACAGAGTCCCTAGCATAATCGTTGCTTCAAGTGATTTTTTTAAAACAACTTTCTGAGTTTTTTTAGCTTCACTCGCCATCTTAGGCATAATTACCAGAGAAATACTGGTGATCACTCCAAGTACCATATTTGAAATTCTCTGCGAATTATCATAAAAAGATACCTCGGTTGAGCTTTGAAAAATACCCAGAATTGGCTTATCTAATGAAGTATAAATTTGAGTCGCAATTTGGGGAATCATCAAAGTTGCAATGGCTTTAGAAGTTGTTGAAAATTTATAAAAGTGGGCAGCAGGTTTATCCACATAACGATGAATATCAAACCAAAAGACAACTGAACCAAGCATTGTCGTCACCGACATGATCAGCAAATATTTCCACAGGTCACTGGGTGCTTTTACCCATAATAAAATCAAAACCACGCTGGCTAATTTTACAGCCGTATTTTTTAAAACAACCCGACCAAATTCTGCCAATCCTTGGAAAAACCAAGAAATATCGATTTGCGCCGAAACAAGGTATGGAACCATTAACAGTAAATAATTCCAATATTGAATATGAAAGGCACTGGTAATAAACACCGTAATCATTATGGTAATGATACCGGCTATGCCTTGAAAATACCATAAGCCCCAAAAAGCATCGGTTAAGTCCTGCCGGTTTCCAAACCTTCTGGTACGTGCAATGGTTCGCATACCCACGTAAGATACAGAAAGTGTACAAAAGATCATTAGGAATTGAACTGTATTGTTAACACTACTATATATTCCATAGGTCTTAGGACCTAAAACACGTGAAAGATAAGGGACAGTAATCAAGGGTACTAAAACAAGAAAAACTTGGTAGACTGCATTATAAAATATATTTAAAAATGTCTTCTTCATTTCTTCTCCCTAGTAACCTTTGGTCATAAAATCAAAAATTTTATCACAATATGAATCAGCATTTACCTGATCGGTCAAGTTTAACCAATACAAGCGTAAATTACGCAATTGCCGGTTATCCAAGTGATCCAAATTACTAATCAAATCCCTTTGGGAATTTACATTAATTCCTGGAATAATATCTTCATATGGACCTATCAGCAAACCACGTGTCTTTTCATATTGTTTTAAATAGTTAGTGACAAACACAATTGGCTTATTTAAATGAAGGTAATCAAAGTAAATTGATGAAAAATCAGTTATTAAGAAATCAGTATCACCGAGTAGTTCGTACAAGTCACAGTCATGGTCAAACAGATAATCATTATTCAAAAAAGCAATATTAGAATACTTGCTCTTAAAATTAGAAAACATGCGCATTTCATAGGGATGTAATTTGACGATCAAATATTGCTGCCGCTCTTTTAAAGCAGAATTTAACTTTTCAATATCAAAATCATCAAAGGCAAAGAAGTTTCCGCTTTTAATTCTTTCCATAATTTTAGGATCATTTAATTCATAACGAAAAGTTGGCATATAAATGCCAATTTGTGCGTCTTTATCTTCTACTTTGAATAGATCCTTTAGCAATTGTTCCTTAGAAATTACCGGATTTTTTAACGCGTCTAATCTAGGAAAGCCAACTTTATGGTATTTCGTAGTTTCAATTGCCATACAAGCACTCATCAAGGTTTCATAGAGGTCTGAGCTTGAACATACAATGTCCGCATATTTGTGCCATAATTTTTCGTTACGACGATTATCCCGGCGCTTGGTGTTGTTAGCCATAATCCCCATTCGCTTCAATGGAACACCATGCCAAAATTGAACATTAATTTGGTGTTTGCGTACCTTAAAAGGTTGGTGTGTGGTGATAGTATATCGAGCTGCACCAATCTTCTGCCAAACTTTCCAGCCAAAATGTGATGACGGCCATGGCTCGATTAAGGTCACGTTATACTCAGGATGGTTTAATTGCAAATATTTATAAAATAAGTACCCATTGGACCCTGATCTGCCTGAACCATTAAGAATAACTATCTCATTATCCTCCATCGTGGTAAAACGAGCTAAAAATTTCATTAGGGTCATGTAACAACGGAATAAAAAACTTTTCATCAAATAACTTCCTAGAAAAAACTTCTTACTCTTAAGAGTACAAAAAAAGCTTGAATAAACTCAAGCTTTTCTTGACTATTTTTTAAAATTTTATTCTTTTCCTACTTTTCTTTCAAAGAATTTGACTATTTCAACAATAATAATCATACAGACGCCGGCGCCTAAAACAACGCTCCATTGCTGACCATTAAGTTCAGTGACATCAAAGAATCTTGTCATGAATGGTAATTCAACGCATGCCATAACTAATGCAGAAATCAAAATGGCCCAATTAAACCATTTATTAGCAAAAGTTTCTTTTCTAAAAATAGATTGGTGGATATACTTCGAATTAAATGCATGGAATAACTGAATCAAACCCAAAGTTAAGAATGCCATGGTTAAGCCATCGCCATGTTGCATAACTGGATTATTCACGTGTGGCCCAATCTTTAATCCAATAAGGTAAGCACCCAGTACTAGAGCACTTTCCAATATACCCTGATAAATAATCGAGCTGGCAACACCACCGCTGAAGAAGTTGGATTTCTTACCACGAGGCTTACGTTTCATAATACCATCTTCAACTGGTTCAACCCCTAAGGCAATAGCCGGAAGGGTATCGGTTACAAGGTTAATCCAAAGCAATTGAACCGGAGCTAAAATGTCCCAGCCCAGCATAGTCATCATGAAGACCGTCAGAACTTCACCAACATTACAACTCATTAGGTAAAGAATCGATTTCTGAATGTTGCTAAAGACTTTTCGTCCTTGTTTAACGGCCTCGACAATCGTGGCAAAGTTATCATCAGCCAGAACCATGTCACTGGCACCTTTAGATACTTCGGTACCTGTAATACCCATGCCAATACCAATATCGGCTTGCTTTAAACTTGGAGCATCGTTTACTCCGTCACCGGTCATGGCAACGATTTTATCATTTGCCTGCCAAGCCTTAACAATCCTAACCTTGTGTTCAGGAGAAACTCGTGCGTAAACACTGTAATCACTGACATGTTTCTTAAAGTAATCGTCACTAAGTTCATCAAGTTGCGCACCAGTAATTACCCGCTTATCTTGACCAGGCTTAAGTATCCCTAACCTTTCAGCAATTGCTTGAGCTGTAACTTGAAAGTCACCTGTAATCATAACGGTTCTAATACCAGCACTATGAGCTTCTTTAATAGCTTCTTTTGCTTCCGGACGTTCCGGATCAATCATTCCTACTAGCCCAGCAAAAATCAAATCTTGCTCGACGTTGTCAGTTTTAGGATCATTATAAGTTTTATCAACAATTTTATAAGCTAAACCAAGGACACGTAATGCTTTTTTAGCCATATTTTGATTAGCAACTAAAATATCTTGTTTTTGCTCATCACTAATCGGAGAAACCTGTCCGTTAATCGAAACAGACGTTACCCGTTTTAATAACTGATCTGGTGCACCTTTAACGGCAATATAATACTTATCACCATACTTATTGATAGTACTCATCAATTTACGTTCAGAATCAAATGGTACCTCTTGAATACGCGGATGGCTCTGTAAAAGATTTTGGACATCAATATTTTGGTCAAAAGCATACTGAATTAAAGAAGTTTCCGTCGGATCACCAAGTAAATTTCCTCCGTTTTCAATTTTGGTATCATTTGCCAAAATCATAGAAAGAATAGCTGGATTATCCGCATGAACTTCATGATCCGTTCCATGAGTCCGGCCACGGTAGTAAATTTTTTCAACGGTCATCTTATTTTGGGTTAAAGTACCGGTTTTATCCGAACAGATAATATCGGTGGCTCCCAAAGTTTCAACCGCAGGCAGTTTTCTAACAATTGCCTTATGTGTAGCCATTGTTTGGGTTCCTAATGCCAAAATAATTGTAACAATTGCAGGCAATCCTTCAGGAATAGCTGCAACAGCCAGAGAAACGGCAACTAGGAACATATCGATTACTAATTTATCAGTTGGTTCCGTGCCACGCTTAGTAATTAAACCAACAACGAAGACAATTGCACAAATTGCCAAGATCATAATAGTTAAAATCTTGCCAAGCTGGTTTAAATTTTGCTTTAGAGGGGTATCAGTTTCATCGGTATTATTAAGCATGGTGGCAATTTTACCAACTTCAGTATGCATCCCTGTGCCAACAACAATACCTTCACCACGACCATAAGTTACGTTAGTGCTTGAGAAGGCCATATTAATCTGATCGGCAAGCGCAACCTTTTTATCCTGCAAAGTTTCATTACTCTTGTCTACCGGAACTGATTCACCCGTTAAAGCTGATTCCTCAATCTTTAAGCTCTTGGCAACGGTTAACCGCAAATCAGCGGGAACAACATCCCCTGCTTCAAGTAAAACAATGTCCCCCGGAACAACCTCTGTACTTGGAATTTCAAGCACGGTGCCATTACGCCGAACGTGAGCATTGGGTGTAGACATTTTCTTTAAAGCGTCAATTGCTTCTTCTGAACGTGTTTCTTGGAAAACTCCCAACACAGCGTTCAAAATAACAACAATCATAATGATTGCGGCGTCTGTCCATTCATGGGCAACAACCCCAGAAAGAAGTGCGGCTATAATCAAAACGATGATCATGAAGTCTTTGAATTGATCAACGAAGCGCATGAACATACTGGTTTTCTTCTTAGAAGCTATGGCATTATTACCATACTTTTCCCGTCTTTTCTTAACCTGGTCATCATTTAAACCTTGCGTAAGAGAAGTATGTAAACTTTTCTCCACGTCCGGAATTATTTGGTTAAAATAATTTTGGGCCACTTATTTTCCTCCTTATAAAAAAAGAGACTTACATGCTTAACGCACATAAGTCTCACTATTTAAGGTAAGTCCAGAAGATACTATTCTTCGGTTGTTGGACTTACCACAAGTAATTGTTGTTACTCCCTTATGATTATCTATAATTATAAAGAAAATTATTTATTTTAACAAGTTTTATTTCTGCTTTTACTTTTTATAAAAATCATCAAATACGGTCACCGGCAAATGCCGCTTATGCTTACTTTTATTCCATAAAGCTTCGATTGTCTCCGCATCCTTTTCAGGAACTTCTCGTCCCTCAAGGTAATCATCAACTTTATCATAAGTTACACCCAGTGCCGTCTCATCAGGCAAATCAGGTTTATTTTCTTCCAAATCAGCTGTAGGGGCCTTCAAATATAAATGCTCTGGACACCCTAATTCCTTCAATAATTGCTTACCTTGACGCTTATCCAAACGAAACAATGGCGTTATATCAGCTGCACCATCACCATATTTAGTGTAAAAACCAGAAAAATTCTCCGCTGCATGATCGGTACCAACGACCGCACCCTTATTTGCACCAGCAATGGCATATTGAACGATCATTCGTTCACGAGCCTTGATATTACCTTTATTAAAATCCGTAATTTTCTGACCCGCTTTTTCGAGACTTGCAACCATCGCATCGGTTGCAGCTTTAATGTTAACAATTGGATCCTGATCTGGCTTTTGAAAGGCAATTGCATCGGCTGCGTCTTGCGCATCAGCCTGAACATCGTAAGGTAAACGAACAGCAATAAATTGGTAAGAATCATCGCCCGTTTCTTTGCGCATTTCAGAAATAGCCATTTGCGTTAACTTACCGGCTAAGGTCGAATCCTGTCCGCCAGAAATTCCTAAAACATAAGATTTTAAAAATGGATTGGCTTTTAAATAGCCTTTCAGAAAATCAACTGAACGTCTAATTTCTTTTTTGGGATCAATTTCTGGTAGAACGTGTTCATAAGCAATAATTTCTTTTTGTAATTTTCTCATCTACTAATACTTCTTTCCCTAATCTTGCGCCGAATATCTTGAATAAGATGCATTTTACTTTCATACAAATTTTGTGACAAGTCAACTGGATATTCTTGAGGGTTTAAGCTGCGCTTGTATTCATCCCATAACCCATCGAGGTTATCCGCACAGAACTTTTTAATATCTGCTAACTTAGGTTGCTTATAAACTAACTTCCCATTCTTAAAAATATCATGTAAAAGTGGAACAGCAGTATAATTTGTTACTACTTTATTGATATAGGTGTACTGCGGGTGGAACATGAAGAGTGCATCAAACTTACGCGGATCTTCATCATACCTTGCTACCCAGTCACCTTCGTTTTTCTTAGCTGTATTAGCTGAAATACGCCATACCTGTTTTTTACCTGGAGTTGAAACCTTAACAGCATTTGAAGAGATCTTCAACGTATCGCGCATTGCATGGGTTTCGTCTTCAATTGAAACCAACTTATACACAGCACCTAATGCAGGTTGATCAAAAGCGGTAATGTACTTGGTTCCAATACCCCAAACATCAATCTTGGCACCCTGCATCTTCAGGTTGGTAATGGTATTTTCATCCAAATCATTCGAAGCGAAAATCTTAGCATTTGGATAGCCAGCATCATCAAGCTCTTTACGAACCTGTTTAGACATATAAGCCATATCGCCAGAATCAATCCGAACCCCTTGAAAATTAATCTTATCGCCCATTTCGTTGGCTACCTTAATTGCATTTGGTACCCCACTGCGAACGGTATCGTAAGTATCAACCAAAAAGACACAATTTTTATGCGTTTCAGCATAAGCTTTAAAGGCCGCATACTCACTACCAAAAGCTTCAACTAAGGAGTGGGCGTGGGTACCAGAAATTGGAATGCCAAATAATTTACCGGCACGCACATTACTGGTTGAATCAAACCCACCAATATAAGCAGCACGTGCTCCCCAGATTGCAGCATCTGTCTCCTGTGCACGACGGGTTCCAAATTCCATTAACCCATCATCCTGAACGGCTTGTTTAATTCTTGCTGCTTTAGTAGCAAGCAAGGTTTGGAAGTTAATAATATTTAAAATAGCCGTTTCGACTAACTGACATTGAGCAAGAGGACCTTCAACCTGAAGTATAGGCTCGTTAGCAAAGACTAACTCCCCTTCTTTCATTGAACGAACAGTAATTTTTAACTTTAAATTACGAAGGTAGTCAATAAAGTCATCATCATAACCTTCTTGCTCTTTTAAGTATTGCAGATCACTTTCTTTAAATTTTAAGTTCTTTAGATATAAAATGACGTGTTCAAGACCTGCATAGACAGCATAGCCACTACCAAACGGTTCCGTTCGGTAAAAAGCCTCAAAAACGGCATTGCGGTTAGCCATGCCTTTTTTGAAGTAAGTATACATCATATTAATTTCATAGAGATCGGTATGCAAAGCCAAAGAATCATCTTTGTCTAATTCTGGATAAAACATTGTTTCCTCTCAAATACTAATGTAAATAACATTTTGCCTTAATTATAACCGTGCTGACCCATTACAGCAACGCGACCACACTATTTAGTTAGCTGCTTGTATACCTTTTCAATTGAAGCTAATTGTTTTTTTACAGAAAAATGATCGGCAACATATTTTTTCTCACGCGTGGCCATAGCAGATAATTCTTTAGGATCCTTATTAACTGCTTCCCTTAATTCATTAACAATCGAATCAACGTTACCAGTTTTAGCAATAAATCCATATTCAGGATTAGGAATCATTACCTTAATATCACCAATATCTGTTGACAAAATTGGGAGCAGATTATCACTAGCCTCGAGAAGAACCAATGGAAAACTTTCTGAATAAGAAGTTAAGACCGCCAAATCCATTCGCCTATATAAATTTTTAAGCTGTGCTTGAGTCATAAAACCGCTAAAAGTTACCTGTGGACCAAGATCGAGTTGACGCGAAAGAGCCATCAAGTTACTCAATTCTGAGCCGCTACCAGCAATATAGAGGCGAACATGCGAATCATTCAATTTCTTAATGGCATGTAAAAGCAATGCTTGCCCTTTTACCTTTTCGGTTCGAGCAACATTAATAATATTAAAGTAAGTGTGTTCATACTTAGCCGGAATTTCACTATTATCATGAAAAAAGATACCGTTGTAGATGACATGGATCTTGTCCTTATCTACATGTGCTTTATCTACCACAAGCTTAGCGAAACGTTTAGTCACCACAAAAACACAATTGGCGTTTCGTAATGCATGTAAATTGAGCTTAGTAAAAACCTTGCCAAGAAAGCCCCGATCGGCAAAATCCAAATACGGATCCGAATGGACGGTAATACACCAAGTTGCAGTAATTTTTCTCCTAATTAATGATAAAAATAAGTTAGCACGTGCCCCGTGAGTATGCACGATATCGTAATGTCCATCATTAATAAAAGCCGTCAGTCGTTTTAAACTAGACAAATCATAGCGCCCTTTTGCCCCTAAAACATGGGTAGCAATGTTAGCAGCTCGTGCTGCCTTAGCCACTGGACCCTCTTCTAAGGTCAAAAGTTCAAAATCTTTTTCCTCTTTTTTTGCCTCGGTTAACAAATTAACAATATGTGACAAACCGCCGCCTTGTTCAAGACCAGCATTCACATGCAAAATCTTCATGTATTATTTCTTTCTCTTTTTTGATTTTTGAACATCCATAACGAATCTTGGCAAAACTGTCATTCTCTTAAATCGCGTTGGATTACTTACCAAACGGTAAAACCACTCTAGGTGTGCTTTTTGGAAAATTTCTGGCGCCCTCTTAACAATTCCTGAAAAGACGTCAAAACTGCCCCCAACCCCCATCATTAGCGCAGGCAATAAATTTTTACGCAAGATTGAAATTAATTTTTCCTGCCTTGGGGAGCCTAATGCAGCGAAGACTAAATCAGGCTGGGTTCTTTCAATTCGGCAAGCTACTAAATCCAAATCTTCATCAAAGTAACCATCTTCTGCTCCAACCAATCGAATGCCAGAATAATCGCGACCGATTTTAGCTTGAACAGCATGAATGACATTTGGCTTAGCACCAATTAAATAAACCCGTAAACTGCGCTCATCAGCAACTTTCATCAGCCATGTAAATAGGTCGTAGCCGGTTACTCGTTCTGGAAGCGGCGTTCCTAACATTTTGGCTGCTTTAATGATTCCTATGCCGTCAGCCGTAATATAATCAGCATCATCATTCAAAATCTTCATAAATTCAGGATTTTCGTTTGCTGCCATCACAATTTCCGGGTTAGCAGTAACGATAAAAGTGGATTCATGTTCATTTAACCGACCAATAAATTCATTTTGAAATTGGTTAAAAGTTTTATTATCGAAATTAACACCTAAAACATTCACTTTATCCATAGAAAACACCTCGTGCATCTTTTCTTACTATTCTATCAAAATATCTCAGTGACCGCTGTAAGTTTTACCTTTTCTATAAATATGATACGATAAGTGCGTCTAATAAATAGGAGCACTAACAAAATGAAAAAAGTTATAACTTACGGTACTTTTGATTTACTACATTACGGTCACGTTCGTTTGCTCAAAAGGGCAAAGGAATTGGGCGATTATTTAATCGTTGGTTTATCGACGGATGAATTTAATGAATTCAAAAAACACAAAGAAGCTTACAATAATTATGCGGAACGCAAATATATTTTAGAAGCAATCCGTTACGTCGACAAAGTCATCCCTGAAAAGGATTGGGACCAGAAGATCAGTGACGTAAAAAAGTACCATATCGATACTTTCGTTATGGGAAGTGACTGGAAAGGCAAATTTGACTTCTTAAAGCCATACTGCAAAGTCGTTTACTTACCCCGAACTCCAGGTGTCTCAACTAGTAAAATTAAAGAAGATTTAAAGTAAACAAAAACTCCAATTCAGCTTATATAGTAAGTTGAGTTGGAGTTTTTTCATATTAAAATCATTTTGAAAACGTAAATTCAAACCGTTCAGCAACATAGCTAGCCCGTGTGTATTCAAATGGCGTACCATCAGACAATTCGGTTACCTGTAAACGGGTAATAAGCGCTTCGCCGCGCTTAGCATCAAGCAAACGAGCATCATTTTCATTGGCAACTTCAGCTGAAATATGTTCAGTTACCCGGCCAATCTTATAACCATGATTTTCTAACGTTTCGTACAAATGTGCCGAAATATCTGATTTAGAAAGATCTTTTATTAAGCGGTACGGAAGCGTAACCACCTCATAACAAATTGGGACTTTATCGGCATAACGAATTCATTCCATTCGTAAAACATCGGCATCCGGTTGCAAATTCAAACGCTCTTTTTCTGATAGGGATGGTTTGCCAATCCGATAAGAAATTACTTTGCTCGATGGTGTTTGACCATTTGCATGGGTAATTTCCGTAAAGGACATGATACCCGACATTGTTTCTTGTACTTTTTGACTAGCAACATAAGTACCGCTGCCTAGCCGGCGTTCTAAAATGCCTTCATCTTCAAGCGTTTTAATTGCTTGACGCAGAGTCATGCGGGATACACCAAATTTCACAGCTAGTTGGCGTTCAGCAGGAATTCTGTCCCCTACTTTATAGACATGATTTTCAATATCACGTTTAATTTGATTATGAATTTTGATATATATTGGTTCTTCCATGGGGGTACCTCCAAATACATACCTCATTATAATCTAAATTGGTCTATATTGCATGAGTAAAAGCACTATAATTTTTGTTGCTTATTTTCTTTTAGCGGTCCACTTTAATCCCAAGATATGAACATTAGGCTTTTTATTACATTCAACCTTAAGCGAAGCATCCTCGCTCGCTAAAACGCTGGTGCTTAAATGCGCGTCATCCTGGACAGCCATATCTGCACCATTGGAATTTAAAATCAAATCGTGACCATCTAATTTAGCATTTCCACTAAGCGCTAAAAAGTATTGATAATCTGAATCTCCGTTAAAAGTAACCCTGCGTGCAGTACAACTTACATTATCTTGAAAATCCGCATGTGCCAAAACTACAGTGTTACTTAAAGTTATTTTGGCTTTATTAACGGCAATCATTCTGTTAAAACTACTATTTTGGATGAGCACGTGTGCCTTTTTATCGATGTAAATACCACCATTAAAGCTGCTGCTAACAACGTTAATCCAACAATCATCACTGATATACAAACATGTATCTTCTTTTGACAAGACCTCACTGTTAAGCATGTTCATCCAAGTTTGACCATGAAGAAGAAGATAATCAACAACTGAATTATTAATATCTAATTCCGCATTTGTTTGTGCAAAAGTATTAACACTGCCATGAATATGAGAATTGTTAATAATTGCGGTGCCTCTTCCTTCTAAAGCAAGGGCACAGTATTCATCTGAGTCATAATCAATATACGTATCATTCATTTCTAGTCGAAAATCAGCGTCCGCAAACATAGATACAGAGCCATTAACAATTTTAGTTGAATAAAGTTCCAGCGTGATTTTTCCATTAGCAGCGATTGCTGCGGTATCACTATTGGTGCCTTTGATCACGCAATTGCGCAAACTTAAGTAGGTATTAGCTTCAACTGGTACAAAGAGGCTGTTGCGATCCTTAATGGTATTAATACACAAATTTTCTAGCGTTACATAACAGCTATCAGGTGATACACTCACATAACCTAAAATAGTCGTATCTTCTGGTAAAGTACCGGTGCCTTTAATCGTAATATCAGCTAATGTTATCCCCTGGGGTAAATTGTAAAAACCCGGTTCCAAAAGTAAAACATCATCAGCACGTAAATCTTTTAAAGCATCGTGCCAATCAATTTCTCCGCCACCGGCACCTACTTTAATTACTCGCATCTAAAAAATCCCTCTCTTAATTAAAATGCAAACCAGCTACTATTGTACTAGTTTTAACTTTTTATAGGTAAAAAATTGTTTATACACAAAAAGGGTTCTATTCAAATAGAGCCCTTTGTTTGTTATATAAAATTAATTTTAATCTTTTCTACATAAAGTGATAATTGCATGACACAGTAAACCTAAAATTAAAAAAGTTAACAAGCCAATAGCACTATCAATTATAATATTTTCCCAGGTAAAACCTGTAACAACCATTAAAATCAATGCAACTAAAATACCAATAAAAAGAGCAACAGCATAAAATAAACCCATCGCAGTATCATACTTATTAACCTTATATCCACTTTGTTCAGTATTTTCTTTATCACTCATAGTATTTTCTCCACTCTGCTTTTTATTATTTTTACTAACAAAATTATCAATATTAGTTCCCAAATTTTCAGCTAAAACAGCGATCATTGAATCGTCAGGAACAGTTTTATTCCTTTCCCAATTAGAAACGGCCTGTCTTGTAACGTGAACTTTTTCAGCTAAATCCTCTTGAGTTAAAGATAATTCTTTTCTTTTATTGTGAATAACTTGTCCAACATTTTTATCATCATTCATGTATCCCTTATTTCCTTTCAACACATAAATATATTCTATTGAAAATTCATAATTTTTAAAGCAATTGTGGAGAACAATTGCGCAACGAAGTTAATGCAAGAGACAAAAAAAGCAGTTTCAAAAGAAACTGCTTTTTCCTGGGTTATATGTCCTAATTAAAGAACAATTGGGTTAGCTGGATTCGAACCAGCGCATACTAGTACCAAAAACTAGTGCCTTACCGCTTGGCTATAACCCAATTAATGGAGGAGGGTGGATTCGAACCGCCGAACTCAGAGAGAGCGGTTTTACAGACCGCCGCGTTTAGCCACTTCGCTACTCCTCCGTAACGCACGTTAATTATATTAACGAAAAACGTGCGTAAATGCAAGTCTAAATTAATAAACTACTTATTTTTATTTTCTTCAATGTACTTTTTAATCCGCTTAAGCCCCTCTTTAATTTGGTCCATTGAAATGGCATAAGACAATCTGACATAACCTTGCCCACCTTGAGCAAAACATGAACCTGCAGTCACTGCAACGTGTGCTTTTTCAGCTAAATCATAGTTGAATTTAGTATCATCCTGCTCTAAACCATCTGGAATTTTAGCAAAGATATAAAAAGCACCTTGTGGTTTAACACATTTAAAGCCTAACTTAGTTAAACCATCATATAACAAGTCACGCCGCTTCTGAAATTCTTTTTTCATCGGAATAGCGTCATTCATACCATTCTTAAATGCTTCTTCAGCTGCATCCTGCATTGGCGTTGGCTCAGTTGTAGTAATAGACTGGTGTACCTTCGCAAGTTGCTCAGTAATCTTTTTAGGAGCACACATAATACCAATCCGATACCCCGTCATGGCCCATGCTTTCGAAACGCCATTCATCAAAACGACCTGGTCATGCAAACTATGTTCCATTGAGGCATGCGGCTGATCATAGTTTAATTCACTATAAATTTCATCACATAATGCAAAAATTGGCTTATCACGAATCACATCTGCAATTGCATTCAATTCATCTTGGCTATGCATAACGCCAGTTGGATTAGTTGGGTAAGTCATAACTAATACCCGAACCCGGTCGCCATACTTATCTATTACCCGCTGCAATTTTTCAGGTTTTAACTTAAATCCATCTTTAGAGGTATCAATTTCAACAACTTTCGCACCAATCGACTTTGCATCTCCAATGTACACTGGAAAAATTGGCGTTGGGATTACCATAACGTCGCCGGGATTCAAAACTGCCGTCAACATATCATAAATTGATTCCGTCACACCATTAGTTGCTACAATTTCTGTTTCTGGATCATAATGCTGGTTATATTTCTTAGCCAGGAAATTACTAGCTGCTTTCCTTAACCCCAACGTACCATTGGATGGGGCATAATGAGAATGATTATCTGCAATGCTCTTTTCGGCAGCTTTCTTAATATGTTCCGGAGTATTAAAATCAGGTTCCCCAACTGTGAATTTAATCATGTTAGGCATTTTACTGGTGTAATCAGCAAACGCCAAAATAGCACCTGTCGGCCTTTCAACCAACCCTTTTTTCATATGTTTCTCTAAATCAACCATCGTGTTTAACCATAACTTTCTTTTTTATTATAAAAATTTAATTGCGTTCTTATTTTTAAAGCCTAGCCTATGTGCCTCATTATCATCATTATCGATCAGACTCTGCAGGGCATAATAAATATTATTAAAATTATATTTAGGATTAATTTTATTCAAGAAATATTTAACCAGCGTTATTACTAACGCTACCCTATTGGTGTAATTGCCATTAACCTTAAACAAAACATTTTTATATTTATGTGGCATTGATGAACGTGTCCTAATCGAAATATCAATCAGATTAGAATTATGACAACACACGATTCTAATCATATTCAGGCACTTTAGGCATGAATATAATTCACGCGGAGTCAGGTCAAATACGTTAGAAATTTTTTCTTTATTCTTTTTAGACATAATAGAAAATAAAAAAATAGATTCACCAAAAGTAAGACAATCTACCATCGTCCAAACAGACGGAAAACCATCTTCATTTTGATTATTGGGAGCCTTAATATCTGGCAAATTTGATCGTTTCATTTCTTTTAAAAGATTATTCTTAAAATAAAACTGCTTTTCTTCAATCTCAAATTTGGGAATACTACGATCACACCACTCTTTAAATTCTAGGTATCCAAATGCACCGTATTTATCACCTAATAACGTTGCAATTAAGTTGTTCAGATAAACTTCAACATTTTCAATAGCATGAAGAAGATATATTCTTAAATTTTTATCTTGATAATATCTTTTTAGTAAATTGGCAAAAGTTAAGTTTTTATATCTAAGCCTTTTGCCTTTTTTAACAGAAAACGGAATTGCAAATTCCTTTAATTTATAATATCCAATTTCTTGAATTTTTTCTGCGTCTTGTTTATGAGTATTTTTTGGAAAAATAATTCCTCTTTTTTCCATCAATTGTCTTTGCTTTTTTGGAGACAATGAACGAGGTCTATTCAATATTTTATTCCTTCTATTTTTTAAATTTGATAACAAAAAACCTCCGTCATCAGGACTTACCTGCGCAAAATGCGAAACGGAGGGATTGGCTTTGTACCTTTATACTACAAACTATCGGCTACATTGTCAATTACAAATTAATTTCTTTTTTTAGATAAAAAAATAGCTAGGTTGTATTTGTTATACTCTAAAATATTCTTTTTATCCCTTATGATTATAATTTATGATTCATCAAGGTAAAAATAATAAGCCAAGTTACTGATATAGCTTGACTTATAGTAGAAAAGAAACATTATCAAAATAAATAATGTTTCTTAAGTAAATTTAATTAGTTAACTTGCACTTTAGCTGGGCTTTGAATACTATCACGCAGTTTATTCATAACCGGATAGTTATCAGTAAAAATACCTGAAACATGGGCTTTAAAGTACTTCTTAGCCTTCTGCGGATCATTAACAGTCCAAATTCTTTGAGTAATTGTTCCCTTAGAATTTTGGTAACTGCCTGGGTGAATCCCAGCAAAGTTATTATCCTTAATCAACTTATCAGAATTAGTTACATCCTGGTCAGTCAAATAACAATATATTTGATGAGGATCAATCTCCTGACAATTCTTCAAAGTAACATAATCAAATGAAGAAAAGATAATAGGATGAATAAAGTGATATTGCTTAGTTAAGTCTAATACCTTCTTTTCAATTCCTGGATAATGAACCGTACTAGTTTTGAATTCCAAATTGATATAAAGATTACGATCCTGAAGGATTGCTAATACTTCTTTCAATTCTGGAACAGGTTCACCATTTGCTAAATGTAGCTTCCTAATTTCACTGAGGGTGAAATCTTTGACCCAACCGGTACCATCCGTCGTACGGTCAACTTTTTCATCATGCATAACTATCGGAACCCCATCTTTGGTTAACTGCACATCAAACTCGATACCTTCTGCACCATGAGTTGCTGCGTAACGAAAACCTTCTAAGGAATTTTCAGCAAATTTCGCTGGGTATCCACGGTGACCAAAAACAATCGTTTTAGTATTTTTATTATCCATAATTTTTATAGTTTAATATCCTTTTCAAGTTGTAAAATTACTGTATCTTACTTCACAAATAATCTGATTCTCTTTCAGATACAAATGATATAATAGACTAATTTTTGATATTTTTAAACGTTTTGCAACCAATTTTACAAATTTTATTTTGGGCGTTTCCAAAGCTAGAAATTCATTTATTTTCTAACCGTTTTACTTAGACGTTAAATCAGTTATAACCTGCAAAAGATCATCAGAATTAACTACATTATAAAGATTGATTGCAAGTCCCAAATTATCCGCTATATCCTTTACAAATGTAGGAATAGTAACACCTGGGCCAATACATACTAAATTTGTTATTCCCATACTCAAAATCTTTTTTATACTATTAATAAAATGAGTACCAGAAACCAATTGCTTTAAGATTGCTTGTTTAACATTATTTTTATTAATAAAAATTGCATCAGTATCAGAAATCAATGGAATTTGATTGTTATGCCAATTTAAAGTATCTAAATAATTGGACATTCCGTTTGCTAAACTGTTAGCCATTTTAGTGTGAACCGGTGGAATATTGAGGATCTCTATAATTTCTGCGTAACCTAAACTATTTAATTTATTTTTTATCTGTTCAGAAATTTGCGCATCTCCACCATAAACCATTGAAGTAGTTGAGTTTTCGCTGATTAGGCTTGCCTTACCGTTACTTGCTTGCAACAATTTGTTCAATAACTTTAATGGGACTTTTCTTGTGATGTAAATTCTTCCCTTTGATCTATTAAGAATAGTAGCTATGCTTTTACTGAAAAACATTACCAAATCCAAAATATCTTTAAGGTTCAACATTTTAGAAGCATATATCCCAGCAAACTGACCCAAACTCAAACCTGAAACAACTGTTGGTGTTAGGCCATTAGATTCTAACGTCTTAAAAATTGCTAAATCAAACACAACAGATACAGTTTGAAAACTTTCAATTTTTTCTAATCCACCTTGATAATCAGAAAATGATATTTTCTTAGTATCAAACGGTGTAATTTCTTCAGCTTGATCGTAAATATCTTTAGCAGTACTAAATTTATTATAAATATCCCTGCCCATACCCTTTACTTGTACCCCAGAGCCTGGGAATAATATGGCAAATTTTTTATTCATTTTGTTTTTCCTCAATAATTATATTTAAAGGTAACAAAAAAGCCTTAACATCAATGTCTACCAGCATTAACGCTAAAGCTAATTTATTTAATTGGGTTAGCTGGATTCGAACCAGCGCATACTAGTACCAAAAACTAGTGCCTTACCGCTTGGCTATAACCCAATACCATCTGAGCTTTTACTTGTCGCTCAACAGTAATAAGTATAGGAGAAGTGAGCAATTGAGTCAAGAAAAAGTTCTGACTTTTATTCCATTACAATTGGGCCTTGAACAGCCATTGTGTCGCGTACAATGTCATGTAATTCTTTATTCTCAACGATATCCTTACTGTCATCAATATATTCACCAAACCATGGAGTATTAACGTGTTTGTTATACGCATCATTATTTGCGTAAACTTCAAAGAACAGCCACTCATCTGGATTACCCACGTTGCTACCTGCAAACAAGATCTCAACACCAGGTTCTTTAGCCATCGAATTGCGCATCTCTTTTTTAACAATTCGGGCAAACTTATCGTGTTTACCCTTCTTTAATTCAACTTTAGCAAAGCGAATGACAAAGTTATCCGCGTAACTATCCAATGCTTCTTTAGATTTGGTTGTCATCCATTCAGACTTTAAATCCCAGATTTTCTTTTCCTTAGCCATCTTTTCAACAGCATTGTCATAAGCATCAAAGTAATCAGACATGCTATGAATATCAAAAGCTTTGCTGTTACGGTAAAGTTCAATATCATAGTTAGTTACGCCGCTGACACCTTCATGCCCGTTGGCTATCATTAATGTTCCCGGTTCAGCAGGAATTGAATTAGTTACGTGTGCTTCTTCAATCCTGTGAAAAGCTGAGAGATCATTTTCTGCAATCTTATACTTACTAATTTTAAAAATTGGTTCTTCGTCCATTTTTATGCCTCTATTAATAAAAATTAACCTTATATTTTTTATTTTATATCTATTGAAACAAAATGACTCATGTTTTTTGGCTCTATAATTTTTCCTGTTGATGACTTATCAATATGATAAGCTGTTAACAGGTT
>NZ_AYZC01000090.1 GCF_001436775.1 Lactobacillus acetotolerans DSM 20749 = JCM 3825
ATGTAGTGAGCCCAAGAAATTGGACAAACATTTGTTTTAGCTGACTAGGGCTTGATTCCGATATTCTATCGGGGTTAAGCCTTTTAGTCTGCTCTTAATCCTTTCTTGATTATAGTATTTAATATATTCTTCAATTGCTTTAGCTAATTCTTGGAGGTTGTGGTATTTATCTTCCTGATCATAGAACATTTCTGTTTTAAGCAGGCCAAAGAAGTTTTCCATCAAACCATCATCCATCGAATTGCCTTTTCTAGACATACTTTGCGTAATGCCATGCAGCTCTAGTGCTCGTTGGTAAGCCCGGCTTTGATATTGGCAGCCTTGATCAGTATGGAAAACACAAGCGTTAAGAGCCTTATGCTTGGCAAAAGCCTTGTTAAGCATAGACAGCACTAAATCCATATTTGGATGTCTGGAGATCGCATAAGAAACAATCTCACCACCACAGCCATCAAGGATTGGAGATAAATAAAGCTTTTCACCATTAAGGTGGAATTCGCTAATATCCGTGTACCATTTCATATCAGGCCGAATGGCAAAGAAATTACGGTGAATTAGATTAGGAGCAAGCTTACCAATCGTGCCTTTATAGCTGGAATACTTACGCTTGTTGCGCCGTAGACCTTTAAGACCGATTTTATGCATTAGGTAACGGATCTGCTTTTCGGTTACCTGCCAACCTTCTTTCAAAAGTTGTAAGACAATCCGGCGATAACCATAGCGGCCCTTATGATATTGATAAATCTCTTTAACTTTGCTGGTTAGTTCAGGATGTTTGATTCCTTTAACCGGTCTTGCAAGTGCATCGTAATAAGTGCTCCTGGCAATCTGTGGCAGGTCCTTGCGTTTAGAAATTACTGTTAATACGTATTCCAAGCTGACCCCCAAAGGTTTGCCTTAGTTCAGTGATTGCCTGAGCTATTTCTTTCGCTGTTTCTGATCCAAGGCGTTTAGTTTTTTTACGTAAGCATTGACGATACGCAATTCTAAGTTTTCTTGCCTGAGCTTTCGGATCTCTCTTTCCAGCTGCTTGCGGGTCTTCTGGTCGTTGTTCATGGGCAGGAATTCGTCCTTTCTTCTTGATAACGACATTATACCCGTTTTCTTTGTATGCGCGAATCCAATTATTTAAGATACCACAGCTTCTTAGACCTAATTCTAATGATAATTTAGTTATGGATTGTTGTCCTGTCAAAGCTTGTTCGATCGCCTGCTCTTTAAATTCTTTGGTAAAAGTCTCATTAGGCTGATCATAGATTCCAATCCCATAACGATCAATCAGGTGAATCATATAATCTAAACTTCCTGCATTTAATTTTCGCTGCGAGGCAATAAAGGTGACAGGTAATCCTTTCAATTTCCAATCATGATAAATTTCCAGTTTTTGTTGTTTATTTAATTTAGACATAGTAAAAGCCCCAAAAGTGTCCAACTTTTTGGGCCTATTACA
>NZ_AYZC01000091.1 GCF_001436775.1 Lactobacillus acetotolerans DSM 20749 = JCM 3825
TAAATCAAATCAGTAAAGAATTAAATATTACCAATGCCAACGAAATAGATCATTGGCTAAAACGATATCAACAACAAGGCTTAAGTGGGTTAAAAGCTAAACAGACTAAAACCAAATATGGTGGCAAATTTAAGCTGAAGGTCTTAAACTGGAGAAAACAGCATAATACTAGTTATCAAACAGCCGCACTCCACTTTAAGGTTAACAATATCGGCACGATAGCCAATTGGCAAAAGAAATTTGATATCAGTGGGGTTAAAGCGCTGTTTGTCAAACAAGGACGGCCAGCAATGAAACAAGGCAAAGCAAAAGAAGGAAACAAACAACCACGTAGCCCCAGCGAATTGTCTGAATTAGAGGCCTTACGCTTGGAAAACCGGGCTTTGCGAGTAGAAAATGAATATTTAAAAGAACTCAAGGCCTTAGTTCAGAAACGCGGGCACCTGCCGAAGAAAGGCAAATCATCCAAGAACTAAGGCAAAAATTTGGCTTTAAGTTAAAAGAAATCCTGCCACTTACCACTATCTGTAAAAGCACTTATGAATATCATGTCCATCCTAAAAGACCTAAGTACAGTGATGGCGCGCTAGTGTCGATTATTAAAATGATCAAGCATTATCATCCGGCCTTTGGCTATTGGACGGTAACAGATGACTTACGGGTAAAATGGCATCTGAAAATCGATCATAAACGGGTTTATCGCCTTATGCAGGCCAATCACCTTTCAGCCAAGGTCTATAACCTGCGGGCAGGCAAATATGATTCTTCTAAAGGCCCGCAAGGCAAGAAAGCCCAAAACCGGTTACACCGCAGGTTCATGACTGACCGACCTTTACAAAAAGTTGTAACTGATATTAGTGAATTTCGCTATGGGACAATGAGCATGAAAGAGCGGGTTTATCTTTCTCCTTTTAAAGATTTATATGGTGGCGTAATCTTAGGTTATACGATCACTGACCGACCTTTAACCAGCTATGTGTTGGCAGGCTTACAGCAAGTAATCAATAAAAGGCCCAATAATTTAGGCTACCGGATGACTATCCACAGCGATCAAGGTATTCAGTATCAATCGCACGCTTACCGGGCAGCTTTAAAGAAACAGCATATCTTCCAGAGCATGTCCCGCCGGGGTAATTGTTATGATAATGCCGCAATGGAAAGTTTCTTTCACACGATGAAAGTAGAAATGTATTTCACCCACCATTATGCGACTAAAGCAGCCTTAATCCAGGCTATGGAGACATGGATCGGCTACTATAACCAAAAGCGCGATCGGCACAAACTAAAAGGCGCAACCCCAAATGCATATTGGGATTCCGCCTTAAAGAAAATTGTGTAAATTTGTAATAAACTAACGTCCAGTTTTAGGGGTTAGCTTCA
>NZ_AYZC01000092.1 GCF_001436775.1 Lactobacillus acetotolerans DSM 20749 = JCM 3825
TAATTTAATTTCCTAAAACATTAGAAAAAGGAGTTCCTTTCTCGTATGATTGGTTTGAACAAAAAACACATACAGAAAGAAGAACTCCTTCATGAATGATTTTACCAAAAATATAACTCAAGCTCTATTCAATCAAGATAACATTAATGATTTGCTTCGTCATGAAATCCAACAAGCTGTTAATGACTTGTTAGAATCTGAACTGACTGCCTTTTTAGGCTATGATCCTGATGCTAGAAATGGCTGGAATACTGGTAATTCTAGAAATGGTGCGTATTTCCGTAAAATTGATACCCAGTTTGGATCAATTGAGGTACAAGTGCCACGAGATCGCAATGGTATGTTTCATCAACACACTCTGCCAGACTATAAACAACATACTGATCTCTTAGAAGATATGGTTATAAAGCTTTATTCTAAAGGTGTAACCACTAGAGAAATAGCTAATTTGATCGAAAAAATGTATGGCAGTCATTATAGTCCAGCTCAAGTGTCTAATATCTCTAAGCAAATGATTCCTAAAGTTGAGGCTTATCACAAGCGTAAGCTGAGCGATAAGTTCTTTTGTGTTTATCTTGATGCAACGTATATACCGTTGCGTCGAGAAACTTTTGAACGAGAAGCAGTATATATTGCCATTGGTATCAAGCCCAACGGTCACAAAGAAGTGATCGATTATTGCATAGCTCCTAGCGAAAATATCGAAGTCTGGACGGAGTTGCTTCAAAATATGAAAAGCAGAGGCCTTAAACAAGTTGAATTATTTTTATCAGATGGTGTTGTGGGTATGAAAACTGCACTAATGCAAACTTATCCTAAAGCTCACTTCCAGCGCTGTTTGGTTCACGTAATGCGTAATATCTGCGCTAAAGTACGTGTAGAAGACCGTGAGGCAATTATGAACGAGTTTAAGCAAGTTCATCAACAGTCTAACAAGCAAGAAGGTATAACAGTCTTACATAGCTTTTATAGTAAATGGCAGAAAGCTTATCAGCATGTAATTCAGAATGTAAAAGACATTGAAGCGGATCTGCTAGTTTTTTATAACTATCCGAAACAGATCAGAAGTTCAATCTATTCAACTAACATGATTGAATCCTTTAATAATGTTGTTAAGCGCAAAGCCAAACCTAAAGCAGAGTTTCCAAATGAACAGTCATTAGATACTTTTATTGGAATACAAGCAATGAGCTACAATGATCGCTATTTCAAGCGAATTCATAAAGGCTTTGGTCAAGTACAAGACACTCTAGAATCCTATTTTGAATAAATAATTAATTAAAAAAATCAATCTACGAGAAAGATTTATTTACACAAA
>NZ_AYZC01000093.1 GCF_001436775.1 Lactobacillus acetotolerans DSM 20749 = JCM 3825
ACAGCGAATATTCCAGATGGCTACCATTATGCCAAGACCAGTGATGAACTGAATGGCAAGACGCAGCCGAAGAATGATGGTAGTATCAAATACACAGATAAAGATGATACAGTAACGGTTTATGTAGCTGGAGATAATGTACCAGATGATGGCACCAATAAAGATGCAGTCCATGTACTACACTACCTGGAAAGTCAGGACGATAAACCAACGACTGATGCAGTTCCAGGTATGGATAACGCTGATTACTGGTTAGGTGGTTATTATGGTGATACCGTCACTGCCAGTGGTACAGATGCTAAGCAAAAAGCTCCAGCTGGTTATACATTAGTTAACCCAGGCAAGCAGAGTGCAGAACTCACCAAAAGGTCAAAAGCAAGAGATAAAGTTCTACTATAAAGCCGATGCGGAAGATAAGTTGAGTGTTCAGTTTGTCAATGCCAAGACAGGCAAAGTAGTCGGTGATAAAGTTAAAGCACCACAAGGTTATATGAATGAGACCTTCGATCCGACTGATAGTAATAGCTTTATTGTGTCAAGTATCCCAGCAAGTTATCACTATGCTAAGACTAGCGCTGAACTAAATGGCAAGACGCAGCCTAAGAATGATGGCAGTGTTAAATATACGGATCAAGCTGATACAGTGACGGTTTATGTAGCCGGTGATAACGTACCGGATGATGGCAGTAATACTGATGCTATTCATGTTTTGCACCGTTTGCAAAACGATGATTCTGAGCTCAAGGGTTCCTATTGGATAGGCGGCAATTATGGCGATGAAATTACTGTCAAAGACAGTGATGCCAAGCAAACAGTGCCTGGTTACACGATTGTGCCGAAAGATAGTGTCACTTTGGAACTTACCCAAGATACACCACAGCAAGTAATCTTCTATTACACAGCAGATACGCAAAACAATGTGACGATTAACTTTGAGACAAAGGCAGGCACGGTAGTTGGCCATACAAATCCAAGTGGAACTACAGGCAGTGTACTGCCATTAGGAGAAAATTATTATGATGAACATAAAGTAAACGGCTTTAGTTGTGCAACGCAGCCTACTGAGATGCCAAGTGGCCAACAGCAGCCAGCGAGTGTGAAATTTAGCACACAGGATCAGACGATTCCAGTCTATGTAGTCGGTGATCCAATAACAGATGCCGATAAAGTTAAGGTTGTCCACTACTTAGAAGGCACAACTAAACCAGTACCTGGTTTGACTGATTATGTCTTAGGTGATAATGGTCACTACGGTGATACTGTTACT
>NZ_AYZC01000094.1 GCF_001436775.1 Lactobacillus acetotolerans DSM 20749 = JCM 3825
AAATTTCAACTCAATATAACAGACCCTAATCTCCTGTTTTCTAATTATTATGAGAAATTATGCCATCATAAACAAACTAAGGTTTATGTAGCAGAACTAGTGCAACCAGCTTGCCCGGTTTGCCATTCTTCTACTTTAAAGCACAATGGGCACTATGTTGCTAAAGTACGCTATTTAACCAGCAATGCCAGCCAACCGGTATTATTAGAGTTACATAAGCAAAGAGTAATTTGTTGTTCTTGCGGAAAAAGATCCATGGCCCAAACTGATCTGGTAGGCAAAAGTTGCCGTATCTCTAATGCTAGTAAACTTAAAGTCTTAACAGCTTTAACTACTGACAGGTCAATGACCAGTATTGCGCAAGAAAACAATGTTTCCACCAACACTGTCCAAAGAGTATTAGATAGCCTGGATACCCCGTTTCGGGCACAGGCCACCACCTTGCCGGAGCACTTGGCTTTTGATGAAGTGCGTGGTGTGGGACACAAATTACACTTTATTTGTTTGGATGGAGACAATCACCGGATCATTACCATTCTCAGCGACCGCTTTAAGAAAAGCATTGTTAAATATTTCGAGCAATTCCCAATAACAATCCGCAAGAAAGTCAAAACAGTCTCTTTAGATTTGAATGCTTATTATCAAGCCATTGCTGGGCAGCTATTCCCTAAAGCAGCGGTTGTGATTGACCGCTTCCATCTAGTACAAATGCTTAACCGCTCCTTTAATCAGTTACGGGTGCAGGTAATGAAAAACTTTAATCCCGGCACCTATCCTTACCGCTTGTTAAAGTATTGCTGGAAGCTTTACCTTAAGCCCTATAGTAAATTAGAAAAGAAACAGCCTTATTATAACCAACACCTAAAGGATTACTTAACTCAGGAGCATATTGTTCTGGATGGCTTGGATTTGAATCCTGCACTTAAGCATAGTTATCAAGTATTACAAAATTTTACGGCTGCATTACGCAAGCAGAATGCCCACGCAATGAAAAAGATAATCAATACCACGCAAACCGTTGGAGAAAAGATGCGGGGGACCTTAACCACTTTTAAACATAACCAAACTTCTGTTTTAAATGCCGGTAAGTACCAGTGTTCCAACGGTTGTTTAGAAGGAATTAACCGCAAGATCAAGCAAATTGAGCGGACGGCTTATGGCTACGGTAATTTTGATCATTTAATAGCCCGCATCAAATTGGAAGAGAAAGATGCGGTTTACAAAGAAAAATCCTTAAGCTGTGCAGCTTAAGGG
>NZ_AYZC01000096.1 GCF_001436775.1 Lactobacillus acetotolerans DSM 20749 = JCM 3825
AGTCTAACTTTGTTGGGCTTTTTTATAAATAATTTATTTAACTAGCACCACACGTATCTATTTATCTTATATATATTCAACTATTCTATATACTGTAATATTTATTATTCTATATTATTCACTCCACCAAAAAAGCTCCCACTTTTTATTGGACGAGAATTCATTTTAATTTTTCCATATTTAGATTGAAAGCAGCCAGGACGGCTGCTTTTTTGATATAAAAATAATTTCTAAAACGAATTAGTTTATATAGAGTTTTGTTTGGCAAGTTTATGAATAACTGTTAAATGTACTTCACAATGAAAGAGGACTTTGTTACCTATATCACTTACAAATGTCCATTGCTATGGCCAAATATTGGTTTTTATAAGTGTAAGCGTTTGCTAGAATTAAAAGTGAAGGGAAAGTGAGGCGGTGAAAATGATTAAAAACATAAGAACAAAAGAATTATTATTCTATCTGTCGAATAATAAAGAATTTGTTCAAGCAGAAGAAATAGCAAGTCTTCTGAATGTTTCTAAAAAGACCGTTTATCGCTTGATTCATGATATTAATGCAGAAAGCAAATATCCAATAATCATTTCCAAAAGAGGAATGGGATACAAAATAAATCCGCAAAATTATTCAAAAGAAAACAATAATGATGCAATTAATAAAAGAACTGCAATTAATATCTCACCTGTAGAAAGAAGAAATAGGCTACTTAAGCGACTTTTATTAGTTTCGCCAGAGGGTATTAGGGAGAGTGATATTTTTAAGAAATATTTTGTTAGTTCTAATGTTCGTACTAATGATGAACGTGTAATGAAACAAATTTTAGATAAGTATGATTTAAAGCTAGAAATTAAAAACAACTATATGAGGATCAAGGGCTCTGAGGTTAATATTCGACATGTAATCAAAGAGTTAATTGATGATCGTGAAATAGTTAATTTAAAGCAATTTATTGGAAATAAAGACTTTAATTCAGAATACGATGTTAGATTTATTTTGCATGAAATTGAAAAAATAGAAGATAAGTTACATACATCATTACCTTATCCATATAATACGTGTGGTGCTAGTTAAATAAATTATTTATAAAAAAGCCCAACAAAGTTAGACT
>NZ_AYZC01000097.1 GCF_001436775.1 Lactobacillus acetotolerans DSM 20749 = JCM 3825
ACCAACGACCTTTGGGTTATGAGCCCAACGAGCTACCAGACTGCTCCATCCCGCGATAAAATTTTAAATAATGTCCTAGTGGACCTTGTAGGACTCGAACCTACGACAAGACGGTTATGAGCCGTCTGCTCTAACCAACTGAGCTAAAGGTCCAAGCTCTAGCAAATAGCGGCGGGGGGGATCGAACCCTCGACCTCCCGGGTATGAACCGGACGCTCTAGCCAGCTGAGCTACACCGCCAAAAAGTAATCGATAGTTTCATAGATTACAAATCGGGAAGACAGGATTCGAACCTGCGACCCCCTGGTCCCAAACCAGGTGCTCTACCAAACTGAGCCACTTCCCGTTATGTATGCGCCCTGAAGGACTTGAACCTTCAACCTTCTGATTCGTAGTCAGACACTCTATCCAGTTGCGCTAAGGGCGCATCATTAAATGCCGAGGACCGGGCTCGAACCGGTACGGTTGAAACCAACCGCAGGATTTTAAGTCCTGTGCGTCTGCCAATTCCGCCACCCCGGCATAAAATGAAAGCGGAAGACGGGATTCGAACCCGCGACCCCCACCATGGCAAGGTGATGTTCTACCACTGAACTACTTCCGCAAAATATACAATGCCGATTATACGACTTGAACGTACGACCCCCTGTTTACAAAACAGATGCTCTACCAACTGAGCTAAATCGGCATAAATACATGGTATATATTTAATTGTAATGGCGAATACGGGTGATGGGACTTGAACCCATACGTCCAAAAACACTAGAACCTAAATCTAGCGCGTCTGCCAATTCCGCCACACCCGCAAAATGGGGTCATGAGTCGTGACGGGCTTGAACCGTCGACCCTCTGATTAAAAGTCAGATGCTCTACCGACTGAGCTAACGACTCGGATGGAGGATACAGGGCTCGGACCTGTGACCTCCTGCTTGTAAGGCAGATGCTCTCC
>NZ_AYZC01000098.1 GCF_001436775.1 Lactobacillus acetotolerans DSM 20749 = JCM 3825
TGTGATTAACAAGTGATAATGTCTTAACTGTTATCAAAGGAAAATGTCCTAATAGATAACATATGTATAATAGTCTCTATTGGAGGTTATTGTGCTATATGAGAAGGATTAAGTTAAGAATGAACGAGCAAAGAAAATATCAGGTAATTAAAGATTTAGTTGACCAGCACAAAAATAAAAGACGAGCCGCCCTCACCTTAGACATTACTGTCAGGCAGGTGAACCGGCTCATCCGCAAATACCAAGACAAAGGAAAAGCGGCTTTTGTTCATGGGAACAGAAACCGCCAACCTGTTAATTGTCTCACCACAGAAATTAACAAACAAATTGTAACCTTATACCGGTCTAAATATCAAGACTGTAATTTTAAACATTACACCGAATTATTAAACCGGCGCGAGCACCTGCCAGTTTCTTATAGCAGTGTCTACAGCCGCTTAACCCAGGCCGACATCTATCCGCCTAAACTCTGGCGCAAAACCCGCAAGAAACGGGCTAAGGCTAGATATCGGGCCAAGCATCCAACAGCCAAGACTAAAACTGTTAAACAAGCAGTTAACTATCAGCTGGCTTTAGAAGATGCTCACCCACGACGGGAACGCTGTAAATATTTTGGTGAGGAGATCCAAATGGATGCCTCAAGTATTGTTTGGTTTGGGACTAAAAAAGCTGCACTGCACCTGGCAATTGATGATGCGACCGGCAACCTGGTTGGTGCTTACTTTGACTGGCAGGAAACTTTGAACGGTTACTACCACGTCTTTGAGCAAATCCTCAAAAACTATGGTATCCCTTACCGCTTTAAGACCGATAACCGGACTGTCTTTAACTATGAAACTGCTAAAACCAAGTCTGAAAATAAAGATGTCTTAACGCAATTCGGC
>NZ_AYZC01000099.1 GCF_001436775.1 Lactobacillus acetotolerans DSM 20749 = JCM 3825
AAACAAAACGGGCTGCTTTACCGGCCATTCTAAAGTCTCTTCGTAGTCTGTGGGCACCTGATGCCGAGTTCAGAAAATTAGAATTGAATGGTTTGATAAAGCTGTTTATCTTCACTTGGAGGTTATTATGGAACAAAATATTGTTTTTGGTATTGATGTTAGCAGCCATTCATCGACTGTCTGTGTTGTAATTGATCGTATTAAACAAGGAAAGCCATTTACTATTTCAAATGACTCCTTTGGCTATCAAAAACTGCTTGATCATTTAAATCGCTATTTAATTACGCCTTTGGTAGTTTTTGAATCTACCGGTGTTTATTCTCTTAGCTTGCAGGCCTTTCTAGAAGAAAATCATATTAAGTATTTAAAGCTTAATCCATTGAAAGCAAAAAAACTGATGGACAATAATCTGCGACACAATAAAACTGATAAGCTTGATGCCTATCATCTGGCTTTGATTGAGTTTTGTGCTCCGCAAAAATTAAGAGAGCCGCAGCCGAAAGAATATCATGAAATGCAAAATGCCAGCCGCTATTTTGAAGAATTAACTAAGAATCTGATTGTAGCCAAGAATCAGCTGCACCGCAATCTACAGTCAACTTTTCCGCAAATTGAAAGCATCATGGCCACTCCCACGGGCAAAATATATTGGACCATTGTCAGCTTATTCCCGCATGCTCAATACGTTTTAGACAGTGATGAAACAAGAATTTATCAAGAGCTACTGTCTATTTCTGGCATAGGCAAGCAAAGAGCAAGATATCTGACTGCCAGGCTGTATTCTTTAGCCGAGCAGGCCTATCCTTACGATTCCAAAGATAGTATTACTGTCAGAGCAATTCAAAGAAATATTTCTGACCTGTTTTCCTTAAG